>DAISHV010000178.1:0-1631 GCA_036822315.1 Bacillota bacterium | reverse complement strand
GCCATTTCTATAACCGCACTTTATTGACCAGCCTGGTTGATTCGATCCAATAAAAACAAAAAGACTTGCAATGCCAGTCTTTTTTCTTAATCTGAAGCCTTTTTTAGGAAGCCACTTCGACCGGGAAATAAAGAAACATTTTCCCTTCTTCGCCATGATCGAAGATCGCGGCCGAAAGAACATACCCATTCGCTTGAATCGTCTTCAGCCCTTGATGGAGGGTTTCTTTATAATCACCATCAAGAGGCAAAACGAAGTAGGTTTGAGCAGGCACGTCCCATTTGCTCCAACCTTCTGGCGGGATAAGACGATCATCCGCTAATTCGAATCCTGCAAGATAGATCCCCTCGCTAAAATCATTTTCCCAAGGTTTAAAGGAACGCGAATTATCGCTCATAAGACCCCAATAGATCGGGAAAATGTTCCGAATCTTCAAAGAGGGAAGAACATCGGCGATTTTCTTTTCGGCTTTATCCCAGAGCTGGGCAACGAAATCCGGACCGTCATGGCTCGAGCCTTCAATGCCGACGACGCTGAAAGAAGGCAGCTTTTTTAACGTGAATTTATCCACAATCTCATTATAGTAGACTCGAAAGCAAACTCACAGGGTCTCGCCTGGTTTCTCTTCGGAGATAGAGGCGTCCACAACGTTCTTTTCTTCTTGTAAAGAGCAGGCAATCGCTAAAGCGTAAGCAAAGAGGGTGAAACCATCCCCGATGCAGCTTAGGAGATCCAAGAAATCCGTGGAGTTCGTTTGCTTCATCGCGATAGCGACAAAGATGATATTGATTAAAAGCAAACTGCCAATCGAAAAGAAGATGATGACTGCGGGCCGGATCAATTTGCGGGTCGCGTGGCCAAAGGTAGCGGCAAAAACAAGAAAGGTCCAATGACCCAGATAAAATCAACGATGAAGTAAATGGTCCGATAGGTCGAATAACCCCAAACGTTATTTTGATAGAAGCTCTCTAAAGGGAACGTCACAGCAACATCGTCCATCAAATAAGAGAAACCGTTATAAACCCATGGAGATCAATACGCTTCCGAAAAGAAGCCGCGTCTTATTGCCAAAGAAGCCAACCAGCATCAAGACAACCAAGAGAAGCTGAAACAAAGTGGTTCCGGTCAAAACCGCCATGTCGGCGTTATAGGAGGAGGACACGAACCCCGTGATGAGATAAGCCATTCCGAAAATTTCAGAAATGATCGCACAGACAGCCCCAATATAACGTTGTTTTTCCATTTGAAAAACCTCAATGCAATTACTTTATACACATAAGTATCATTTTTCATCAACTTAATTTTCACTTCGTGAAGGTTTTAAACCAAAGGATAGGCCGGAAACAAAGCTTTTTTCTTTCTCCGTCAAAAAGTGACACCAGATGCGCAATAAAGACGAAGATAAAGACTGATCGTCCCTGAAGTTATCGCGAGCTTAGAGATTCCGAAATGAGATCCTCTCGAGAAAGACCGAAAAATGAGGATTTCTATCAAAATCTCGGCAAAACGCCATTAGAACGAAAAAAAGAGGGCTCTTCTTTCACGAAGAACCCCCTATAAAAGAAAAAGCCCGGCAACGTGCTATTCTCGGTTCTCTCTCGAGAGCCTACCTTCACCACTGCGGTGCTTAA
>DAISHV010000177.1:0-1745 GCA_036822315.1 Bacillota bacterium | reverse complement strand
CGGTCGCGAACGAGCCATCAATCAACGAAACGATACTTGAGATAGATAAAGATGGTGATGATTAAGATGATGACAAAGCAGGTTATTGAAGCAATCTTCAAGAAAACCTCAGCCCAAAGTTGAGCCGGGGTAATCCAAAGGGCGACCGTTCCGGTTCCCCCGATGACCCAAAATGCAAGAAGGACCGAAGTCAAAGCAATCCGAGTATAGAGATCGTCCAACCCATAGTAACGTTCGACCGCTTGGTCATGCCGTTCTTGATATTTTCGATACTCTTGGTAAGAAATGCGTCCATTGGTAATGGCCTCGCGTTGCTGCAGGCACGCCTCGCGTGTTTTGGCCGCTTTATCCCAGGCCACTTTGGCGTAGACCCACTGAAAAACTTTGAGAAGCACCACGAGACTCATGAGGCCAAAGCCAACGCCATAAAGGATCGGGTGTGGGGTTAAGCCCACCAGCATTAGTACTGCCAAACCAATTGCGACTACCAAAAAGATGAAACTCGGCAGGTGAAGTAAAGCATCTTTGTCCAGCTTCGCCGGTTCTTGATAAGAGTCTTTGACCAGCTCCTTGAATACCACCGAATCTCCGAAAAAATCTTGATACTCGAGACCTTTTTGGAGGAAGCGCTCCCGCAACCGATCAAGGTCGTATTCCATCCGGCGGGTCTTTCGTCTCTTATCGATCCCGATTCGGATCTTTTTGAGGAGCCCCGGGTTCTTTTCGATCGCTCCGAAAAGAGACTTCGCCAGCGAAGCGATCAGGGAGACCTTATCGAAAACGACCCCTTTGGAATAGTCGGAGAAGATCCCGCCGGCGGTAAGACAAAGGGTCGTAGCCCCATGCTCGAGGATATCCATTGCCGCTTCGGTGCTTTCTTCTTGCATCGCTTTGATCCGAGCTTGGCTGAAAAAGAAAATCGATTGAATCATGAGAGCAGCTTGGTTCTGATTGGCAGAGATTTTCTCGGGAGAGCAGACATCGAGATTTTGCCGCAGTAATTCAATGATATTATCGATTGAATAGGAGGCAAGTTCAGGTGAATGGATATTCGCCACCACTTCGAGCTGCTCTTTGACGGCAAAAGAAAGGGAAGCGTCCTCATGGGATGCCGCCATTTCTTTTAGCGTGTTAACCAAGCCTGAGATGTCTTTGATGACGATTTTATCCAAATTTTTTGGGTTCGGTGTTGTTTTCGTTCCCACTAACGGCTCCGTTGAAGGGGGTTTCATAAAAAAATATTAACATTTTCCTTAATTCTTTTCATCTTCCAGATGAGAGGGTGCATTCTCTTTTGGCGATTCTCATCGTCAGTGCAAAGAGAAACCGAGAATCTCGGTCAAAACGAAATCGGTTCATGAAAACCCTAGAGGCGAATGCTTAAAATTAAATCAAAGAGTCCATAAATATGGAACAAAAAAGTTTTTAAGTGATTGAGCGTGATCTTTCTTGGGGTCGTATTCTTGGCTTACGTCGCCAACCTCTTCTGCCGGAAACCCTCGGGGATGACCGGGTTCGAGTACGAGCATATCAGTTGGTTCGTGGTCGATGTCTTCATGATCGATGGGGCAGATGGACCATCACCCGGCTTTAGGATACAAAAAAGACCGGCCTTTCGACCGATCTTGATTTCGGGTGAGAACGGATTCCATCGTCCCTGTTTGGAAGAACGACTTCGTCCTGTCACAGAATCTGTGATGGGACAAGTCCGTTTTTCCAAAAAGGGACGCCTGCTGTAAACCTCT
>DAISHV010000176.1:0-2001 GCA_036822315.1 Bacillota bacterium | reverse complement strand
GTCAAGCTTGCGGTACGCCATGCCTCAATTATGGCATATTTTCTATAAAAAACATTAAAAACGAATAAGAATAAAAATATTAAATAGCAAACACTATCAAAATTTCATGTCAATCGAAAAATCATCAAACATCAAATGAAACATCATCATGATGAAATTCGTAAAAAAGTGAAATTTTTAAAATTTATTCTCGGGAATCTAACAAAATTTCCAAAATTACATTTGGCTGAGGAATCTTCGTTATTTTTTTATGCTCATCGCTTCTCATCAATCAGAAAAAGCCTATAATAAAAATATGGATTTTTCGGGTTGGGAAAAGCTTTCCCTTTTGGACTTTGACGATAACATTACGACGACGCTATTCATGGCAGGCTGCGATTTCCGCTGCCCGTTTTGCCATAACTCTTCCTTGGTTTTGAATCCTAAAAGCGCTCCGACGATTCCTTGGGATGAAATTTTGGAGTACCTCCGTCAACGGAAAAATGTTTTGGATGCCGTCTGCGTGACGGGCGGGGAGCCGACGATGATGCCGGATCTGTTAGAGAAACTAACTCAGATTAAACAATTGGGCTATATTATCAAACTCGATTCGAATGGTTCGCGGCCTGAAGTTCTTCGGGTGGCGGTGGAACAAGGCCTTGTCGACTATGTGGCAATGGACATCAAGAACTCGAAAGAGAAATATGCGATGACGGTTGGTACGAGTGCCTTCAAGATGGAAGATATTGAAGAATCGGTTCGCTTCCTTATCGATGGCAGGATTCCTTATGAGTTCCGGACCACTTCGATTCTCGAATACCATAATCAGCACGATTTCGAAGAGATCGGCGCCTGGCTTGAAGGGGCGCAACGTTATTATCTCCAGCGCTACATTGATTCGGAAAACTGCATCTCCCATGGACTGCATATGATTCCGAAAGAACAGGCTTTGATTTATAAAGCGATTCTCTCGAAGTACATTACTCACGTTGACCTTAGAGGTTACGATTAAAAAAGCTTCGGCATCTTCAAAGGATGGCCGAAGCTATTTTTTAAGCGTGGAGAAGATTGAAGACGTAATTCGAAGCACTCAAGGCGGCAATCGCGCCATCGCCACAAGCGGTGGTTAACTGGCGGACTTTCTTATCGCGGCAATCGCCACAAGCGAAGATGCCTGGGGTTTTACATGCCATCATATCGTCCGTAAGAATGAAACCTTTTTGGAGTGAAACTACATTGGCGAAACGCTCATTGTCAGGGAGCTGGCCGATCGCGACGAAGGCCGCGGAAGTCGGGAAGTCTTTCTTTTCTTTCGTTTGGGTGTTTTGGAAGCTGACCGAAGTCAATTTGCTGCCATCGCCATTGAACGAAAGGGAGGACATATTATGCGTTATAGTGACGTTTTGCAGGGATTTTAAGCCTTTGACCAGGACGTCATCGGCGAAGAATTTGTCGAAGAGTGTCACCACATCGACATGGGGGCATTCGCCCGCTAAGAGAATCGCATATTGAAGGGCACTATTGGCATCGCCAATCACCATGACATCTTTGCCGGCGTAGAAGGGACCATCGCAGACGGCACAATAGCTGACGCCATGTCCGAGATAGTGGTCTTCGCCTTCGATGTTGAGGTGGCGGTGTTTGACGCCAGTGGCGAGGATCACGCTATAAGCGCGGTACTCTCCGCTTTTGCCTTTGACAAGGAAACCTTGACCTTCTTTTTCGATGCTTTCGGCTTCATCAAGTTCGAATTCGGCACCAAGAGCAGTCACTTGATCAAAGAGATTGCTCGAGAACTCTAAACCCGAGATGGACTTTAACGAAGGGAAGTTCTCGACCCGAGGGCTGTCGGCGATTTGTCCGCCGAAGTTCTCCTTTTCGATCATCTTCACTCGACGTCCGGCTCGTAAAGAATAGAGGGCGGCGGTCATCGCCGCCGGCCCTCCACCAATAATCAGAATATCGCTATCAAGCGGCATTGCCTTTGACTTTCTCGATATACCCCTTGATCAAGGAGGCATT
>DAISHV010000175.1:0-2073 GCA_036822315.1 Bacillota bacterium | reverse complement strand
TCGTGCCGAATCTGACGGGAAGTAACGTCTTCAACGAGATGTGTATTCATTGAATTTCTTCCTCCTTCGGTTAGGGTTTCTCTTCAGGTTCATGATCTTGTGACAAGTCAGCGGAGCCTGCGTAGCGCCTATTAGACGCGATAAGTATCATAAGCGTAAAAGCTGCTGAAAGCAAGGATGAGAATTAGTGCCCTCTCTTATAGAGAGAAAGGAACTGATTGCACTCTTCCCTCGAAGAGAAACGGACGAACGAGGTGTGGATATATTTTTCGGCCATATCAACAATGACGAAGCGACCGACTTTCGGGAAATCGGCGATGAACTTCAAAAAATCAGGGTCTTCGCCTTCCTTGAGGAAGGAGGGAAAATCTTCGCGGCGGTTCCCCCGCCGTTCTTTCTCGCCTTGTAAGCAAATCTCCGGCGGATAATCGAGGAAGAAAACAACGTCGGCTTTTTGATATCGATATTCAAGGGTCGAGGAATAATTGCCATCGATAATCCAGCTATCGCCCGCCATCACTTCATCCAAAAGATGGCGCATTTCCTCATCGTTCACGTGCTCCCAATTCGGGCGCCAATAGAGCATGTCCATGTGGACAATCGGGCAAGAGAAAGCTTGGGCGAGTTGACTTGAGAAATAGCTTTTCCCAGCCCCGGGTGATCCTAAGACCAGCATCTTCTTATAAGGAAACTCCCGCGGAAGGAATTTCCGGTAACACATCCGATGATTTTCCAAAGAGTGGTCGTTGGTTTTTTGAAAGTCTTTGCCGATGAAGAAACCCAAAGATTTCTCGCCAGCGGTCAAATCGACGTAACGCGCATCCAAACGCAAAAGATCTTTTTCGATTTCTTGATAAAAGAAACTGCCATAGCCTTGTCCCCGTTCTTTCGGGAGGATATAAAGGCAATCGAGGAAGGATTTGCGGTGTTCTAAAGGGAAAACGCGATATTCGGCAAAGCCGATGAGCTCCTGATCTTTCAAAAGCGAAGCGATGACAAAGGGAGGGTCGCTCCGTTGATTGAGAGCAAGGATGTGGTCGTGATAAGCTAACGAAGTAATGATGTCTTCTTGCTCTTTGAAAGAGTCGAGGCCTTCGACTTCTTTAAGGAAGGCGGTATAAAAGCGAAGGAAACGATCCCATTCGCCCGTTTTGGTTAAGTCCCAAGGTTCAACGGTTAAAATCATGACGATAGTTTACTATCCTCCGCTCTTCCTTAAAAGAGCGCCCCGAAAAATCCCCTGCAAAACCCCCTTAAAAATAGTCGAAAAAAATCCTAGCGGTTTCGTCTTTCTTCGTTATAATGAGGTTAACAAATTAAGGGGGCAAAAAGATGAGCAAAGACAATATGAAAAAGAGCGTTGAAGCCCGCTACTACCGCGGCATGGCGAAATACATGCTCGTTATCGGACTCATTTTTTCGGCCATCGCCGCGTTGCTTTTCATTCCCAGCGAGGGCGATATTCGCTTTCTTTATGTTTATTTGGGTCTTGTGGGTTTCATTTTCCTCGTCCTACTCCCCTTTATCGTCCATTACTTAATCAGTTATTTTGTTCTCTTCCGCCATCTCGAATTATACGAGGTCATCCCGGCTCATTTCGTCGAGGGCAGTTATGGTGGACGCTTTGGCACCGTTTTCACCGCCCAATTCAAACTGCATGACCGCCTCATGAAAATGGATACCCACCGCATCTTCGAAACCACCTTCCCGCCTTTTTCATTTATTCCAGAAATCGGCGATTACGCTAACCGGGACGTTAAGGTCGCTTATAGCCCCGATTGCGATGCCGTGATTGTCCTCGGATTGATGTAAAGTGTTTTTACTTGACAGAATATCCTGCTAAGCCTATCATCTACGAGGAAAAGGAGAAATCAAACCATGTCCGTTAAAATCAGATTAACCCGCATTGGCCGCCATAAGGATCCCTTCTACCGCATCGTCGCCGCTGATTCTCGTTTCGCCCGTGATGGACGTTACATCGAGCAAATCGGCACCTTCGATCCGGCTATCGGCGAAGACAAAGCCGATATCAATGAAGAGTTAGCCCTTAAGTGGCTCAACAAAGGCGCCACT
>DAISHV010000174.1:0-2112 GCA_036822315.1 Bacillota bacterium | reverse complement strand
TCGATTCCTATACTATATACTGTGCATAGCACATGTATATATGTATGCATAGTGCGCTTGCTCCAGTATGCATACATATAAAATTCCCGAAAATTTTCTTGACAGAAACGACATAAAAATCCACTGTCGAAAAACCGGGACAATTAATTAACGAAGTTTTAAAGAACAAACCGTTTCCACGTGCGTTGTATGGGGGATTTGCATGTATGAAGCCAACCTTGTCACTGAGAAATGAACATATCAAAACGGAATGACGTCAGTCCCATTTTTAAACAGGTCGATTTCGACTGGTTTACTAGATCTTGCGGGCTTGCTTTAGTCTTTGATGTCGATTCTTTCGATTTTGAAAATGACGGGCTTTGTCCCATCGGAGCAGCAGGCGATCATCACGTGGTCGTCATTGGTCCAGCCATGCATAATGGCCCCGCCTTGGAGGGCGGAATAAATATAGCGGCTGATGGCGTCCCAAGCCTCGGAGCAAAACGGAATGCCTTTGCTCCCACAATGGTGAGTATCAGGAGAATGGGCAAGATCTTGATCGGGCTTCCCCGAGTTCACGAGCGTCCCCTCGCCCATGTGCCAAAAATCGTCCTTGCTATCGTCCCGGCGGAAAATGAATTCGTCGCCGACGTTGAAGCAAGGGCACTTCCCACTGACAGGGTTCGCGCAATACTGTTTCTGCAGCTCGGGATAAAGCTTCTTGTCCAAGACCGTCACCTTCACCTGATAAGTCATAACCATCCTCCTTATTAGGAACGAAAAAATAATCCAAACTCTTTAATGACTATTATCCTTCCGTGACTTTCGAAATAACACACGGCTTCGACAGAAATAGAAGCGGCAAAGCTGATGATGCTGGGTTGAGGCGGGCAAGGAAACTAATCAATGCCTTTTAGCTTTTAACATACCCCCCCGCTCTTCCTCATAGCGATTTTAATCGATCAAGTAAGTTTGTCGCTATCTCCGGATCTTCCATCAGTGAAACAGCAAAACATTTGGATCCGGCATCTTTCAAGGAGGCACCAATATGGTAAACGACGGCTTGGTCCAAAACGATGAATCTATCATGAAATATGGATGTCTTTTTGACAATCAAATTCGGGTATTGGGCATTGAAGGTCGCGATGTCCTTGTCGGTCAGTTTTGCGCTTGGATAAGTATAGATTTTTACATCCACTCCAGCATTTTTCTTTGAAAGGATATTCAGCGTGTTTACGTCAACATATCCATCAATCAGAACAATGTTTTTCTGAGCCTTTCGGATAAGCGATGTGATCAAATTGAACGCATCATAAATCTGACCGTCAAAAAATATTTTTTGCTCGGCTTCAGCGTGATCTTCGATATACCGAAAAACTTTATCAAATTTTTCATCGGAATTTTTCTGGTATTCCAGCTGTCGTAATTCAACGGCGCTTATCCTTTCAAAAAGCAAAGCGTTACTTGCTATGAAGTGGCGCATTTCTCTAAAAGCGCGCATTATCGATACGCTTTGTTGCTCCGCTACTTTGCCTTTAAGAACGGTGGCAAGCATGTAAATTCCTTGTTCCGTATAGGCATATGGAGGCTTCCTAGAACCACCTTTCTGGCCAACATAAAACCGAGAATTTGGTGAAGTCACATTTTGCAACTTCAGGGAATCAATCTCCTCTTTTGTCAATCGAAACATAAAGTCCTCCGGAAATCTTGCAAGATTTCGATTGGCCTGCTGATTAAGTCTCTTAACTTCATAGCCATACAACGGCGCCAACTCATAATCCAACATCACCTGTTGACCTCGAATGATATGAATAAGATGCCCAATATCGCTGTGATTAACAGCAATTGGCACGCTATCTATTTTTCCGTTTTTAACTGCCATGTCTTCTCCAATCTGTGAAGTCACATTTTGCAACTTCACGAATTCAAATTCTTCTTTTGCAAATTGTTATTAACGACATCGGAATCGTTGTTTTGATGCTTCGATGCCGCCCAAAGAAAGATAGTCATTACCATCTGCCTTGGCTATTTTTATTAGATTTCCCTTTTCACTAATCGGTTTATAGGTCGTCTCCGTTAAAAAATCTTCTAAACGCCTCAAGCAAAAATCAAAGCTAAACGATCTTTGATGGC
>DAISHV010000173.1:0-2173 GCA_036822315.1 Bacillota bacterium | reverse complement strand
GCCCTGCCCGGCTCCCAAAACGGGGATGACGCCCAAATCGATTATTACCGGCTCAGAATGCTTGAGCCCAAGGAGAAAGAAACTGTCCGGTCGGGGATGCTCCGTTATTGCCATCTCGACACTTTCGCCGAAATTAAAGTTTACCTCCGACTTCTCAAAGAAATCGGCGACCCGAAGGCGGCGAAAATCGAGACGATTGTTTCAACCTACCTGAAAAATCGACGGAACGAATGAGGGACGCTATACAAGCCGAGAAGCGAAGCCCATAATAATTAAAAAAGGTTAAAAAAACATGAAAATCGAAGAATTCACGCGCTATTTGGAAGAGGGAGGCCATTCGGAGAAATCGATTCAAAGCCGAATCGCTAAGCTCAACGCCGTCGAAAAAGAGACGGGGAAAAACGTCGATAGTATCGTCGCGGACGATGGAGTGATGGAAGAAGTTCTGAACCAAATCAAAAATGGCGATCATCACGGGAACAAAGGCAACGCCCTCCGCAAATATTACGATTACGCGAATGGCCATCAATTCAGCATTCTTTCATTCGCCCAAGCCTCCGCGGGAAGTTCGGCGATCGCCCCGACAGCCACCTCGGCAAATTCCATCAATTTGGATCTGCTTTCACCCGAAGACATGCTCAAACTCTACGGCGCGATCATCGGCGAGCTCAAAGAAAGAAAAATCCTCCGGACGAACAACCTCCCGCAAGGCGATTACGCCGAATGGCTCGTTTGCAAAACTTTGGGACTAACGATGGCGGAACCGAGCACCAAAGGCTTTGACGCCACCGGAAAAGATGGCGTTCGCTACCAAATCAAAGGTCTCTGGGAGCCTGAACCCAAAAAAGGGCAAAGGCAACTGAGCGCCCTCCGCGACCTCGCCGCGGGATTCGATGATTTGGTCGCGGTCATCTTCGATCGCTCCTTCGAAGTGAAAGCGGCTTATAAAATCCCCTTGGCGACCGCCGAAAAATATAGCCATCCGAATGCTTATCAAGCCTCGAAACTACTTCGGTTATCGGACGAGCTTTTAGCGGATCCGAGCGTGAGTGACATCACCAATCTCTTCTAGAAAAAATAGGGGGAAGAAAAATGGAACGAGAAGTCACTTTGCCCATCAAAGCGATAGCCTATCAGCGGAAGATCGAAAACAGGATTTTCTATTTTATCGATATTGAAAGGGAATACGACACCCTTTTCTCATTGTGCGTCAACCGCGATTATTCCGAAAGTGAGCTGAGGGATCTTCTGAATTTGGCCCTCCGAAAATACGACCACGACCCCTCACTCCCCTCTCGGCCGTTCTCGGACCCCTTTGCCCAGAATAACGCGCGGCAAAAAGACGTTAAAATCGCTTTGGAGAATCGCTGGGGCGTCGCTCGGGTCGATGAGAATTGGGAAACGCCATATTTCGTTGTCGTCTACCACGATGGCCCCCACCCCGAGAAACTTCAAGAGACTTTTTACACCGACCAATTGGGGCCGCTTTTTGAACTAAGAAAGGCAGATGCTTTTGCGCGAAAACACGTCGTTGGGCCATATCAGATCTTTCTTTCCGATGAAAAAAGTCTGGTCGATCCCGAATTTTTGGCCTTTGCGACGCAAATTTGATCTTTTCTCTGACTGAAAACCGCCCCCCTCTTTCCAGGAGAGCGGCGTTTTTTCCTCAGACTCTATCATCAATTCGGCTTGCCTTTTTTGTAGCGATAGGGATTGGGGGATAACGTTCAAAAAGCTCCTCTGGGCAAAGATAACCTTATTTTTAAAACCAACCCATTTTCCGATCCGACAAAGCAAGACTGCCTTTTCATTGTTCTGACGATCAAAGCTTCAAACGATTATCCGTTATCGATCGGAGAGCGTTCCTGCTTCTCTTTCCGCCTCGACCTTAAATAAGCACATCGATTGTCCCTCAACAAGAGGTTGGTTTCCCGAAAAGGGAAGCCAAAAAAGAGCCAATCTTTCGTGAGGGACTTCCAAGTCCCGCGCGACATTTCTAGCGATGCTATTATTCTTTTTGCTTTCTAAAAAGGGCCAAAGGAACAAGTCTTTCCCAATGGGGAGCCAGGCTTGTTTCCTCCGAAATAGCGGCCGCAGAAAGCCAAGAAAGGAGGAAAGGATATGGCTACGTGGAAATGCAAATTCACCCTGAAGGATTTTCCTGGGTTCTTCG
>DAISHV010000172.1:0-2178 GCA_036822315.1 Bacillota bacterium | reverse complement strand
GCATTCTTGACGGAATTCACCGCGATTTTCCCACCCATCAGGTTAAGGATATTCTTCGAGATGGCTAATCCTAATCCTGAGCCGCCATAAGGCGAAGTCTTGCCGCGGTTTTCTTGGCTAAAGGGCTGATAGAGATTCGGCAAGAAAGATTCATCGATCCCGATTCCGGTATCGGCGATTCGGAAACGGAGATGGGCACTGGTGTGTCGCTTTAGCGTTTGCTCAATCGAGAAGGTGACTTTGCCCCCTTTGGGCGTAAATTTCACCGCGTTCCCTAGAATATTGACGAGGACTTTTGAAGCTTGGTCACATCGCCAACATAGGTTTCTTCGGTTTGCGATTTCAAAATGCATTCATAGTCCAGTTCGTTATCCACGCATTGCTCGTAGAGGATGGTATTGATCCCCGTGATGAGTTCTTCGAAATTGAAGGGCTCTTCTTTTAAAACCATCTTGCCGCTTTCGATGCGTGACATATCGAGGATGTCGTTAATCAAAGAGAGCAAGAAGCGGGCCGAAATTCCGATTTTTTGGAGATGATCTTCAAGAGCTGGGGTTAAGCCTTCTTCTTGAAGGGCGATGGCATCGAGGCCGATAATTGCGTTCATTGGCGTCCGGATCTCATGCGACATCCGGGAAAGGAATTGAGTCTTCGCCAAAGAGGCTTGTTCGGCGGCGGCTAAGGCAATCTCAAGTTTTTCGCGGGCTTCTTTTTCTTGATTGACGATCGCGGTGACGTCGCTAAAGAGGAAGACGATTGTCGTCGCGGTTTCGTCGAGATAGAAAACGTCGCACTTCATCCGAATCGGAGTCGGAGTGGGATGATCGGGGATATCTTTTTTCGTGTAATAGAAGGAAAAGAAAGGTTTGTTTTTGAGCTCTTCGCGAATCACGCTGATGGTTGAAGAACGGATGCAGGTACTAACGTCTTCATCCGCGACTTGATTGTTAATCGCGGTTTCGACCGATTCTTCGTAAGGAAGGGCGTTAAAAGTTGCGGCGTATGAATTCTTCGTCGAGCGGACATAGAGGGTAGCGGTGGAAGGCTCGTATTAAGCGACCGTCGAATAATTGATCATCATGATCTTCTGGGCGAGGAAATCGTTGATGACTTCTTGATTGACGTCCGCTAAAGTGGCGAAAGCGATGAGATCCCCATCGTCTCTCTGCAAGAGCTTGACGATGCTTCTCACCCAATGAATCGCCCCATTATGGAGCTTCATCCGATAGGTTTTCGTCAGGGTCTTTTTTCCTTCGTTAAAGGCTTTGAGAGTCCCATCACGAGAATAATATTCTCGGCACTCGGCTTGTTCTTTGGGGTCTGGAATGCAAGCGAGGATTTTCTCGGTGGCTTCATCGTAATTCTCACCCGAGGAGATTTTCCCTAACGAAGAAGATAGCCGAATCGATTCATGAAGGTTCTTCGTCATGTTGCTGCGGCGAACAGAGATATAGGTTTCCGTCAAAGAGGACATGAAACTTTGAGCGGTTTCGAAGTCTTGTTCGAGTTCCTTTTCTCGTTCTTTGAGATCATCGATGTCGGTGAAATCATGTAGACGTAACGATAATCTTCGATTTGAATGATCGAGAAGGTCAAAGAAACCCAAAGATAACCGCCATGGACGAGAGCAAGACGACAACTGGCAGTGCTGGGAAGCAAATCGAGTTTGTGAGTTTCGTAAAAGTGAATCATCGCCTCCCGATCATCGGGATGGAGATGTTGAAAAACGGTTTCAGCAGTATAGAAGGAGAAGGCTTCTTCTTTCGTACACCGGACCATGCGGCAAAAACCGGCGGAAAAATTAAAAAGGCGAAGACTGCCGTTTCTCTCAACGCGAAAAGTGACCGAAGAAGCGGGCAAGTCGTTAATGGCGTCAATGAGCGAATTTTGGGGCATAACTTAATTAGTGGGCCTCCCTTATCAAGCTGCACCTATCAACTAGCCTCATTCTAACACCTTCAAGAGAAAAATTGTTCATAGACGCTTTACTTTTCCTGAAAAATGGGGAGCAGTTGGACGAAAAATAGCATTTCCTTTCGCGAAAAGTTTCGAATGTGCTAGGCTTTTTAGCAATGAGAAAAAAGAAAGATCATCGTTGGATTTCTCTTCTTGCCCTGGCGGGCGTTTCTTTGCTGGCACTTTGGAGCGCTTTTCTTTGCTATGCCCTCGTCTACTATC
>DAISHV010000171.1:0-2190 GCA_036822315.1 Bacillota bacterium | reverse complement strand
AAATTCATTTTTGACTCAAAAGCTCCTTCCTTAGGAAGGAAGAAATTTCCTTTTCACAATGAAAAGAAGCTACTTTTGCGTTTCGAGGTGGCTTTTGCGGGGATTCCGTCTTTATAAGTATTGAGGGCGACGTAGAGCATGTTTTTATCGATCGGTTTCGTCAAATGCTCGTTCATGCCCGTTTTGAGAATCTTTTCAGTATCTTCGCTGAAGGCGTTAGCCCTCATCGCAAGAATCGGCGTGCTCAAAGCGTCTTTCCGGCCGGATTCTCGAATCCGTTTGGTGGCTTCATAGCCATCCATGATTGGCATGGAGATGTCCATGAGAATCAGCGAGAAAGTTCCTTCTTTAGAAGCCATGAATTTTTCAACGGCTTCCTGACCGTTTTTGGCTAAAGTGATGTCGGCTTGGGTCGGTTTAAGAAGATAGACGGCGATCGCTTGGTTGATCGCGTTATCTTCAACGAGAAGCACCCGGCGATTGTTGAGGTTCGGGGTGTAGGCACCCGTGTGGCTTACTTGGCCCGTCGCGATCCGTTCAAACGGAAGTTCGACGCCAATTTGGTGGCCGCCATCCTTGAGATTCTCGGCTTCGCAATGCCCGCCCATCGAGGCAAAAAGGTCGCGGGCGATTCGAAGCGAAAGCTCGCTTCCTTCGGCACTATCTAAGCCTGAAGCGCTATTCGAATTGAGGGCGTTTAAGAGCGGATTCGAGAGGCTATAGCCTGTCGTTTTGACTTCAAAACGATAAGAGCTCTTGCCCTCCGAAAGTGTTTTTTCTGAGACGGTGAAGGTAATCCCCTTCCCTTCCAAGGTATGTTTGACCGCGTTATCAAGGAAGTTCAAAAGGGCCCGTTTTAGCTGGGTTGAATCGCCTTGGACCTGATAATGGATAATGCCTTTGAAGTCGGTCCGGAAAATGACGGCAGTCGACTCGATTTCACCTTGGACAATGCCCGAGAGGGAGTTCAAAACATCCATCAAGTTGAACGGCTCGTTTTTCAGTTCGACCTTTTCGCTGCTGAGGTGGGTGACGTCGAGGACGTTATTGACCAAGCTCAATAGGTGATCTGAACTTTCGGAAATATTGCTGAGGCAGCGGTTCACGGTGTCAAGAGTCCGAAGGTTATCGCGGGCAATATTCGTCATCCCTTGAATGCCGTAGATCGGCGTGAGAATATCGTGGGCCATATTCCGAAGGAAGATGGCACGAGAAGCCTTGGCTTTTTCGTCCAAAACCGCCCGCTCTTTCGTTTCTTCACGGGCTTTGCGTCCTTTGCTATCGCTCAAGCCGATGCCCACAAAAAGGGTGACCGCCGAAACGATGAAAAGGACGAAAGAGCTAATGAGAAGGGCTAAAAAGAGGGTTGTTCCTTTGTTGCCGAAATACGCTAAAAGGCCAAGGACGAAGAGGAGGATAGCGGCGATGAGGCCATGCCTCCGATAATCAAAAACCAAAAAAATGGCGATGTTTTCAAGAGTTCCAAACGTTTTTTCATAAGACTTAACCTCCCTGCAGTTTTGCCTTTTGATGCGCGAATGATTAGTAATTTTTAATAGTATATCAAAAAAGCGAACCTTGATGGGGCTTTTTTAAGTGCTCGTACGCCTTTTCGGTGGCGACTCTCCCCCGCGGGGTGCGGTTGATCATCCCGATCATGAGAAGGTAAGGTTCATAGACGTCTTCAAGGTTGGTAATTTCTTCGCCAATCGAAGAGGCGATGCTCTCAAGTCCGACCGGTCCCCCATGGAAACGTTCGATGATGGCACTCAGGTATTTGAGATCGACATCGTCGAGTCCAAGTTCGTCAATCTTGAGTGCGGTCAGAGCGTTGAGAGTCGAGGCTTTATCGATGCGTTCCTTGTCTTCATACGACGCGAAATCGCGAACCCGTTTATAAAGACGGTTCGCAATTCGGGGCGTTCCGCGGGAACGATGAGCCAAAAGCATTTCGGCGTCTTTATCGATCGGCATTCCCAAAACATGGGAGGTTCGCTCGATGATTTGCCCGAGTTCTTCCGGGGTGTAAAAATTAAGTTTGGCCGAAATGCCAAAACGGGCTCGTAAAGGCGAAGAAAGATCGCCCGCTCTCGTCGTTGCCCCCACCAAAGTGAAAGGAGCGAGATCCATCGTTAAAGCTTTGGCATTGCCATCGCGGTTGATCATGATGGAAAGTTTGAAATCTTCCAT
>DAISHV010000170.1:0-2226 GCA_036822315.1 Bacillota bacterium | reverse complement strand
TTCGGTGGTTACTTCTTCGTCCGAACGACTCGCTCCAAGCGCTTAAGAAAACGCCGGAGAGAAGAACGGCAGATGAACCCGTTGGAGAATAAAACTCCCGACAAGCCGACTAAGCCTCTCGCTTAAGGATTCACGGAAATGAAGGACGCCCTCAAATGGGCGTCCTTTTTGCGGTTGGTGATGGTTATTTTCTTGCCACGAGATAAAATAAGAGCAAATAAAGAAACAGGAAAGGCGTTTTCGCCTTTCAGGAAGGATCCCTTTTTATGAAGAAAAAGTCTTTGGTCTATTTCCAGAGCGGCGGCCCCTCGCCTGTCATCAATTGCTCGCTTTATGGCGTGATTGCCGAGGCGCTCAAACACGATGACAAGATCGACGGGATTTATGGGGCCCGTTATGGGGTTGAAGGCTTGATTGATGATAACTTGGTCGATCTCCGCAAAGAAGACCTCGAGGAAATCGAACTCTTGAAGCAAACCCCGGGCGCCGCCTTAGGCAGCACCCGAAAGAAAATGCCCGCCATCGGCGATCCTCTCTTCGATAAAGTTATCGCCACGATTGAAAAACACAACATTGGTTACATCCTCGTCAATGGTGGCAATGATTCGATGGATACTTGCCTCCAGCTTTCAGAATTCTTCAAAGCGAAAAAGATGGATATCGCGGTCATTGGCATCCCCAAGACCGTCGATAACGATCTTTATGTGACCGACCACGCGATCGGCTATCCTTCAGCCGCCCGTCACGTCATCAATATGATGAAGATGGCGGTGGTGGATGCCGGCGCCTATAAAAAAGGCAAGGTTGTCCTCGTCGAAATCATGGGACGGAACGCCGGATGGCTCACCGGCTCCGTCGATGTTCTCCCCGAAGGCGAACGCCCCGACTTGATCTATGTTCCAGAAATGGAATGGAACGAAGAGAAGTTCTTGAAAGATTTGAAGAAAATTTACGAGAAGAAAGGCTTCGCGGTTTGCGCCTTCTCCGAAGGCATCCCGGTGGCCCATCATAACCATGGAGTCGTTGATAGCTTTGGTCACGAAAGCCTCGAAGGCGTCTGTTTGACCTTAGCCGAATCGATCCACGAGAAACTCGGCTATGGCACCCGAGTGATGGAACTTTCGCTCCCTCAGCGCGCCGATTCGATTCTCGCGAGCGATGTCGATAAACAAGAAGCGATTCAGACCTCAAAATATGCGGTCTTAAAAGCCCTCGAAGGCGAAACGGGGCAGATGGTTTGCATCGTCCGTATCACCTCGAAGCCTTATGTGATCGATTATTTCCTCTCGCCCGTCAAGGATATTGCTAACGCCGAGAAGAAGATCCCGCAGGATTGGCTTAAGAACAACACCCGTCTCAGCGATGAATTCCGGGAGTATGTCCGTCCGCTCGTCCAATCGGAGACCCACGTGACGTATTGCGATGGCGTCTTTGAGACGGCGCATTTGAAACTCGAGAAAGTTCTTTGATGTTGTGGGCCTCCCCTCTGGGAGGCCCTTTTTCTTAAGGAGAAAACGATGGCTCGACGAAAATTGGATGCGGATTTAGCGGAAAAAATCCTCGATGAGGTCATGCGGGAGACCGCCCAAGGCGGGACCGGGCATGTTTCGACGCTCAAAATCGCGGCAAAACTCGGCATTTCCGAGCCGACGGTGTTTCTCCGCTATAAGAGCAAACAGATCTTGATGGATGCCGCTTTTTCTTTGGCGTGGCAACGCTTTAATCACCTGCCGGGCTATGCGGTGGTCCGCTCGAAAGCCCAGGCGGTGTCTTTTGAGGACTTTCGTCCGGTATTCCAAGACAAATTGATCCACCGGAAAGAAGTGATTTACCTCCATCACTATCTCGCTTCGATTTATTACCATCATGATTTTGTGAAACAAGTCCGCCAAGAGTATTTCGCCCGCCTCGATGAAACGATTCTTTCTCTTTACGGGCCGCTTCCTACTGAGCCGGTCCATATGATTGAAGAATGCTTCCTCAAAGCCGAGATCGATAACCTCTCTTATTTCGCCGATCGTCTTTATCCCGCGAGTGAGGATAACCTCCGGCTTCTCTTTAGCGCGCTCAAAGGCTTTTTCTGGGCGCCTCTTGAAGATTTAGCCCGTTCTGCCGCTTTGAAATGAGCCGCCAAGAGTTTGTTCCTTCCTTTTCGTTGCCCCTAAGAAAAGAGAATGATATAATCCTATCCGCTGCATCCGTAGCCAAGCGGTAAGGCAGGTGACT
>DAISHV010000169.1:0-2267 GCA_036822315.1 Bacillota bacterium | reverse complement strand
TGACGCCGAGCCCCTTCTCCACCATCGCCATGATCGAGTAATCGTCCCAGCTCCGAAAACGGACGTCGAGCGAAGCGCCCTTCCACAAACGGGCGAATTCTTTCTCCTTTTCATCCTCAAGCATGAGGAACGGAAAGGGCGAGAGATCTTTCAAAGAAATCCTCTCCTTCCGGCAAAGGGGATGTCCCTCCGGCAGTACCACCACTGCCTCATCCTTGGCCAAAGAAAGGCAATCCAAAGGGGTTTTGCTGGGGATAGAGAGAAATCCGCAATCCACCTCGCCGTCATTGATCCAACCCTCGATTTCCTCATAATCGCCGAGTTTAAGTTGATAGGAGATGCTAGGATGCTCTTTCTGGAACGCGGCGATGATAGAAGGAAGCCAATAAGTCGCGACCGAAGAGAACGCCCCGATCCGGATCGTCCCTTTCCCGAGCCCTCGAAGATCAGAAGCCTCGCCTTCCAAACGGTCAAACGAAGCGCAAAGCCCCTCGGCGTAGGGCAATAGGCGCTTCCCATCTTCGGTGAGTTCAAGCCCTTTCTTGCCCCGCGAGAATAAAGAGACCTGCCATTCGTTCTCAAGGTCGGCAATCATCCGGCTGATCCCACCCTGCGTGTAATGGAGACTCTCCGCCGCTTTGGTGAAACTCTTGGTCTCCGCGGATTTCACAAAAGCCTGATATTTAAGAATGTTCGTGTCCATGCCACTACTATACATTCGTTTTTGTATTTATAACTATGACAAACATTCGTTTTTGTTATAAATAATCGCATGATAGACTGCTGGCGAAATGAGGAAACCATCATGTTTTATGTCAGTGCGATAACCGATAAGGCGCCACTCCAAAGGACGTCAAAACTTCAGACCCAGGTTTACCAGAAACTGGCGGAATGGAAAATCCCCTTCGAACGGGTAGACACCGATGTTGCGGTAACGATGGAGGATTGCGCCGCCATCGACGCAAAGCTCCAGATGAAAATGGTCAAAACCCTCTTCCTTTGTGATGAAGCTAAGGAACACTTCTATCTTTTCGTCACCGCAGGCGACAAGCGCTTTGCTGGAAAGGCTTTCTCTGAGCAACTCGGCTGTCCACGTGTCTCCTTTGCGCCGGTAGCCTTGTTCGAAAGCATGCTCGGAGCCCCGATTGGAGCGGCGACGGTCTTCAGCGTCTTGCTTGATGAAAGTAAAAAAATTCAGGTCGTTTTCGACCGAAGCGTGGTCTCCGAAGAATACTATGGTTGCAGCGATGGGACGACGACGTGCTTCATGAAAATAAAAACCGAGGACATCCTTCATGATTTTCTTGTGAAGGCCCACCACGAAAGCAAGCTCATCCAAGATTAACCGTCAACGAGATTTCTAACATCATTTTGGATTTTTTCCCCATCTCCGGTCCGTCATCCTCCAACCCAAAAGAAGGCTTGGGGGTTCGATTCGCTCGACTTTCCTTTCTCCGAAGTCGACAGGTTGCTGCGGCCTTCGAAAATCCGCGAGGAAGGAAAAAAGGAGGGAGATCTATCTCTTGACCGATACCGGCTGCATCTAACAATTCTATGAGCACAGGACAATGGGCGCATTGGATGGGAAGGCTAGCCAAAAGGATCTTTTCATGTGCGGATGCGACGCTGGATTTGGTGTACTATTTGGTAAAGGAAGGGGCTTCAGCTTGAGGGAATCCGTGTTTCTCTTTCTGTTTTACCCCCTTGGACAACCCAACGATGAAAATGACAAAAAAGCGCGTTTGGATTGAGCTTGGCCTCGCCGCGATTTGGGTTTGGGGTTCGCTATTTGGCGTTTTTATACTCAATAAGACGGTATTCCCAACCTGGAGCTTGACTCTGCGGATGCTCACGATCATCCCCCTCCAATGGGTGGCGGCGATCGGCCCGCTCATTTTGTGCTTGATCGATCGGACGACGTGGGAGGAGTTGGGTTTCTCCAAAAGCAAAATTCCCCTGCAAATCCTCTTCGGAATCGGGCTCGCGCTGATTTTTTCCCTTCTCTTCACCCTGGTCCCCATTTGGTGTGGCGGCAAGGAGCTGGTCGGGACGACGAGCTATACCAAGGCCTATCAATTCGCCTTCGTCTTCGCCCAGGACATCCTTGGCGTCGCTCTGGCGGAAGAGTTCATCTTTCGCGGCTTCTTCTTCCGTAGAATCAATCAACTCACGGACATAAAATGGGTTTGCATTCTGGCGAGTTCGCTTCTTTTCGGCTTGGCCCACGTTTATTCCCTTAGCTGGATCCAGGTTCTCGTCACGGCTTT
>DAISHV010000168.1:0-2269 GCA_036822315.1 Bacillota bacterium | reverse complement strand
TTTGCACTTAAGAGTTCTTTTAAGAAAAGGCACGACGACAAATCGAGGGTGACTTGGAGGATGCGAAAGCCTATTTTATGAAGTACTATAATAATTCAGTAGAAAACTACATCGACTATAACGGAAAAGGCGAGATTCTCTATCGCTGTACTCTGGATGACGGAACCGATGTGACATTACGGCTTACGTCTAAAGAGGGGAGTCCAACCATCGATTTTACTGATTCGGATAAATACAACATCTTGGCTCAGCACATTCACTTTGAAAGGAAACACAAAAATGGGTCAAATTAATTAACATCTTGATGAACTGACGATTAGTGTTTTGAAATCTATTGTTGGCTCGACCGTTACGAATTTGCGTTTTGACAGACTTGCTAGCAATAGCGTTGTCCAGTTTGAGTTTTCGGATGGACGGTTTCTTTCTTTTAAAGGAACAGAGATTGAGGATTACCCACAGGAATTTTCCCCTTTTGCAGATGACCTTCATTCGCTTGCGGCTAGGTTTACTATTCGTTGGACTCAGTCTAAAAATGTTCTTGCCCTAAACAAAACGATTGTCAAAGTATCGGTTATTTCGCTTGAGAACCTTTCCAACAAAGCGGATTTCTCCGTAAGTGACGACGCTGTTGTGAAAGTCGTCTTCTCGGATAACACCTCACTTTTCCTCGAAGCCGTTAATTCCGGTTCTGACGCAATAAAGATTTACACCGACGAAAGTAGCTTCGCTCAAAACTTTGACAAAGAGCATTATTTCTTAGAGACAGCGATGGATGATTCTGTCGTCGGGAAAAAGGAAGCTGAGATTCAGTGACGGCTTCGCAACTAGCACGCTCCAACTCGCTGACTTTCTTTCGCCGATATATGGCCTGTTTTCTATACGGGTACCCATCCGTAACGATGTTCCAAAAAGGGCTCGGTTTTTTCATCCTTTCGATGGCGTCGATGGAAGAATGGTTTCCGTTTGTGGAATCGAACCAGATGCAGAGGAACAATGGGGTTTAATTTGTACTTTAATTTTTTTTGGGAGGAAACCGGGAAACGGAGAAAGCTCAAAGCTATAGGCGAAGAAATACTAAAGCAATAAGCGAAGAATTACTAAAACAATAAGCGAAGAAATACAAAAACAAAACGCGAAGAAAAACTAAAACTGTTGTTGATATAGGAATTAAGAAAAGCTAGAATATTCCTGAGGAAAAAGGCATGGATTACAAAAAGCGGATTATCGACAAAGATTTGGATTTAAGAACGCAGGCTTTTGGCGCCATCCAGATCGTCGGGCCCAAAGGATGTGGGAAAACGAGGACGGCCAATGAGAGATGCCGTTCCGTTATCGCCTTCGAGGATGAGGATCATCGGGATTCCTACCTCAAATTGGCCGCCAGCGAGCCTTCTGCTTTCTTTGCCTTCCCAAAGCCCATTCTTTTCGATGAATGGCAGGATGCGCCGAAGATTTGGGGTGCCGTCCGCCAATCCTGCGATGACCACGAGGACGAGCACGGGGTTTATTTCCTAACGGGGTCGACCTCGAAAAAGGTCGTCACGCCCCACACGGGGACTCAGCGTATCTCGACGGTGGAGATGCAGCCGATGTCACTTTACGAGACCGGAGAAAGTAGTGGGACGGTTTCCCTGAGAAAACTTTTTGACGGGGCGGAGAGCGTGGCGGGCAAAGAAAGCCCCCTCACGGTTCAAAGCCTTTTCTACGCCACTTCCCGGGGTGGCTGGCCCAAAACGCTTACGATTGCAAACCCCTTGGCCAAACTCCTGATCGCCAAGGATGCTTACGAACAGATCTACAGCAAAGATATCTCCGCGATCGATGGCGTCGAACGGAACCCCGAGATCGCCAAGGCGATTCTGAAATCCTACGCCCGCAACATCGGCACTCTCTGCAAGAGAAGCATCCTTTACCAAGGCGCCGCGAGCTACTATCCCCTTTCCGAGCCAACTTTCGATGACTACGTTGAGAAGCTAAAGGAGCTTTTCGTCATCAAGGACGTCGATGCTTGGTGTCCGCAGATCCGGAGCGAGAAATCCCTCCGTGCTCCGAAGAAGCATTTGTTCGTCGACCCTTCTATTGCCATTGCCGCCTTGGGCCTTTCACCGGACTATTTCCTGCACGATTTCGATCTCTTCGGCCACATCTTCGAAGCGCTCGTCTATCGGGACCTCCTGGTTTATTCTTCCGCGTTGGGCGGTTCATTCGCGCATTATCACGACCGCTTCAATCTGGAAGTGGACGGGGTGCTTCATCTTGAGGACGGCCG
>DAISHV010000167.1:0-2306 GCA_036822315.1 Bacillota bacterium | reverse complement strand
TCCGGCGCGGGATGACCGACAACGCCTTGGAATGCAAATTCAACGGGGGCGTGGTCACCTATGGCTACTTGGTCAATAGCGACCAGCGCTTAGTCATCAATCCGGAGCAAGCGGCGGTGGTCAGAGAAGTCTTTCATCTCTATGCGGACGAAGGATTCGACATCAACCAAGTGGCTGCTTATATGCGCGACAAATCGGTGTTGGGATTCCACGGCAACCCGATTTCCTTCTCTACCGTGGCCCGGATGCTCAAAAATCGGCGCTATCTTGGCGAATACCGCTTCGACAAAACCGTGGTCAAGGACGGCATTCCTAGGATTATCGACGATGGCCTCTTTGAAAGAGCCAGGATTAAACTTGATCAAAACCAAGAAAGACCGGCCCATTACAAATCCCCGGCGAACTATCTTCTTTCCGGGAAGCTTTTTTGCGGCAAATGCGGTGGGCTGATGGTCGGGGAATCGTGCCTCAAGAAAAAGAACGGGAAGTATTATCGCTACTACAAGTGCACGAACACGAAGAAGAACCACACTTGCGATATGCCTTCGGTGGACAAAGACACGATTGAGAATATGGCGGTTCATTATGCCGACGAGCTTTTGCGCAACGATCAGGTCATCAAGGATTTCACAGAGAAGATTCTCGAGTACCAAAAGCGGGCGAACCCGGTTCTCAAAGCCCTTGAGAAGAGTCAGGAAGACACCGAGAAACGCATTGCCAACCTCGTTAGGGCGGTGGAAGAGGGAATTATCAGCGACTCCACGAAATCGCGCCTAGCGGAACTGGAAGAGCAAAAGAGAGGGCTTGAAGCCGCCATCGGGAACGAACTAATCCAAAATCCGGTCTTGGATGAGGATGACATCCTGATGTTTTTCGACGAGTGCCGCGCCCTCGACCTCAAGAAAGAGGCCAACAAACAACTTCTGATTGATGTTTTTGTGCGGGGAATCATTCTCTATCCGGATGGCACGGGTCACATCATCATGAATTATAAGAAAATCCTGCGGAATTTTTCTTTTTCCAAGGGTGGTTCGAATTTGGAAACGAATGCTTCACCATTGATAAACCATCCGAACTGAAATAGGTTCGGATTTTTTAATGGTTTATGTAAAAATACTGCATATAAAAATATAAATAATATGCAGTAAAATATTCAAATTAATTTGAATACTGCATATAAAATGCTAAAATATATGCAGTAAATTATGCATACCTTTGATTATTCCTTTTTGAAAAAAATCGAGCTTCCCCCTTATTTTCTTTCCTTGTCGAATCTAATTTTCACGATGAAAGGGAAAGAAAGCGCCGCCCGGAGGGAATATCCTTCCATTTACGAAAGCCTTAAGCAAATCGCCATCGTCCAATCCGTCAAAGGATCAAACGCAATAGAAGGGATTGTTGCCACCGATAAAAGAATCAAAGCCCTCGTTCTTGAAAACAGCCTTCCCCTCGATCATACCGAGCAGGAGATCAAAGGCTATCAGGACGCCTTATCCATCGTTCATCAGAACAGTCTGAGCCTCCAGTTTAACGAGGACGTCATTCGCTCTTTGCATCATCTGATGGGAGAGCGGGCCCAAATCGTCCATCGGGGCGAATGGAAAAAGGACGATAACATTATTACGGAAACGCATAAGGATGGCTCGACGATTGTTCGATGGAATCCCGTTTCGGCCTCGCTCACGCCTCAAGCGATGAGCGATTTGGTCCTTGCTTATCGGGTCGCCGTTAGCGATAGCCAGATCAACCGACTTCTTTTGATTCCTTGCGTCATTCTCGATTTTCTTTGCATCCATCCCTTCGACGATGGAAACGGTCGTGTCTCCCGTCTTCTTTCTCTCCTCTTGCTGAACAAAGCCGATTTCGATATCACGCGCTATGTTTCTTTCGAGGAAGAGATCAATAAGGACAAGGGCTCTTATTATGAGGCTCTTGAGCAGTCTTCTTTGGGCTGGCATGAAAACAAGAGCGATTATTTACCTTTTATCGGCAATTTCCTTTCAACATTGGCCCGTTGCTATCAGGAGCTTGATAAGCGCTTTTTGATTTTGAATGGCCAAAAAATGAGCAAAAATGAGCGGATTGAGAAAACGGTTTTGGCCTCCTTCATCCCGGTTTCGAAAGCCGAGATTCAAGATTTGCTTCCTGACGTATCGGTTACGACGATCGAAGCGGTCCTATCCAAAATGGTCAAAGAAAACAAAATCGAGAAACTGGGTACATTTAAAAACGCTCGTTATTTTAAAAAACAAAAGTAAACTTTGGTTTTCTCCATGGTTCGAATACGGAAACGAATGCTTCACCAT
>DAISHV010000166.1:0-2378 GCA_036822315.1 Bacillota bacterium | reverse complement strand
CGCCCGACTATGAGCGCTATTTCCCGACCAGCTTCCTCAACACGGGCTACGACATCATTTTCTTCTGGGTCTCCCGCATGATGTTCCAGTCGCTCCATTTCACCAAAGAAGTGCCATTTAAGCAGGTCGTCATCCATGGTCTTATCCGCGATGAGCAAGGCCGCAAGATGTCGAAATCCTTGGGCAATGGCATCGATCCGATCGATGTGATCGCCAAGTACGGCGTCGATGCGATGCGTTACTTCATCACCACCAATTCGACCCCGGGTATGGATATGCGTTATTCGGATGAAAAGCTCGAAAGCGCCGAAGCTTATCTCAATAAGATTTGGAATGCTTGCCGCTATGTCGAAGGCGTCTTAGGCGAAGATTTCCATCCGCGCAAAGTGACGAAAAAAGAACTCTCGGTCCTCGATGGCGCGATTCTCGATCATCTCGAGCACACCATTAAGCGGGTGAGTGCCAAGATGGAGGTTTACCAGTTTGGGCAAGCCTCAAGTACCCTCTACGATTTCGTTTACGATGATTTCTGCTCTTCCTATCTCGAAATGAGCAAAATTGCCTTGTCGAAAGGCGAAAAAGAAGCCGAAGTCACGAAGCAAGTCCTTTATCTCGTCATGAAGGATATCATCTTGATGATTTATCCTTTCGCTCCGTTTGTTGGCGAAGAGATGTATCTTTCTTTGCCCGAGCACAAAAAGTCGGTGATGCTCGAGTCTTACCCCGAATACGAAAGTGCCTATCTTTCGAAGAAATCGGCTGAAGAAGAGGCAATTTTGGAAGCGATGATCAAAGACATTCGCAACTATAAATCCACCCAGGGTTTGGCGCCGAATGCCAAGGTCCGCCTCGTGATTTCGCCTAAAGAGCCGTTCGCTGGCAGTGGCGAATACCTTTCGCGCTTTGCCTTCGCTTCGTCTTATGAAGTGAAGAAAGAAGCGCTCGGTGGCACTCCATTCCTTTACGAAGGCTGCGAGATGTCGGTCGAAGAGGATATCGATAAAGCAACTTTACGCGAGAAACTCCAGAAGGATCAAGAATCCTTGACCTTCGAAGTGGCTCGGAGCGAAAAGATGTTGGCCAACCCAGGCTTTGTGAGCAAGGCCCCGGCGGAGAAGATCGCCAATGAAAAAGAGAAACTTGAGAAGAATAAGAAATTACTCGCCAGCGTCGAAGCAAAATTGTCCTCCTTATAATTTTTAGGGCAAAAAAGCGCTTTTCGCCTCTATTAATAAGTGGAGGTGATAAGCAATGTTTGGACGTGAATTAGACTTAGCTGAGATGCAATCGATCAAGCCGGGCGAAGCCCTGTCTTTCGCTGCGGTCATGACGATTATCGCAATCGCGGTGATGGCGGTCGTCGTTTATAAGCTTCTACGGAGCAAAGAAGGCGGTGTCAAGCTCCCCGGCGGCTGGAATTTCACATGGGATTAAAAATCGCGGAGCTTCCTCTTGAGGAACGCCCGCGAGAAAAAGCCCTGAAGGCGGGGATTGAATCGTTATCCGATGAAGAGGTCCTTGCCCTCGTGCTTTCCCGTGGAGTCAAAGGCAGTAGCGCTCTGGACGTTTCTCGGGGTTTATTAGCTCGTTTCGGAGGCTTCGCCGCCCTCGGCTCTGCCAGTGCCCTCTCTCTCGAGGAAGTTAAGGGAATCAAAGAAGCAAAAGCTTTAGAGATCATCGCGGTTTTTGAGATTGCAAAACGTTACTATAAGTCGGAGCCGATGAACGCTAGCATGAGCGCGCAAGGGCTCTATCAACGCTATCGGCTTTCCCTCCAAGACGAAGTTGGGGAAAAAGGCTTGCTTCTTCTTTATGACCGGCGCGGGCGATTCTTGAAAGAGAAACTTCTTTTTTCCGGGAATGAAGACACTCTTTCAAGCAGCCCGAAACTATTGATAAGCGAAGCTCTCTCTTCCAAGGCAAGCAGTTTTGTTTTCTTGCACAACCATCCCTCAGGGAATCCCTCCCCGAGTTCGAGCGATATTTCTTTTACGTCCTCCCTCGAAAAGAAGTCGGGGGATATGGGGCTGCGCTTCCTGGACCACATCATCGTAGCGGCCGATCGTTTTTATTCGTTCCGTGATAATGGTTTCTTGTAAATTCCGACCCGAAAAAAGAAGGCGCAATTCGAGCGCTTTTTTCTTTGGAAAAGTGGTGGTGAATGCTCAAACCCTCTTTTTTGGCTCCGAATTTTCAGAAAATGAGGTGATTTTTCTTCCTTTCACTCTAAAGAGTGGTATATTTACTCCTGTTGTCGCCCTCCTTAGGGCCTCAACCGCATCTCTACGGCAAACAACATAAGGCTAATCCCTTAGGCCGTCTGGAGCGAGTCATAAGCACAAAAAAGGAGGAAGACACATGTACGCTATCGTAGAAAC
>DAISHV010000165.1:0-2416 GCA_036822315.1 Bacillota bacterium | reverse complement strand
CAAAGTTGCGCCTTTCTTCCGGGGCGTTCATAATGACAATAGCCATGAATCAAGCTGATTCTCTTTCTCCGACGAAACAACCAATCGATTGTCTTTTGGTTTTAGTCAATCTTCCTCGGTTTGACCCTTATTACGTCAACTACGTTCAGATGTTCAAAAAAAGCGGCAAACGTCTTTGCGTTCTTTTTTGGAATCGGACCGACAAGCCCTATGAAGGCGATCTGACCGATTATGTGGAATATCGGCGGCCCGCTTATAAGAATATGCTTTTCCGTCAGGTTGATTTCCGGGCCTACGCCCGCTTCGTTTTGAAATTCATCCATCAGCACAATATCAAAAACGTCATCTTTGCGACAATCTCGCTCATGATGGCGATCCCACGGCGTGAGCTGAAACCCCTCAACTACATCTTGGATTACCGCGATGTCACTTTCGAAAAAATCCCGATGGTCCGACGCAAAGCGAACTTCGTCGAATCCCACTCCGTTTTCACTTTCATCTCTTCCGAAGGATTCCGCCATATTTTTGATGATCAAAGCAAATTGGTTCTGACCCATAACGTGCCTTGGGAGAGCTTCCGTTTGTTAAGCGATGAAACCATCCTTGCGAATTGTCGAAAAGAAAAAGCCAAAGAGCCCTATACCATCGTGTTTTATGGTTTTTTGCGAGAAAAGGAATACTGGGAGCATAATGTCGCCCTTTTTGCCAATGACCCCCGCTTCGTCCTTAAAATCTATGGGACTCTTTTTACCGGAGGCCGCATCGCCTTCGTCGATGATATCATTCGCAAAAGCGGGGCGAAAAATATAACCTATTACGGCCCCTATGTCCCCGAGGAACAGTCTCTTTTCGTCAAAGAGGCGAATGCCTTTCTCTACAACTATCCCCCACTCAATGACACCAATATCTCCGCTGTCGCGAATAAATACTATGATGCGATTCGCTTTGGCCGTCCTTTGATCGGCGATTCAGCGACCTATTCCGGAAAACGCCTCGCTGAACGCGGTTTGGGTTTGGCAATTGATTGGAGCGATCAAAAAGCCAGCGACAAAATCGCAAATTATCTCTCAGAAGACCATTCCGGCTTCGGAGAGGCTCTCATTAAAGAAAAATCAGCGATAAACGCTGACTTAGTGAACGATGAGAACCACTTACAAGACTTCATTGACCGCCTAAAGTAAAACTGTCCATTCTTTGAGATAGCCTTCGCATAACGCATTATTTTGAGCGATGAATGGGGTAAGATCGAAATTTGCTTTTTTCCGTTCAAATCCGTTAATGAACGAAATCAAGCCTTCGCGAAGGCCTTCTTTGCTATTGGGAACGACGATATCCTTAGGCATAAGTTGGCTCTTTGCGCTGGCGTAATCCGTGGCGAGAACATTCTTGCCTACCAAATGGGCCTCATCTATCACCACCGGATGGGCTTCATTGAACGAAGGGACGATAAGAAGGTCACTTTTTGAAAGAACCTCAAGGGGCGAATCCGTCTCCCCCATAAAGAAAACACTCTTTTCTAAATGAGCAGAGGCAACAATGTCCCGGCATTGGGCTTCTTCAATCCCAAACCCATATAAACGAAGGGAAAAAGGCTTCTTGATTTGATTCGAAGCTTCGCTAATGGCCTCCAACAGTCGAAGAAGGCCCTTCTCGGGGCTAAAGCGGGCAAGAACGATCAAATTCACATGACTTGGATCAAACGATGCGTTAAGGCCCTCTTCATCCTTTAGTTTTTGAGCAGAAAACACATCAAAGAAATTCGAAGTAACCAAAACTGGGCAATGGATAAAGGATTCCGCCCTTTCTTTGGCGCCTTCCGAGAGCACATAGACTTGATCAAAACGGGAATAAAGCTCCCCTAGTTCTCCCCTTCGGAATTCCGGGCGCTTCAAATCATCGTGGATAAATTGGATTTTGTCTTTTGCATCCACGCATTCAAGGACAAACCGCATGGTTCCAGCAACGGAAAGCAAACTTGGTTCGCCCCCGTGGACGTAACTGATGGCAACATCATAATGACCGGGAAAACGGTAGCCATGGCACGCTTTCGCAAGGAGGGCTTGATTACCGACCTTTTTGGAGCGGACCGCTTTGATCCCGCGCCGCAAATAAGCGAAAAAGCCATCTCGCTTAGCCTCGGCCATGCTGTTTCCGAAATCTACAAAACGCGGGCCGGCCAAAATTATTTTGATATCTTTCGGAAATTCCCAAAGCAAAGGACCGCCATAATAAGAAAAGACGGTGATATCAAAATCCTTTTGCAGGTTTCTAGCAAAGTTCAAAGCGGCTTTTTCAATACCGCCCCGAGCAAAACCCGAAAGGCACAAAAGAAGACTCGGTTTTTTCATATTTGTCGAGAATCCCCCGAATTCAAGACTTTATGGCGGCCGATAATGACGCCCAGAACATCCGAGAG
>DAISHV010000164.1:0-2470 GCA_036822315.1 Bacillota bacterium | reverse complement strand
GATTACGATGGGATTTTTGCGGTATTCGGTTATGGCCCAAAAGAGGGATTTTCGGTCCTTTCCCTCCCACGGGATGTGAGTTCCTCCACCGCTTTGTGTTTCTTTGCATTTCAGCAATTCGGGGACAATTGGCGAGAAAAATTTCTCGCCAAAATATCACCCAGGAACATCGGAGCGACTACGGATGTCAGCATGCGGATTCGCATCTTTCGGTCCTAAATTCACGCTATGGACTTAGAGAAGCGCAAAGAATAGACGTGTCATTCCGCTAGAAAAGGCCTTTAGTTGATTGGCTTCTTCCTTTTACGATAGTTTTTCAAACGAGACGATGGCTTTTTTCTTAAAGAAGACGATCCCATAGGCATAAATCGGATCCGCTTCTCGCTGATGAAGCTCTTCGGCGTAGTCCATCGCCTTGATTTGGGCGATGGCTTTTTTGCTTTCGGCTTCAAGGCGAGGCAATGAGGTTTTCGAACGGTAATACTTAATTTCGATAACGGCGCCAAAACGCCCTTTGGTTTTTGGGGAGACCAAGATGTCACACCTCCCGGTCCCGACCGTTTGCTCGCTTTTCACAACGCAGTCCCCGAAGAGCAAAGCGCTGATGACAAGAACAAGAATCTGATAATTCTTCTCGTCCGAGAAATCGAAAGACGAGAAAGCCGAAAGCAAAACGCCCTCGATTGATTTTGAAAGGCGATTCGGGTCTCCTGACATAAAAGCGTCTCTCAGTTGATAAAAAGAATCCATTTTATCGGTCGGGATGAAACGATTTTTGATTTCGGAGTCAAACGTCTCACCGACCTCTTTGTTAGGAATCCTGACTTTAAAAACCGAGCTGTCGACCCTTTCGAAAGCGGACAAATATCCGGTCGCAGCCAAAAAAGAGAACAAAACATCTTTAGAGGCCGAAAGCGCTCGATAACTAATCGAAGTGTCGATTGCGGCAAACGCCTCCCCTCCAGAAAAGATGTCGCTAAGAGAAGCTAAGGTGGTCCCGTCCGCTTTCGCCAATAGTTCGCCCAGCACGGAGTTCTCCCCCGTATTGGTCCAATAAGGCTCAAAGACTCCCGACCTCGCATAGGAGAGGATCGACCAAGGGTTGTAGACGGCCTCGTCCCCGAATCGGTAGCCGCCATACCAGTCCCCCACCTTCGCAAACTCGGAATCTCTCCCATAATATTTGAGGAGATCGGCAGCTTCCTCTTCCGTGAAGCCGAAATACCGGTCAAACCCATGGCCGGTGATCGAATTCACGAGCAGGTTGTTAAGGCCCGAGAAAAGCGATTCTTTCGCGACTTGCAAAACGCCGGTGATCGCAGCCAAGCGAAGGCTGTCGTTGCCTTTGAGCGCCTGGCTGTAAAAAGGCTGGAAGAAGGCGATTGCCTGCTCGAAAAAGCCATTTCCCCGAGCGCTCTCGATGGGCGTGTCGTACTCGTCGAGAAGAACGACCACCCTTTTCCCATAAAAACGAAAGAGAAAATTGGAGAGTTTCATTAAGGAAGAGGAAAAGGCCACCCCGTCGGCGCTTCCGCCGACAATGGACCCGAAATAATCTTTTTCTTGTTCAGTCAAAGCATCCCCATCCACGATACTGGCATACCGCGAATATTCGGCCGATATCACATCTTTGCAACGCCGCAAAAGCTCATCAAAAGTCGCTCCCCTGACGTCTTTCATCGTCATCCGGATTACCGGGGAACTGCCAAGCTGGGAGAGATAGTGCTCGCCGGAGCGTGATATTTCTTTATCATCAAAATAAGGCCCATTGTCCTCGCCTAGCTCGAAAAAAGTCTTGAGCATCGAGAGGGCGAGGGATTTTCCGAAACGGCGGGGGCGCGTGAAAAGGACGGCGGATCCCAAAGGCAAATCGATCATTTCCTTTATCAGCATCGTCTTGTCGACGTAATAGCAGTCTCTGGCGACGTCCTTATAGTTTTCAATCCCGATGGGCAACTTCAATTCCATGACCTGCCTCCTTGAGATAATAATACGCTATTTTCCTAAGGAAAAGAAACAATTCCCTACTCTTGCCTACTCTTGCCTACTCTTGCCTACTTTCGCCTACTTTAACCTATTTCTCTCTGGAGATCATCTTGATATGGACTCTTATGCCTCATGTAAGTGGGTTCTAGCGTTGTAAACTGCTCCGTTGAGGCCTCCATCCTTGCATTCCCTTTCCAAAAGACCCTATTCGGGACGCTCTTCGTCCGAAAGTTCCCCGTGATGGCGGTGAATCATCTCGCCATCGGAAAAAGGACAACAGCGCCAGCGTAAGAATGGGGTTTCTTCCCGTTCTTCGAAAGAAATTTCTCCATTGTCTCAACCACAAGTTCCTCAATTTTTCTAATGGTCTTTCATCTAACATTTGCAATCCTCCCAATTCGGACAAAATTGAGTTTTTTTATCCGAATTCAAATCAAAAGAGTGCAAAGAAAAATCCACCTCATTTTTCCGCGATTGGATAACT
>DAISHV010000163.1:0-2486 GCA_036822315.1 Bacillota bacterium | reverse complement strand
TGGCCTGACATTGCCGAAATCAAGGCATCAAGCATCTCGCCACCACGAGCTTCGGCTACCATGATGTAATCGGGATTGTTCCGTAAAGCGTTCCGAATCAGGCTTGAGAAAGAAGCTTCTTTGATCGCTTCATTCACCAGCCACATCGTCAAATCAATTCGCGGATTCTCCACGAGATCAAGCTCTTCGACGTTATCGATGACGATGACCCGGGAAGAAGGTGCCATCTCGCCCAGCAGATATTTCTCAAGTTCAGTTTTCCCGCTCGAAGTTCGCCCTCCAATAACAATGCTGCCTCCTTCGGATAATATCCCCAGCAAAATCCTCTTGCTTTCACCACCGAAGAAGTTACTATCTCCGGCAATCCGGCAACGGGAAGAAGCCAAACGAAGCGAGAAAGTATAGGTCTTTTCGTTATGACTCCTGGCCAACGATTGGTAAACGGCGTTAAGACGATACCGCGAGAAGCTCACATCGAGAATCGGCGAAGAATAGGAGAATTGTTTCTCCGTCAAATTGGCGAGTTGACGCAAGAAATCACCCACTTCCAAAACACTTGGCTGTTTCTTGGCTTTCTCTCTTCCATGCTGGTTGGTGGCGAAATAGAGTTCCTCACCATTGAAAGAGAGGTCAGTCAATCCCTCAAGGCCCAGCAATTCGCCCAAGAAAGAATTCTCAAGATAACTGGCCGGGTCAAGCGACATAAGTCCCTCCTTCAATGATGCTAAAGAGTTTCTGATTCTGATAAGCGTATAAGGAGGCAATATCGCAGGCAAAACCCACTTGGATTTTATAAGGGCAAGATCCCACCCCGTCCGAGGAGCGGACGCGAAAAGCCAAATAAAGGAAGGTCAGTGAATAATCTTTCTTCGTAGAACTACGCCCTAATGCCGTTTCGAAATGCTCTTTCACCCGATCCTCGAAGATCGTGGCGTCGAAATAAGGGAGACGGCTGGGGTTCGTCTCTTCCTCGAGGGCAACGACGGCTGACTGAGCTAAAGTTCGATCAAGGCTTTCGAAAGTTCGCGCAACCGTTGAAAGCTGAAAAGAAAATTGGAATAGAGCACTGGTGAGGGTGAAAAGGAGACCCCAAAGAAAGAAATTCATCATTTAAATCACCTCCACGGCATAATCGCTGTTCGGGAAAGAACCAAAATAGTTTTTGTTCTTGCGAATCGTGAAATTCCAAATGAATCGATCAAGACCCAACTCGCCAGCCCCTTCGATATAGAGCGTGAAGGAGAACAATTTGGTTTCATTGTTTTTCACCGGCGGGAGGTAGAGCTGATGACAGAGATAATCCCGGGAATTGCGCTCTGAGGCTTTCTTCATATATCTCCCATCCGGGCTCACCGCGTAAGTGTCGGCAAGACGAAAGGCGGCATAGAGATTTGTCGAATTGACCGCTGAAGCGAGTTCGAGGGGGAAGTCCCGCCACTTTTCCACCGCATCATGATCGGGATAACCGATGGTATAGGTTCCATCGTCTTCATGAAGCCGAAGAAAAGCCTTTTGGTAACTGAAACGCTGAGGGAGGCCATCATAATCGAGACTCCGAAGAAGCGCCGAAGACAAAGGAACGGCGTTTTGCCCAGGATTTTCGATTTCATTCTCAAATCCTTTATGCTCGCTCGTCCAGCATTCGTTTGAAGCGGGGCTCGGATAACGGTAAATCCACCCCATCGCCCCATTTCTTACGCAGGGGCCTTTAATGCCTAAATCCCAGGTTTTGGGATGAAAGATTCTGACGGGAAAGCCCGAATCGATATTGACCGGGTTCATATCATTAAAATCAAAACGGGCGGTAATCGTGACGAAGACGATGTTGGAATCCAAAAGATATTCTTTGGGATAACGCCACGATAGTCTCACCACATCCCCCGGAAAGTAATAACGTTCATATTGCTGAGGCGAAACGAGGATATAGCCAGACGTGTTCTTCACTTCGGGATCCCCGGTCGGATTGATGAGGTGACCTTGGATCGCGGTATTTTCAAGATGAATCGTGAAAGAAAGGAAACAGCTCTTCTTCACGTGAACATCCATCGCGCGATCAAGATTGCTCATATCTTCCCTGATCGGTTCGAAAAAGGTCGAAGGAATCTCAAAGAAATCCAAACGCGGATTGGTGCTGTTCGCGCTTAAAAAAGGCAGGAGTAAAAAGAGGAGCATCGCCTCGGGAAAGATTTTTTTCATGGCTATCGTTAAAAGTTCAAAATGGTGTGAAGCGAATGGTAGAGCTGATTCCGGGTTTGGTTCCACTCTTCCCCTTTGCAGTATTCAAACCACCAAAAGGGATAATGGCGACCTTTCTCAAGGAAATCAGAAACGAAGACTCGGCGCGAGAGATCATCTTGCAGCAAATAAAACCAATAGAGTTTAAGCAAGAAACGACCGGCCGCGAGATTTTGCTTGCGAACAAGGAAGCTGCTGTCGAGGTCGTAAATATGAAAATCGGGCGAATGTCCGACCTCGACAAGAGCTTG
>DAISHV010000162.1:0-2528 GCA_036822315.1 Bacillota bacterium | reverse complement strand
AAGAAGAGAGAGCGCTAGCTCGTCTTTGGCTCTTTGACATATCTATTCTCCTCATACAACCTTGGGCTGACATGTTCAAATCCCCCATACAACGCATGTCGAAACCGTTGTCTCACTATCGCTAAAAAACGTCGATAAACACTAATGAAAATTGAAAGTATGGTTTTCACAAGGAAGCCCTATTTTTCATATTTTTATGGTTTCCAAGAGACTCGAAAAAGCACACCTCGACACTAGGGACATATCAAAACATTCGATGAAATGGGTATTTTGCCAAAATGGATATTTTCAGGACCAAAACAGCCAAAAAGCCGTTTTTCGCCAGTAGACACACAATGGTGGGAACATATCAAAATAGAGAGATAAAACTAACAAGTAATGTCATAACTTTGCTATAGTAATAAAGATGAATTACGCAAAGACAATTAAGGCATTAAGGCAGGCTATGCTTTTATCGCAAGAAGAGATGGCTGAAAAGCTTGATGTTTCTTTTGCTACCGTTAACCGTTGGGAGAACGGAAGGCATGAACCGACCTATAAAGCCAAGCGAAGCATCGCTGCACTTTGCAAGAAGCACGGAATAGAATAGAAAAATGGAAACAATTGCATTAAGATTCGCCGAAAACATCGCTCCATCCTGTGGAACAATTAAGGCACATCAAAAGATGATTGATGATAAGGGGTGGGTTTGGTATGGAAAATTTGGTTCAGCGATTTCGCTCAACAGGAAAAAAATAATCCTCGATAACAAAGAGCCAAAAGTTTTACTTATTCATTCTGGAAGCACTGACCGTTACTGGGCGTATTTGGAAGACATTTCTTCTGACGTCCCGCCTTTAGACGAATGGCCTTCCTACTATCATCATCTCGCTTCAAAAATTCACGCGTGGTTGAAGATAACGAAAATAGTTCCAGCCGCCGGTAATGTGATGAGCAAATGTATTGTTGTTTCCTCTGGAAGATGTCTTTCAGAAACATCAAAATCAAGTATGAGCCCGTATTTCTTTATAAAATTTCAAGAATAACTAGGAGGAAAATATGGCAGCAATTGATGAAAAAGTTTTATGGGGGGCCGCAGAAAAGCTTCGTGATAAATGTGACCCAGCAGATTACAAAAACGTAGTTTTGGGTCTGGTTTTCCTAAAATACGTTAGTGATCGGTTTATGGCTAAATTCAACGAATTAGCCAAAGCCGGTGATGGAAGTGAGAAAGACGACGATGAATACATCGCCGACCATGTGTTCATTGTTCCCCGAGAAGCTCTTTGGAATAATATAGCCCAGTTTTCTAAGAGTCCAGATCTTGGCCAAAAGATTGACGAAGCATTTGTGGCTCTTGAAAAGCACAACAATCAACTAAAAGGGATCCTTCCAAAAACATATTCCAAAAGTGACTTAGATAAGAAGGCTCTTGGCGAACTGATTGATTTCTTTACGACTAATCTACATATGGAAGACGCCGACGGAGATTTCTTTGGACAGGTTTATGAATATTACATTGGTGCTTTTGCAACATATCTTCCTCAAAAGGGTGGCGAGTTCTTCACCCCCAAGTCCATAGTCGAATTAATGGTCGATGTCTTGGAACCGCATAGAGGCCGCGTTTACGACCCCTGCTGTGGATCCGGAGGTATGTTTGTTCAATGCGAAAAATTCGTTAAGGAACACCAAGGCACGGTTGATGATCTATCAATATTTGGGCAAGAAGTAAATCCTGGAACTTGGAAGATGGCGAAGATGAATCTTGCCATTCGTGGAATAGAAGGAAATCTTGGCGAGAGCAACGGAGATTCTTTCACTGATGATAAGCATAAAGACTTGAGAGCAGACTACATCTTGGCTAATCCTCCATATAACCTTAAAGAATACTGGAACTCCACACTTGAAGGCGACCCTAGATGGGTATTTGGGCGGCCCGATGAGAAAAACGCCAACTACGCCTGGCTTGAACTCATGTATGCAAAGTTAGCCTCTAATGGAAAGGCTGCAATCCTCATGCCAAACGGAGCCACGACTGGCGGCGGAGTCGACGCTGAAGTACGAAAGAACATGATTGAAGCGGGGAAGGTCGACGCCATACTTGATTTGCCCGATAAACTATTTTCAAATACTGGTATTAGCGTTCAGTGCTGGATCCTTAATAAAGGTAAGTCCGATACAAACGTTTTGTTTGTCAGCGCTTCTTCGATGGGGCGTATGGTGACTAGAAGAATTCGTGTTCTCGATCCGGAAGACATTAATAAAGTCGCTCAAACATACCATGCATACAGGAAAGGCGAAGGATACGAAGATAAACTTGGCTTTTGCAAAAAGGCCTCGCTGGAGGAAATCAGGGAGAAAGATTATTCCCTGAATCCCGGAAGATACGTAGGAGTAGATGATTCCAACAAGATGTCGCCTGAAGAGATCCAAGTGGAACTCAAGAAGACATCCGAGGAGTTGTTTAAATTAATGGAGGAGGGCAAAGAATTAGAAGAAAAAGTAAAACAAATTCTTATTGAAGAGATGAAGTAGTGCCAACTATGTGT
>DAISHV010000161.1:0-2534 GCA_036822315.1 Bacillota bacterium | reverse complement strand
ATCGTGGCTTTTTGCTTTCACTGGTCGGAACGGTGGGAAGATAGAGCGATTTTTAGCCACTGAAAAAGACTAGGTAATATCGGATGCTTTAGTGCTTCAAACTGCCTCAGAAATCTAAGTGATAGAATGGGTATCCAACCGCAACAGGTGCCAAATTGGGGCCACTTTCGCTTTTGACATACTTTTTTGAGCCGTCGAGAGAATCGATGTGCCAAAATGTGCCAAAGATTGATAAGGGGTTATTTGGCGTCCTTTTCCATAGCGTATCTCCCAAGACTGTCGATGAATATGAGGCCCTTTTCTTTTAGCTTTTTGAGGTTGTATCTGAGGGAGCCGTCTGTTCTGGGCATGTTTAAGTCTTTTGCGAGAGCGGAAAGGATCTTTGGGGATTCGGCTAGCGAGTCGAGGATTCGCTCTGCCAATTTCTTTTTCTGCAGGTTCTTCGTGTCGTCTTTGGCTTTTTTTTCGAGAAAAATCGGATGGATCGGAATGTAGCAGACGACGTATTCGCGGTCGGGGCCGTTTTCGAAGCGGATGGAGGGGGATCCATTCGCTTTCATCGCTTCTATGGCGGTCGGAATCCCGGTGTTTTTGGCTTCGACCAGATGCAATTCCTTGAGAAACTCGCCGATCCGTTTGTTTCGGTATCTCCTTGTCCTCATTTTCAACGAGGCGATGTCTTCATCGCTGATTGCCTGATCGACGCCAGGGAAGCTGGTTATCTCGATGTCCTCGGCGGTGATCCGCACGGTGATCGGCTCCGGGATTCGGTAGTCTTTGTGGAGGACGGCGTTGGAGAGGAGCTCCTCGAGCGCCTGATAGGGGTAATTGTCGATGCTTAACGACTCGGCGATGCCTTCCTGTTTCACGATTCGGGTGTCGAGATAGGTGTTCCGAATATATTCGAGCGCCGAAGAAAGCTGTTTTTGGATCGGCCCATAGACGGGCTTTTCGCGCATGCCTTTTCCAGTCGGATCGGGCACGTAATCAATTTGGATATAAGAGTAGGGGATGAATTTGTCGGGCCTCGGCGAGAAAAGCAGAAGGCCGACGTTCTTGGGGCGGAGGTCCTCCTTCGGCCCGCCAATGATGCGGAGGTCTTCGGCCAGATCGTTAAGACTGGGCTCAGAAGAGACGGAGAGCAGATCGCTTCCGGTGTCGTGAAGGTATTCTTTAACGAGAGAGACATCGATGTCGAGGAGCTGCGCCTTATAGTTGATCCTCTCGTCGAAGCCGATGTCCTCGGCAAGGCGCTGCAGGGTCTTTTTCTGGCTTTCGCTCGCCTTGATCGTGCTGGAAAGCGAGCGGATGTAGGATTCCCTTTTCCCCGAGCCCTTCCCATAGACGTCTTCGAGGCAAAGATAAGGTCGCTGCTCGCCCGAAAACGCCCAAATAACAATGAGGTTTTTTCCTTCTTTTTGGACGACTTCCATCGAAGGCAAGTAATCCGGGGAGAGGCATCTTTTGGAGTATTCGAGAATCTCCCCTTCAACGGAATCGAGCTTATCGTCTGGGATTCCGGGATAGCTTTCCGGGACCCCGTCTTCTGCTTTGACGCCGAGGATGATATAGCCGCCGCCGAAATCATCGAAGTCGTTTGCGAAGGCGCAAATAGAGTGAAGGACTTCCTTTGGATCCCACCCCGTTTTGTATTCGATTCTTTGCTGCTCTACGATTTTTCCGCTAAGGATAGACTCAATGGATGCTGGAATTGGCATAATAAACTCCTTGTCGATAACATAATAACACACGATGAATTCGACATTGTGCCAAAATGTGCCAAAATGTGCCAAAGACTAAAAATTGATAGGAAAAATCAAAGGGATTCTTTTAAAAGAAAGGGCTACGCCTTTTCCCATCAGTGGGGAAACTGCGTTTCCAATTCGCTTTAGCGTGGACGATTTGGTGCCCTCAAAAATGAAATTCCCGGGGAATGATTGCAAGGCATCAATTTATATTGAATTCATAGTGCACATGACCGCTGGCTGGGCGACACCGAGGGGACGATCCTTTCCTACTACACGCGCCTATTCCCCAACGAGGAGAACAGCGTCGGGACTTTCTTCACCTCCCACCCGATCGCCAAGCCGACTTCAGGCGGTTCGGGAAATAGCGGAAGCCCAGCGCCAGCCCCAGAACCTGAACCAGATCCCGAGGACAAGGACGACAGGAAGAGCGAAGACGAAGGCGACGGCCCCGAGATGTGATTTCTCTTGGGGTTTGCCGCCTTTTCGTGGATATCAAAAATTATTTGTCATGAAAATGCCTATGAAATGAGAAAACGGCAGTCAGTAAACTTTTATCGGAATTTCTGGTGCAAATCTGGTGCAAAATTATTTACAATAATAAGAAAAGCGCCTATTTTGTCTGCGCTCTTTTATAAAATGGCTGGAACGGTGGGGAAGATAGAGCCATTTTCGACTTCCTAAAAAGACTAGGAAATATCGGATGTTTCAGTGCTTCAGAATGCCTCAAAAATCCGGGAAACGAAATGGGTATCCAGCCGCAACAGGTGCCAAATTGGGGCCACTTTT
>DAISHV010000160.1:0-2539 GCA_036822315.1 Bacillota bacterium | reverse complement strand
ATCGGGTAAAAATTCCATTTTGTCATTCGATTGGCTCGTGCAGGATGTCGTTGATCGCGTGGAGGCTGCTTTCCGGGTCGTCCATAAAATGGACGATGTTAGTCCTTCTCTTGCCCCCGTCGTTCCACGTGATGATCAGCCTCGCGTAGAGCTTGAAGGACAAGGCTCCGATCTGGAGCGAGAAAAGACGGAAAAGGCCGACCTTTTGGATTTTCTCGAGCGGGATGATGATGCCTTTCGACGCGCTGTCGCGGATGCCGAGCGAGCGTTCCTCGAGGTTGAGGTAGATGTTGGCGGTTCCGGCCTCATCGTTGGCTTTCTTGGCCCCATAGATCCAGCGGAAGGTGAAATAGGCCGCGACGAGACCCAATAAGGAGAAAAAGACGCTGACGGCCCACCTCCAGGCATCGGAAGGCAATTTGTCGCACCAGGCTTTGGCGTAGGCGGGGATGAGGGCGACGAGGAGGGCGACGAAAAGCGGCATGCCCACGTAATCGATGAGCCCGAGGTATTTCCGGTGGCCGATGATGATCCCGCGGAAGGGGACGGCATTCCCCTTTTCGAGGGGGATTCTCGTCGGCGAGACGCGGTCATAAGTCGACCAATCGACGTTTCTGTTTTCGTTCGCCATTTTACTGTTTGGAGGCATAATCCTGCCAATGGACGTTCTTCGCGAGTTCGCAATCACTGCCGAAGAAGGCCTTGCCGGCCTCTTCATCGCCCTTAAGCCAATACTCGAGCCAAGCGACCACGTAGGGGTCACTCCGCCAAAGCATTTCGCCATGATCCACATTGTCGCCCCGGCGAGCCATAACTGTCGGGATGCCGTTCGGAATCTGGCTGTAGTTCTCTTTGAGCTTTTCCAAAGGCAAGACCGTTTGCGTATCGAAATTGCCCGTCCCAGCGAACATCAAGGCGGGGCAGGAAATCTTACTGAGATCGTAGGCATACGAATCCGAGGCCGCTTTCCCGTCGCTTCCAAGCTTGTGGCCCCAGCCGAGGCTGAGCGCTAGTTCCTGGTTGGTCGCGCTTAACGCGAACAGACATTTGTATTTCGGGGAATTGGCAAAGTCGATTGCGGCATTGAAGGTACCCTCGCCGCCCTGCGAATGACCGCCGATGGCGATTTTCTTTTCATCGACCCAAGGGGAGGTCTCGCCATTGGACAAAGCGAACGAAAGGGCTTTGTCGGGGTAGACGCCATCCCAGCTTTGGTCGTAGTCATCGCCGACGACAGCATAACCCCAAGAAGCGAGGTGCTCGAATACTTGCTCGTACTGTTGGTAGGGGACCCCGGTACCGTTGACCATGACGACGAGGGGGTATTTGCCCGTGGCCTTCGGGTGGAAGAATTTGAAATGCTTTTCTTTGCCATCCACTTTCTCTTGAGCGTACTCTTTCGAGGCGACCTCAAAAGAACCTAGCGGAGCGTATTTTTTCTCGATCGGGCCGCCGGTGATTTGCTGGTTCCAGTAGTTGTTAGGGACGTTTTTTGCGTTTTTGAGAATCAAGGCGCAGGTCGAGAGAAGGATGACATTCGCACCGACAACGGATGCCAAGACGATCCAAGGCCATTTTTTGTGTTTCTTTTTGGCGGGGAGCTTGGTCGGCTCCGCTGCGGTTTCGGGTTTGTTTTGGTTCTCCATTGCTAATAGACCTCTTTCAGTGTTATTCTAGTTTACAGGTGTCTTATTAAGCAACAAATGCAAACCAAATTGAGACAAACGAAAGAAAGTGCAAACTCATGAGAAAAAACGACCACATTGACTTCGCAAAGCATTGCTTTGAGGATGCAGCCTTCGCTCTGATCAAAAAGAAACCGCTCAGCAAAGTCAGCGTTTCCGAGATCTGTGCCGAAGCTGGCTTTTCCCGTGCCTCCTTTTACCGCTATTTCGATTCGCCTGAAGCCCCTTTGGCCTCAAAGGTGAGGGGCATCACGGCCCGCTATCTCTCGGATGAGGGAAACCGATTCAACTTCGAGCATCCGCGCGAAAGTGTCATCATCCTTTTTCACCATCTTTTGGATTACAAGGATATCGGCCTATTTTTCGAGAAGGCGGGCTGCTTGGACATTGTCGGGGCTGAATTCGAGCGAGGCTTCGTTTTTAACCATCTCAAAGAAGAAGAGCGTCTCCGGTGGGCCTTTGTCGGGGCAGGCCTTTTCCGGGTCTATTCGGAATGGGTGAAAAGCGGTTTTGATAAAAGCCCTGAAAGCCTTGCTGAAATCCTCTTTGGTGGCGAGTTCCCGCTCCTGAAGAATTCGCAATGAGAGGCTTTGGCCAAACCAGATTTTTGCGTCTTCGTTTTTGATTGATTTTCTGGGGGGTGATTTGGGGGGGCGGTGCGGAGGGGTAGATGGTAGCTTTTTAGTCGGACTCTTACGGCCCCTTGAATTCAAAATCCTCTAACGAGAATATTAAAAATCCTCTAATTTAAACATTCAAAATCCTCTAACAAAATTATTCAAAATCCTCTAAAATGCCTTTTACTTCAGCAACGCAAAGGCTATGATTAACCTAGAGGACACGGAAATGAAATT
>DAISHV010000159.1:0-2541 GCA_036822315.1 Bacillota bacterium | reverse complement strand
CCCTTTTTCCGCGAGGAGATGGTTGAAGAGCCGGTCGCTGTATTGTTTGATTTGGAAGATGAGAAAGCCGATGTCTGTTTCCATAAAATATACTACATAGGAATATACTATATAGGAATAAAAAAGAAAACCTTTCTTTGCGGAATTGGTGAAAAGCGTTCGGGTGAGCCTCTCTTTTCAACGGGGGCGGGTTGTCCTATAGTGTTCCTAAAGGAATGGCGCAACGTTTGCTTCGCCATTAAAGGTACCCATGATGAGAAAAAACATCCTAGGACTATCATTTCTCTTTTTGAGTTCGCTTCTTCTGGCCGCCTGCGGGAGCAAGACCCCGGCCTCATCGGCTCCTGTTTCTTCTCCCGACGTGAGCACTCTTTTGAAGGCGAAGGCGGTGGAAGTCTATCGCGACAAAACCACTCACCAATCGATTTCGCTTTATTTTGAGGACGCGATGCCTGAAATTCCTTTCATTTCTCTCGAATTCGCTCAGCAATTCTTGGTCTCAGGGGCGCAAGAGAATGGCGCTGCCACGTTTGACATCACCTCGAGTAAACAAGATTCAGTGGTGACTTGGACTCGGGAAAAAGACAACGGAAGCACCGTGGTTTTTGATTTTACCGGCAAGACCGTGACCTTCAGTGCCTTTGAAGCCTTCTCCGAGATGCCGTTCGCCGTGAGCCCGCTTGATCCGGTTTCTCTCGATCAAAAGGATGCGAGCGGCAACCCTCTTTATATCATTCATGATCAAAGCAAATCCGCGATCAACAATGCCGGGCAAGCTTTGAGCCTGAATTTGGCGCATTACGCCATCCCGATGGTCTATCAAGATGGCACGGGCTACCTCCCGCTTCAGTTCTTCTCCGATTTCTTCTCCTCGCAAACGGTCGGCCTTTTGACGTATAACGGATCGTCCGTCTTCCTTTCCGGCAGCGACTTAGGCGAGATGAGCGACCTTTTCTATTCGGTCGAAGCCAAGAGCCGGAGTGCTTCTCTCATCGACTATAACTATCACGAGCTTTGCTTGGCACTCGATGTTTATTACGGGCTTAAGAGCCAACACGGCATCACGGACTTCGATTCTTACTTGACGGCTTGCGGGCTCAAAGCCGATTTGCTCTCTACGGATTCGGCGAAGGCGTCCGCTGCCATTATGAAACTGACGAATTGGCACTTAGAGGATCTCCATAGCGGCTTTTCCTCTCCGAGCGCTTATGCGGGGGCGAACTCCGTCACGTGGACCTACTCCCCTGATATGAAGGCGCAAGAAAAGGCTTTTAGTTTGTACTCAACCGCTCGAGAAGCAGTATTAAAAACAAAGACGCCATCGAGTTATTACGAGGACGGCGATACCGCCTTCGTGACCTTCGATCATTTCACGTCACTTGCGGCCGATTATTACACCAACCCGGTGACGGAGGCCCCGCTTCTTGTGGCCGATCCGCGCGTCATGGCTCCGGATACCTTCGCGGTGGTCACTTACGCGCATAGCCAGATCACTCGGGCTAATACCCCGATCAAGAACGTGGTCATCGACCTCTCATGCAATGGCGGCGGTGCCCTTGACGCTTTGGCTTATGTCGCTGGCTGGCTGGTGGATGATGATATTCTCGATGTGGAGAGCACGGCAAGTGGGATCCGGGCCGAAAATTATTACAGGGTCGACACCAACCTTGACAAGACATTCGATGCGAAAGACAAAATCTCCGACAAGAAGCTTTATTGCCTTGTCTCGCCGAGTAGCTTCTCGTGCGGCAACTATCTCCCGTCGATGCTCAAGATTCGGCAAAAGGCCACGCTGATTGGCCAGACGTCTGGCGGCGGAGGCTGCATGGTGAAGCCGCTTGGCACGGCCGATGGCACCCTCTTCCAGATCTCGGGCAACATGTCGATGCGGGTCGCCCATAACGGCTCGTTCAACGATATCGATCAAGGGATGGAACCGGATTATCGCCTCGGCGATCCCTATGCTTTCTACGATCGCGCGACCATGGCAAAGGACATTGACGACGGAGTCTATGGCAAGATCAATTCGTAATCATTTTGAAGAATAAATCCGTTGATGCTTTTGCTTCCTCAGACGATGATTTCGGTGCATTTCGTTTTCTTCGTGGCCATAATAAAAGAAAAATAGACGAGCAAAGGAGGCCTCTTATGGCTTTGTGCATCCGAGAGAGAATCTTCTCATGGACGGAAAAATACGATGTCTATGACGAGAAACAGAACGTTTTATATTCGGTGAAAGGCGAATTCTGGAGCTTGGGCCACAAGATCCACATCTACGATGCCTCAGGCAATGAAGTCGCGTTCATCCGCGAGAAAGTCTGGTCCTTCTTCAAGAAGTTCGAAATCTACATCAACGGCGAGAAAAAAGGACTCCTCCGGGAGAAGTTCTCTTGGTTCCACCCGAGGTACGAGGTCGACTTCATGGATATCCAAGTCGAAGGCGATATCTTTGCCTGGGATTACCAGATGATCCAAAAGGGCGAGCCGTATGGGATGATTCAGCGCAAAATCTTCTCCTGGGCTAACGTCTATTATCTTTCT
>DAISHV010000158.1:0-2608 GCA_036822315.1 Bacillota bacterium | reverse complement strand
TCGACGAAGATAAAAAGAAAGAGGACGACGCGGAGTAATCCGCGCCGTTTCTTTAATTTATGGAATATGTCCGTTTAGGCCAAATTAGCAAAACCTTTGGACTTGAAGGCCAAGTCCGTGTTTTTTCGTTGACCGATTTCGCCCAAAAGCGTTTTAAAATCGGCCACAAAGTCTCCCTCTACAACGAACGCACTTCCGAGAGGAAGGAATTAACCTTGCGGAGTTTCCGAGATTCTGGCGATTCTTATTTTTTAGGCTTTGAAGAAATCCCCAATATCGATGAAGCACAAAAACTGGTCGGTTGGTTTGTGGAAATCAACAAAGAAGACGCTCCCCTGCCGAAAGGATTTTATCGGCTGGAGGATCTCAAGAACTGCGCCATCCTTGACGAAACAGGAACTGTACTGGGTCACGTGAGCGATATTCTCGCTTACGCTCCGACCAAAACCTTGGTGGTTCAAAGAGACGGTGCGAAGCCGTTCTACGTCCCTTTCGTGTTGGACGAATTTATTCTCAAGATTGACATCGAGAAAAAAGAAATCACCATTAAAGTAATCCCTGGTTTATTATGAAAATCACCATTTTGACCTTGTTCCCGGAGATGTTTGAGTCCTTTTTGGGCAACTCGATCATCAAACGGGCCATCGCCAAAGGGGTGGTCGAAATCGAAGCGAAGAATCTTCGCGATTATACCTTAGACAAATACCACCGCACCGATACCCCGCCGATTGGCGGCGGTGCGGGACTCATCGAAAAATGCCAGCCGATCGTCGATGCGATCAAAGCGGTCAAAACGCCATCGTCTCACGTCGTACTTTTTTCCGCACGGGGTTCAACCTATAACGAAGCCAAAGCAAAAAGTTACGCCAAAATGGATCATCTCGTTTTGGTGTGCGGCCATTATGAAGGAGTCGATGAACGGGTCAACGCCTATTGCGACGAACTCCTTTCCATCGGCGACTACATCTTGACCGGTGGCGAAGTCCCGGCGATGGCGGTGACCGATTCGGTGACCCGACTCCTTGATGGAGCGATCGCCTCGGAGAGTCTCGTTGATGAATCCTTTAACCAGCCTCTTTTAGAATATCCGCAATACACCGAACCCTATGATTACGATGGGGCAAAAGTCCCCGATATTCTTTATTCCGGCAATCACGAAGCGATCGAGAAGTGGCGCCGCAAACAATCGCTCGCTTTAACAAAGCAATACCGGCCCGATCTTTTTAAAAAACTTACCCTCGACAAGAAAGATTTAAAACTCCTCAAAGAACTCGAAAGCGACGATACCCCAGATTGGGAGAAAAAAGCCCTCGAAAAAGGTCATAAGTTCATTAAAAAAGACTAATCTATTCTCTAAGACGGAAGCATAAAACGGCTCCGTCTTTTTATTTTGAAATCTTTACATTTGCCCTGTTTTGGGATGATATCCCCACTTTAGCAAAGTAAAGTTTGCTTAACTTAAAAATCATCCTTGCGCTCGGGAGAAAAAGCCTTAAGGTATACCCCGCGGCGATAAACCGCGCAAGTGCTGAAATCCAGCACGGAAAGGGGTCAAAATGACCGTACTCATTCTCACGATCGTCTTCGGTGTCGTTCTCTTCCCTCTCGGTCTCGGGGCTGTCCTTTATTTCTACAAGAAATCCAAGGGAACTCTCGTCGGGGCGAAGAGCATGAAAGGGGGGAAAGGGCAATCCCAAGTTCTTTTTCCTGACGCTATTATGGGTTCCGATTCTTCTTGTGCCGATTTGCAACTCCTTCGTTACCATCAAAGCGAACGAAGTCGGCATCGTCTACGATGAGCTCAATGGCGGCGTCCAAACCTATTCGATTGGCGAGGGCATCCACCAAAAGAGCATCTTCCAACACGTCACTCCGATTTCGACCGCCAACCGCTCCGCAAAGATCTCGACGTATGGTCAGACCAGCGACGGACAATCGGCTCAGTTTGCCCTTTCGATCATCTATGCCGTTAAGGCGGACGATGCGGGCAGCTTCTTCAAGAAGACCTCCAACACTTCTATCGCCGAAGATCAGCTCAACGCAATCGTGAAGCAGAGCTTACAGACCAGCACCATCGAATACAACATCTTCGATTTACTCTCGGAGAAGCTCGAGCCCGCTCGGGTTTCGATGGAAAACTATCTCAAGACCTCCCTTTATAAGGAGTACTACATCAGTCTCGTCAAAATCAGCATCGATGACGTCGACGCTGGGGATGAGGTTGAAGCGATCTTAAAGCAGAAAGCCGAAGCGGATCAAAAGATCGAAATTGCCAAGAAAGAGGCCGAAGCCGCTCTGATTACGGCCAATAACCAAGCAGCGATCCAAAAGACCCTGGCTGAAGCGGAAGCCTACGCCATTACGGTCAATGGCAAGGCCAAGGCCGAAGCGTCCTCGGCTTATACCACCGCGATCCAAGACATGGTGAACAAGCTCTATATCAACATCAATGGGATTGATCTCGCCCAAGTGAAAACGGATCCGACCACCGGCTACGTCATTTCGTTCCCGATGGCAGCGAAAGAAACGCTGACCTATTCGCAATGCGCCGACACGATCCTCAGCATCGTCTTCTACAATTCGTGGAATGGCGTCTTGCCCACCACCC
>DAISHV010000157.1:0-2610 GCA_036822315.1 Bacillota bacterium | reverse complement strand
AGTGCCGGAGGATCTTTTTCTGTTTGGGGGTGAGATAAGGATTCTTGGAAATGTCTTGAACATGCGCTTCGAGGTAGGCCTTTAGCTGAGAATAAAACGGATTGTCTTTGCGGATGTCTTTCAAAGGCAAAAGAACGATGGCGGAATAAAGATGGCGGAAGTAAAAATAATCGAGGGATAGGGCAAGCTTCGGGTAGTGGCGAGAGACAACGGCGGATGCGGTGTCCAAGACGTTTTTGATTTTGAAGGAGGAATCAAAAACGGCGCGGTGGCTATAGGAATCGCTGTGTTGAAGGTAGTAATAACAGTCTTTTTTGAGGTGATAGACCCCCTCGATCTGCGGGAGCAGATTTATCCAAAAGACAAAGTCTTCGCCATTGGCCTCATCTGTGAAACGAGTCTTGGTGAAAACCTCTTTTCGGAAAAGGCCGGGGCAAACGCTCGATTGGCCTTTGAAAAGCAAAAGAAGATTCACGTAGGTTTCGCTTGGAATGAATCCTTCCGGCATCAGATCTTTTTCGGGTCGAGGCTTTTTGCCCTTAGCGATATCGACGATGTTGCCGATGGCGGCAGGATAGGACGGATTTGCTTCGAGAAGGGCCGCCAACGAAGAATACATATCCGGGCTGATCGAATCATCGGAATCAATGAAGGAAAGGTATTTTCCTTTGGCTTCGCTAAGGCCGAGGTTTCGGGCTTTGGTCGGCCCCCCATGAGGAAGGTGATAGGCTTGGACCACTGGATTCTCTTTAGCTAAAGCATCTAAAAGGGAAGCACTGCCATCGGTCGAACCATCATCGACTAAAATGATTTCCAGGGGTGAATAAGACGAGTGAAGAACGCTGTTGACGGTATCACGAAGATAGGGAGCGCATTGAAAACAAGGGATGATGACTGAAACGAGCGGATTGTTTTCCATGCATCGGACCCCCCGAGCCGGGTTTCATCATATCACGCTATAGAAGAGGATATAACCCCCTTGGAGCCCTCAAAAAATCTCGTTTTGAGGGACGATTTCAAACGACGGGTCTTGAAGAATGGCGTCAACGAAACAAATGAAACGTTCGATGGGCCAAGCCCCGATTGGAAAATCGGAATGGGCAATCCCTTGTTCATCGCTCACGGTATGGAAGACCAAAGTCAGAGCTTGACCAAATTTCATTTTCTTCAACAAACGAAGATAAATATCGATGTCCCGGTTGGCAACCACCGTCGTGGAATAGATTCTTTGGGTTGTCTTTGAGGGATGTGGGGTATAGATGTTCATTTTTTGTCGGGCAAGATAGATATTCGGCTTGGCAAGGGATTTCCCAAGGAGCAAGGTGACCCCATAATGAATCTTTCCCGTTCGGCTCCGATCGCCGATTCGATAATAAGAAAGACCTTCTTTTGCAAAATAGCGGGCCAATTCTTCTGTAGGTGTTTGATTATAGGGAAGGCCAACGCCTTTGACGGATACGCCCCACGAGCGAAGCTTTTGAAGGCATTGATCCATATCTTCAGGCGTTTCATGCTCCAGATGCTTATCCCCGTGAAGCGCCATATCGATTCCGTAGTTAGTCATCTCTTTGATTTCTTCGATTGAGCAAGGATTGAAAGGAGCAGGCACACTTCGATCGATATAGCCCGTGGTGACATTCAAAGTGGCTTTGATGCCTTTTTGGCGAAGATAAGGATAGACAAACTGATAGAAATCACGCCTTCCGTCATCGAAGCTTAGCGTAATTCTTTTCCTGGCCATTTTTTTCTCCTTCTTCCTTGAAGAAACCCTAATAGAGATATTATGAAACAAAAGTGGTCTGTGCGATAATATCGCCAAGAGGAATTGCACGTGTCAGACATTTTTGATAATAAAGTCTTATTGATCACCGGGGGCACAGGCTCTTTTGGCCATGCCGTGGTGGATCGTTTTCTTAAAACGGGCATCAAAGAGATTCGGATTGTTTCGCGTGACGAAAAGAAGCAAGACGATATGCGCAAACAATACGCGAATGACAAATTGAAGTTCTATATCGGCGATGTGAGGGATTATGCCAGCATCGAAGATGCGTTCAGGGGCGTGGATTATGTATTCTCTGCCGCGGCATTAAAGCAAGTTCCTTCTTGCGAGTTCTATCCGCTTGAGGCGATGAAGACAAACGTTATTGGGTCCAACAACGTCATTACCGCTTGCGTTAATCATCACGTTAAGAATGCAATCTTCTTAAGTACGGATAAGGCGGCTTATCCGATCAATGCCATGGGCATTACCAAAGCTTTGATGGAAAAGAACGTTATCGCCCGTAGCAGACAACTTTTGGCAGGGGACACAACCCTTTGCTTAACGCGTTATGGCAACGTTATGGCAAGCAGGGGATCCGTGATTCCGCTCTTCCTTGAGCAAATCGCTGCCGGGAAACCGATCACCATCACCAACCCGAAGATGACCCGTTTCATGATGACCCTTGAAGACGCCGTTAATCTCGTTTTGTTTGCGTTTGAACATGGCAAACAAGGTGATTTGTTCGTTCAGAAAGCGCCGGCTGCAACGATTGATTGCTTGGCGGATGCTGTTTTGGATCTCACCCATTCGAAAGTCGGCAAGGAATATATCGGCACTCGTCATGGTGA
>DAISHV010000156.1:1271-2671 GCA_036822315.1 Bacillota bacterium | reverse complement strand
GAAACTTCTATAAAGAAGAACCGCCCGAAGTTATAATTCATTCGTGAAAACTTTTTGTATCAAGACGGACCAGGCTTCTTTTGAACGGATTTTCCAAACCAAAGTCGACGGAAATGGAGTCATGAACAACTCCTATCTTTTTCGCGGCGTCGGGGCCAACGGGAACGTCGCCTATTTCGTCACCCACGGGAGCCCGGATGGCTATTTCGTCATGGATTGCTCAGGAACCAGGAAGGCTACATACTCAAAAAAGGAATTCGCATTTTACATCAACGGAATCTTGGAATCTAATCATGGCTTCGATGGCATAAACAAAATAGTTACTATCGAATGCTTCGGAGGCTTTCACCAGCCTTCCGTGCTTGTTTTCGGAGCAAAGAAGATCGAGATGGAGCCGCTTTCGAAAGAGAAAGCGGTCCTTTGGACAGCCTGGAGAATCGTCGGCAGCTCTCCGTTTTACATCTGCATAGCATTCACGCCGGAGGAGTACCGCTCATTCGGGGATGACGAAGAAGCCGTGGCTCAGCACGAAGCCAACAAAGCCATCGAGACTGCTGTATCAAAAATTGATGAGTCAAAGGATACTATTAATTTTTAGGGAGAAATTTCATGATTGGAAACGAGATCAAACTTTCCGACATCGAGAACCTGAAGCCTAGCGACAACAATTTCTTGGGTGTTGATTTTTGCCTCTCTCTTTTCTCTGAGTTCCTGCTTTTGGGCAGGGGATTCCAGCCCGAAGGCAACGATTTCTATTGGATGGTGAAGGACTATTTTTCGGAAATGGCTGACCAAAAGGCCTTTCAAGACAAAATACTTCAAGTGGAAGAACTGGACGAAATATCAAGGTATTTCCCGGCCTTCGACGCCAGCCTTGGGGAATTTGACGATCCCCAAAAATACGCCGCATTTCTCGAAAGCACGACGTGGAAATACGCAAATGGCCAAAACGAATTCTCTTTTAAGGGCCACAGGTTCTCCTGGAAATCGGCATTTATCAAGCAGGTGGAAAAGGACGGAAAGGTCTATTACGCCTATTACCGGGATTTCGCTGAGAAAGGGATAGCTTGGCACATCCAAATCACGGACGCTCAGAACGGTGGCGTGGTCGAAGCGACAGAGGCGACGGCACCCTACGATTTCGGGCAGAAAGCAACCGCCGTCGATTCGGACGGAAACCGGAAGCTGGTAGACGAGAAGGACTTCTTCTCGTCCTGCGACACCCTTAGGCGGCTCGATGAGGAGCAAAGAAAGGCCGTCTCTTCTCCGATGGAAACGAACTCGTTGATCCTGGCTGGGGCGGGGAGCGGCAAAACCCGTTGTATTGTCTCCAGGGTTGCGTACTTGAATCTCGTGAAGGGCGTTCCGCTCAAGAAGATAGCGCTCCTCACTTTCACAAA
>DAISHV010000156.1:0-1171 GCA_036822315.1 Bacillota bacterium | reverse complement strand
ATGAACGACACGCCGGAAAAAATCGTTGTTTCAACCTACGATGAGAAATTCGCTCAGATAATGCCGGAGATAGACAAACTCCACGGAAGCGGAGTCGGTTTCGACAAAATACTTTTCTTAACAAAAACGAACGATGAGGCGCGGGGGGTTCAGGCCGCTTTGAACAGCCACGACGTACCGACGGTGATTCACAACGATGACGTTGAGCTGGATTGGGTTTATTGGCTTATGACGTCCATAATGAAAATCATGGCCGGATACCCGACCGTTGCTCCTGCGAAGACGATTAAGTCGATTCTCTTCAGCAAACAACAAGACTATACGGAGCAATACATCGCGGAGATCGTGCTTGGGAAGAACGATGGAGGGGAGGCCGCCTCGAAATTGGTGGCTCTCCGCCAGACTTTAGCGGACAAGAGGAACAAAACCCTTTCGGAAGCGGTCGAGAGATACCAATACTCATTCAGCAGGCTCTTTAACGACTTTTTCCATGACAACATGTTTGACCTATTCCGGACGGTGGCCACCAACATGACGATGCCTTGGCCCGCCGAGGCACCGAGGCTCAAGGCGTTCATCCAGAATTTCGAAAACAAGAGCACGGAGAAGATCATTCTCACGAAAAAGAGCCACGCTGGGGTGAAGATTTACACGATCCATTCTGCAAAGGGCCTGGAAGCGGATTATGTTTTCATCCTCGGACTGGCCTCCGGATCGATACCGAATACCGCATCAATAGAAAGCTCGATCAAGGCGCTGAATGCGCAGATTTTGTCCGTTAATTCATCGAGGGACAAACTCAAGGAACTCAAGGCCGGAATGACCCCGTCAGCGGTGGAAGATGCCCTCAATGAGTGCCTATACGCCGGGTTCGATGACACGGAGAGATCTTGGCTTTCCGATTTCAAGAAGCGGGTTTCGCCTCTTAAGGCTGAGATAGGCAGGCTCTCATCCAGAGGGGTCTCCAGTTATATCGATATTTTTACCGCTGACATTCTCGCAATCGAGAACAAACTAAATCAGGAACGACTTTCAGTCCAAACGGCTCGGAGCCAGAAAGTCGACGAGCTTCACGCCTATCAGGACAGGGACAAAACCTTGGGGTATGCGCAGACGGGCGACAGCCCTCTCCTTGGGCAGCTCAACGCATCCATAGCCGACTTCGACAAGA
>DAISHV010000155.1:0-2867 GCA_036822315.1 Bacillota bacterium | reverse complement strand
AAACGTAACAATCTTCTTTCTTTTCGTAGACTAATTCCACAGGCGCAGAGAAGTTAATCAGATAACTTCGCAATTCGCTTACATAGCGTTTAAACGTTAAGTCTTTGACTTCCATCTCGGCCATATAGTCCATCTTTTTGATCTGACCTTTTTCTTGTAGGGTTTGATACAGAAAAAGCACGGCTTGGGTCTTATTCGTTTTCATGTTGTTCTCCTTGAGTTTCAATCGGGGAGATGCATCTCAAGAGTTGCTGCTCTTTGCCAGGCACCATTAAATTACGCGAGAAACCACCTAGGCCAAAACAACTGTTTTTCTTGGGGGTGAAAAAGCCTTTAATTCCGGTGAAAAAAGCGGAAGTAAATGCACAAAAAATATCGATAAAATCTTGAGAGTTTCAAAATGTGATCGACTCTTTCAATTCGTGATACTCAAAAATAAGAAACGAGCTAGGTTTCTTGCTCTAGGTCTCCTTGAGGAGACGGGGTCAACTCGGACTTTTTAGAATCTTTGACATTTCAAAAACATCCTTTTAGGGCACAAACACTATTTGCCTCTTCTTTGAAGAGGGGTTATTATCGCTATGGCGAAGTTCGCCTTAACATGAAAAAACCCCAGCTTCCTCTCATCCTTGTCCTTGGCATTCCGAGCGTACTCTTATCCAGCTGCGGAATGTCTTTGTCACGCGAGGGCACCGAGACGCTTCTTGGCAAAATCGTGGATTATGTCTCCTCGAGCAGTTTCTCTGCCCCCAAATCTTGGACCATCGAAATGAGCGGTAAAGGGAAGATTACCCAAGAAAGTGTTACCTATGAAGGATCTTTTTCTTCGGCTCATCACTATTCCACAAGCGATTGTTATTATCATTCGACGGTATCCATCGATGGCAAAGTCGGAGCGCCTCTCACCATCAAATACGCTTCGGATGAATGGATTTACGTTGATTTAATGAACGTCTCTGGCGCCAAAGTTTATGTCTTGATTCACGCGTTGGCCAATGGTCTCGATGAGAGCAAAACCTATTCCTTCTCGGACTATGCCACTTCCGAAGAAGCGGCGAAAGCTTTCAATAGCGACGCTACGGTGATCCAAGAACAAACGCGGCTTCAAGATCTTTCCGAAGTGCCTTCTTCGCTTAAAAATCAGCTGTCTTCTTTGGACAATTCCGCGATTGAAAGCGAAACTTATTCCACCAGCGGTGAACTTTCGCTCATCGCAAGCTTGACCTACAAAGATCAAGGTATCTCCACCAGTGAGAAAATCAAGATTGATGAAGGCTTTCTCGAAAGCGTTGTTCAATCCAATGATGATCTTTCTCTTAGCACCAGCTACAACTGGAACCTCTTCAAGACCTCGAAGCCCGATTTAAGCACGTACACGCGTGAATCAAGCCTGAGTAAATGAAAAGAAGGAGCTCATGAATGGACTATCAACTCTTAGCCCGAGCGGTTTGTTTCTCTTCCGCTGGCAAAAAACTTTATCTCGATCTTTTAAGCGATAACACCCTCCATATTTACCATAATCCCGCCCATCTTTCGCCGGTGGTGGGCGAGGTGAGTTTGCCCGCGCGTTTCGCGGTGGAGAAAGCTGGAGAGGATTATCTTTTCAAGACCGAACGTTTCGTGATGAAAGTGTCGTCTTCTTTAGCGCTGACTTTATTGAATAAAGAGGGACAGATTGTTTTTGAAGAGACAAGTCCCATTCCCAATCCGCGCCGGGGTGAGAACTATAGCGACATCGCGGCATTAGAAGGCCATCCCAAAGTGGGTGAAGACACCTATCAGAACGCCCATTATTTTACGCTGCACGAGGATGAATGTTTCTATGGCTTAGGCGACCACATTGCCCCCTTGGACAAACGAGAATATCGCTTCATCAATTACAACACCGATTATCCGCAAGCCCACGAGGAAACTGTGCCTTCTCTCTACAAAGATTTTCCTTTCTTTCTCGTCAAACGAGGCGGGATTTGCTTTGGATTTTATCTCGATAACTCTTATAAGAGTCTCTTCGATTTCGGCTCTGATCAAAAGACGTATTCTTTCGCTAGTGAAAAAGGCGATGACGATGTCTATTTGATCTACGGTCCTTCGCCGAAAGACGTGGTGAGTGAGTACTCGAGACTTTTAGGAAGAGCCCCTTTGCCTCAGCGCTGGACTTTAGGCAACCAGCAAAGCCGCTGGAGTTATGCCAACGAAGAGCAAGTCTTAGCGGTGGTGGATGGCTATCAGAAAGTCGACATTCCGCTCGAAGCGGTTCATCTCGATATTGATTACATGGAAGGCTACCGCATCTTCACGGTTTCTTCGGAGCGTTTTCCCGCTTTTAACGCCTTTGTTTCTTCTTTAAAGAAACGTGGGGTCAAAATCATCACCATCGTCGATCCGGGCATCAAAGTCGATCCGCAATATGGGATTTATCAAGAAGCCATTGCCGGAGGCTATGTCGCGACCTTCCAAAACAAAACCTACGTCAACGCGGTTTGGCCAGGCGATAGCGTTTATCCCGCCTTCAATGAAGCCAAAGTCCGGGCGTGGTGGAGCGAGAAGATCGCTTCGTTTGTGAGCGCCTATGCCTTGAGCGGCATTTGGTGTGACATGAACGAGCCAGCCTCTTTTAAAGGACCGCTTCCTAACGATGTTTCCTTTGGGAGTGCCAAGCATGAAGAAATCCATAATCTTTATGGCCATTACATGGCCCAAGCGACCTACGAAGGCATTAAAAAATCCACTGCAAAACGCCCCTATGTCATTACGAGGGCTTGTTTTAGCGGAAGCGAAAAGTACACGACCGTATGGACGGGCGATAACCAGTCCATTTGGAGCAACCTTAGGATGCTCATCCCTCAGGAGATTTCCTTGGGCTTATG
>DAISHV010000154.1:181-2883 GCA_036822315.1 Bacillota bacterium | reverse complement strand
CCGAAGCTCGTGGTGGCGAGATGCTTGATGCCTTGATTTCGGCAATGTCAGGCCATCCGATCATCACGACAATCCACGCTCAGGATCTCGAAGCGATGCCGGAACGGGTCGCCCGCTTGGCTATGATGGGAAACCCGACCCTTTATAAAGAAGAGCTTCTCGATGACATCGCCCACCATCTTCGTTACTACGTTTATTTGGAGAAAAAAGAAAATCCCGACGGTTCCTTATCTCGCTCGCTTCAAAGCATTGGCTATTACGACGAAAAGAGCAAGTGCATGCACAAACTCTATGAGAGGGCTTCATGAAATATTACCTTATTGCGCTCATTCTCTCGTTTCTCTATGGTGTTTTAGGCTTCTATGTCGCGGATTCGCTTTTTATCGGCTTAGGCATCGGGGCGATCTTCTTCCTGGTTTTGTCTTTCTTGGTGGTTCCGCTCTATCTTCGTCACGAAGAGAAAGAACGGAAAAGGCATGAATGCTACCGTTTTCTCAACACCTTCATTATTTCTCTTTCCGTAAGCCAATCCGGTGAGCGGGCCCTGGAAGCAGTCAGCCTTGATATGCGGGGCGAAGAAAAAGAAATCTTTGATGCGATCAGCCAGCTTTCCCTTGAAGAACGGATCTCTTATCTGGCTCGCTATTTCGAAAGTTCTTCTTACGCGATGTTTCTTTCCCTCTTCCAACTCTACGAAAACCAAGGGGGCGACGTCTTGGAATTAGCGGAGCCTTTGCTCAAAGAAATCACCTTGCAAGAAGAGACTGGAGACGCTCTTGAAAAGATTCGTTATCGCAACCTCCTCCAATTTGCCTCTCTCTGGGGGATGTCCTATCTCGTTTTGGGCTTTACCCGATATGGCCTAAGCAATTTCTATAGCCTCTTAAGCGTGTCGATTCCCTATCTGGCGACAGAGATGGTCTACTTCGTTATTGCCTTATTCGCCTTCGTCTATTTCGGTGTCGTTTTTACCGGAGAGAAAATGACGTTCCAAAGGAGGAAGGAAAATGTCCAAATCCCCGCTGAAAAGGCTCACTGAGTCATGGAAGGATTTCCGATCGAAAATCGATCGGCGAACCTTTTTGCTCCTCGTGGGAATCAATTTGCTCCTTTTTGTCGCTGCTCTTTATCTTTTGCTGGGGCTGAAGCAACGTTACATCGCGCTGGGTTTAGCTTTGGTGCTTCTCTTTATCGATGTGATGATTCTCCGCCAATATCGCCTGTCCCAACATAAGGAAGATGAGGCGTTGGAGCGGGAGTTTGTGCAGATATTTGCCTATTTCGCGATTTATATCCGGGATGGAATTCCCGTCTATCATGCCCTCGAAGAATGCCTTCGCTATACCAGTAGCGCGATGGAAAAGAAGATGCGAAGTCTTCTTGAGGCGATTGATGAAGACAAAAGTGTCGCCCCCTATATTGCCTTTAGCGAAAACTTCTCCTCGATGGAAATCCGCCAGTTGCTGATCAGCATCTACCGCATGGTCGATGAAGGCGGTGGCGAAAGTTATATCCGACAATTCAACGTTCTCTTCGATGCCCTCGAAGCCAGTAAGAACAAGGAGCGTCTCGAGAAAAATGACTCGCGCCTTGGGACCTTAGGAATGTTTCCAATGGCCGACAGCGCCTTAGTCATGCTTTTGATCACTCTCGGCATCGTCCAAATCATCGGAGGTTACGTCAATGGCGTCTAAATTAGGCTTTATTCTTTCCCTTTTCTTCGTGATTCAAATCATGGCCTACGCGGGCGACCTCGCTTCTTTGCAAGCCATCCATGCCTTGCTCGATGCCGTCTCGATCACCGCGGAAAAAGAAATCGCGATTCAAGGCGGCATTACCCCGAAAATCGTTAGCATGGTCGCGGAAGATTGCGGTGGAAAAATCTATGCCATCACCACAACCTCACCCCAAGTTGGTGAGGTATACGAATTCGCTCTTGAGCGACAATTCAAGCCGCTCGTTATCTCGGCTTCCCTCATGACGGTCACCATAAAAAGGTCCGCCGTGATCGGATATATAGATTAGAAAGGAGGTGAACCCTAAATGACAGAATTCAAAGGACAGCTTTTGAGCATGATCTTGGTTTTAGCCATCTTCTCAGCCATCAGCGGTATTCTCTTTGCATCCTTCAAAAGCGCGGCGAACAAAGTCGGGCAAGAAGTAGGCTACAATGAGAATGGCATTGTGATGTCAACTTCGACAAGCAAAGGCAGCATCGCCACAACGGAGTAAACACTTTTCTTTGCTGAAGCGGGGGCCCGGCAAAGCCGAGCCCCTTTCGTTTGCTCAGCTCTCAATTGCACGCTTCGTTCTACCTCTTTATAATATTCGCGAGGAAATAACTTATGGCTAATGAACAGATGACGGAAATTCGCAAAGGTTTCGCTGAACGTTTGAAGCTGGAGAAGGTCGATGACAATCAATCGCTCAAGGATTTAGGTCTCGATTCTTTGGATGTGGTCGAGATGTGCCTTGATTTGGAAGACAAGTATCAAATCCAATTCTCAACGGAAGAACTTTCGTCCTTCAAGACCGTTGGTGATTTGCTTTCTTCTATAGAGAAGAAACTCGCCGAGAAGAAGTAGTCCAGTTATTTGTTGCAAACCGCTTTTCGAATCAGTAGAATAGTGCTTGCGCTTTTAAGGCGCAGATGTGCTGCTCGCTTAGCTCAGCTGGTTAGAGCGCCCGGCCGTTAACCGGAA
>DAISHV010000154.1:0-126 GCA_036822315.1 Bacillota bacterium | reverse complement strand
CATATCCCTTTCAAGGATACATTCATGGGTTCGAACCCCGTCCGGGTCACCATTCGTTGATTATCCGAACCTATTTCTCACAGAAAATGGGTTCGGTTTTTCTTTTGACTTAAAGACCGGGGATCC
>DAISHV010000153.1:0-2909 GCA_036822315.1 Bacillota bacterium | reverse complement strand
AGCGTTTCCTTCACACGGAAGAGGTCACTGGTTCGATCCCAGTAACACCCACCATCTTAAAAATCATACCTCGGGGTTATCCCGAGGTTTTCTTTTATCCTGATGAATGCTAGGCAAATTCTTTGAAACATTTCGAGCCGATGTGCTACAATTCCGCGGTCCTCATAAAGGACAAGAAGAAAGGAGGGTTCTACGATGAAACGTTCTTTGGTTTATCGGATGTGCCTTGACGCGATGTTCATTGCCCTCTATTTCGTTTTAGCCAAAATCACCCTGTCCTTCGGCAATCTCCATTTAACCTTAGCGTCTTTGCCGATCATGATTTCTGCCTTGCTCTTTGGCTTAGGGGATACCGTCAGTATCGCCTTATTAGGCGAATTCTTGATTCAGGTTTTTAGCTATGGTTTTTCTTTGACCCTTCCTTTATGGCTGATCCCGCCGGTCTTAAGGGCGCTCATTCTGGGATTGGTTTCGCTTCTTTTCCGTAAAAAAGGCGAAGAATTGGATCACCATCCTTTTGCCTACTATCTCACCGCTTTGGTCGCAGCCTTAGTGGTGACGGCGGCTAACACCGGAGTCTTATATCTGGATGCCATCATCATTGGTTATCCGGTTTCGGTGGTGCTCGTCGAAACGCTAATCCGCTTTGGCGTAGGCTTGTTGACGGCCGTACTTGTTGCTTTGCTTGCCCATCCTTTGGCCGATGCCCTTCGTCATCTATCTCCTTCGTTATCCCCAGCAAAACCGCGTTAAAATGAGACTTCGATAAAAGAGAATTCCCCTTGAAGGGTCGGGGTGGTATTATCTTTATCGGCGTTTTACGCCCATTCGCCGCCTTAGCTCAGCTGGTAGAGCAACTGATTTGTAATCAGTAGGTCTTCGGTCCGAATCCGGAAGGCGGCACCATAAAATATAGCGATACATTAGATTGTGTCGCTTTTTATTTTAAATCGTAATAACAATACAAAAATTCTGGGATTTGCAAAAAAAATGACAAGCATTTTGGATTATTTTAACAAATAATACATTTTGCTTGTGTTCTTATTTGGTGTATTGTGATGTCGTGGATAATAAATCTTATCGAAAACTTGTCAGGCTTTGTCCCGTCGGGGAGCCCATCAATCGGACGCAGTTGCTTGCGCTTTGCCGCCAGGTCGATCCCTCGTTCTCGCGGGACAGTCTTTCATGGCTTCTTTATTTTCTTTTGAAGAACAAAGATTTGGAAAAGGCTGGTTCCTCGCTCTTTATGAGACGAGGCAGCCTCAAACGTTATGAACCTCACCCAAGTTTCTTGGCCTATGATCTTCAAATCAAGCTTCAGACGGAATTTCCCAATTTGAAAGCGGTCATCTACGACACTACTTCCCTCAATGAGTGGCTGAATGAGCTTCTTGCCCATAATAGCATCTTGGTGGAAGTGAATCGCCACAGTGCTCCGGTCGTTTTCGATTCTATAAAAAGTTGGTTTTCGGAGAAAAGCGTTCTTCTCAACCCTACCGAAGATGAACGCTATCTTTATAGCAAGGGGGAGCCTATTATCGTCGCGGATTTGCACGTCCGGGCGCCCTTACTAGGTGGCAACTATTCGATGTGCTTAGAAAAGCTTATTGTTGATCTTTTCGCCGATGATACCCTCCGTTCCTTTTTCTCGGCCTCAGAGATCCCCGAAATGGTCTCTTTGATGAAGAAGAAATACTTCATCGATGAAAAAACGCTGTTTTCCTATGCAAAACGGCGCTATGTTGGCCAAGAAGTCTCTCTTTTGTTCCCTTCGTCGCCTTATGGAAGAAAGAAGGAGAAGTAGATGCTGTCGAAGTCCAATTTTTCCCGGCGCCACATCGACGAACTTCATCGCCGTTATCCCAAAGTAACAGAATCGGTTTTCGAAATGTCGATGTACGCGTTCGGCCTCCTCGAGTTATTGGCCGATTCCCGATTGGATTTCATCTTCAAGGGCGGGACCTCGCTGATGCTCCTTCTTAAGGAGCCAAAGCGGGTTTCGACGGACATCGATATCTTGGTTCCGCCCCACACGGATATGGCTCCCGTCATTGCCTCGATTCAGCACGAGTATCCTTTATTAGACCTTTCAAAGGACAAACTCCAATCCCAGAATGGCCGCAGTGTCGGCCATTGGGTATTTGAGTGCCCTCATCTTTATGGGACTTCCGCTCATGTTTGTTTGGACGTGGTTTATGGGAATAACCCTTATCCCTGCGTCGATGAGCGGCCAATCACCAATTCCTTTTTGCTTATCGATGGCTTGCCGCGAATGGTGAAAGTCCCAAGCATTGAATCGCTCTTGGGCGACAAATTGACGGCTTTCGCGCCGCATACCATCGGCGTGCATCCCGAGATGACCACCTTTGGGACCCCGTTCGACAAACGGCTTCAGATCATCAAACACCTTTACGATATCAACGCTCTTCTTTCGGAAGCAAAAGACTTCTCCGCCATTCGTTCCTCTTATTTTGCGATAGCGGAGCAAGAAGCTGTTCTTCATAACCTATCAGCTTATTCCCCGAAGGATTTCCTGGGCGACACTTTTCGTTCTGCCTTATCTATCGCTACGCTCGGATTCGGTGATGAGCACGCCGAATATCGAGAGGTTTTCGCACCGGGCATCACTAAGCTCGTCGACCACGTTTTCGCTTTCGACTGGACGGTAAGCAAAGCCCAGGAGTGCGCGGTCAACGTCATGCTCCTTTCGGCCTGCCTGTTGCAGGGCGAAGATATTTTCCATTTGAAAATTCAGCATCGACCGGGCTACCACCAAAAGCCTTACTCTTATCTCAACCGAACTCTGCTCATCCCCGGAGAGTTCGATAAGGCGATTCAAGCGATTGGGATTTTCGATCCAAAAGCGTGTTGAAATTTGGCGAGAATAATTTCTCGCCATTTTCTCGCCA
>DAISHV010000152.1:0-2920 GCA_036822315.1 Bacillota bacterium | reverse complement strand
GTCATGGGTTCGAATCCCACCGTTCCGACCAGTGAAAACAAAAAGCCACGATAAATAGTGGCTTTTATTGTTAATTGTAAGTTTTGTGGCCCCAATTTGGCCCCAAAAATTACAGGAAAAATATACCGCTTAAGTCCCACAGGGATTGTCCCATGGAACAAAAGCGGTATTTTCGTTGGCCCCAAAATAGCGAGTTAAATGTCTTTCGAAAGGTAGTCGAGAAGTTTTTTGAAGTTCTCTTTCGTTTTAGCGGAAATCTTAGCTGTTCCTTTGATGATTTTTGACTTGAAGAGCGCAGCGTCGTAGCCTTTCTTCGCATCAAGGTTATTGGCGGCTCGTTCTTCATCGGTGAAGAGGTTCTCCATCTCCTTCCAAGACGGGTCAACATCTGTGAGTTTGATGATGGTCGCTCCAGTGTCTTTGCCGTTCTCTTGGAACTTGATCCCGGCGATGTCCCCATCCACAAGAAGGTTCGGCTCTTTTTCGAGTTTGAGGATTTCGGCAATGATTTTGTCTTGGCAACCTTTCTTTCCGAGACCGTTGATCGGCAAGAAAACCAAGCCGTCGACCCCGAGGGCAATCTTGAAGGCCGTAAGATAATCGTAATCCGTGATGCCCTCGACGAAGATCTTCCGTTCGTTCGGGTCCACCACCACGCTGTTCCGGGTGGTCAAGGCCTCGGTGACCGGCGAGAGAGTGTCGGGATAATCATGAGCAGTCACGTGGAAATCATTCTTGATCGTCGCTTCGTTTCCATCCCTAGAAACAACGCGCACTTCGTCGAAATGGTCAGGTGCAACAAGGAAGGGACTGTGCGTCGAAATAACGATGGTGATATCGTGTTTGATTGCAAAATCCTCAAGGAAGTCGCGCAGTTCCTCTTGACCTCTGACGTGCAAGCAAGTGCCCGGCTCATCCATGACCAAAATGTCTCCCGGCTTCACATCATGGTTGTTCATGTAGTTAAAGAACAAATCGAAGAACCATTGGAAACCGGTCGATTGCTTTTCGAAATTCAAGGCCGTATCGCCAAGCTTGATTCCAAAGGAAATATGCTCCTGGGAGAAAATCAGTTCAAAAGAATATTTGGCTGACGGAGTGAGGAAATAAAGCTTGTTAAACCTTTCGGCGATCTCATCGACTTTCGCTTGGTATTTTTTGGCAAACGTGGTCAAGACGCTGATGTTGGAACTGGCCTGGAACCTCTGATAAAGAGTAGCGATGGTTTCTTGTTTGATGCCAAGCGTATTGAAGAGGGAAACGAATAATGGCGAGCTGGTCCACGAGTTTGGAGAAACGTTGAGCATGTTGTTTCTCATCTTCTGTTCGTTATAAAGCGAAATCGTTGGAAGGAACGAGTAGCCATATTTCTTTTCGAAGGAAGAACCGATTTCTGCTTTGCGGTCCTGGGCAGGTTCGGTCAAGCCGACTAAAATGCGGTCAGCGGCGTTAGTTTTATTGATCACGTAATTTGCGAAGGTGGACTGCATTGAATAATTGGAGCGAACGCGGTTCCAAACGGCGATGCAGAATTCTTTCATTTTCTTCAATGCCAAGGTGTGGTCTTTTTCATCAAGCAAATTGGCATTCCGCTTAGACGCTTCGATCGTAGCGGAATCAAAATATAAGGTGTTATCCGAAAAGTACCGTTGAACAAGACTGTAGACAGACACAGCTCGTTTATATTCTTCTTCAGCTTCGGCCGCCTCATCTACTTTCCCGGTTTTCCCCTTGTGAAAATCCCAAATGTCTTGCCCGTTGGAGTTTTTCGAATAGGAATAGATGTCGTTCCCGTCTTTGCAGACAAATGACACGTTAGCATCGGGTACGTCTTCCGTGATGAAATCAGGGCGATCCTCTTTGGTGATCGTCTGCGATCCAGGGATAAGAGAAAGCAAAGCGGACAGCACGTTGCTCTTCCCGGAGTTGTTGGGGCCAACGAGGACCACTAGGCCCCCAAGGTTGTCTTTATCAACAGAGTTATTCAATACCAACGAAGTCGGCTTATCGATTCCGAGATCCCGGTAATTATCCAAAACAATTGATCTTTCAGCCATATTATTTGCCTCCTGAGGTTGGCTTTTTTATTTTTATAGATATGCCTTGAAGGGCATAAATACCAATGATGGGCTCCAGCTTCGCATATTCCTCTTCGGTAAGATCTTTCTTAGAGAGAAGCGCCTGAACATCAATTAAATAAGGAATGATCTTATCGTAGTCCTTCGTCTCAACGATTTTCTTAATCATCTGGGACTTAATTTCTTCGGATCCGTTGGCCTGAATGAAGTTTGCCACTTCATCAGAAAGGGCGGACTCTTTCGTCTGAACGTGGTCGTTCGCCACCGCGATGTTGGTGAGAATATAGTTAACGACATTCCGCTTCCCGATGAGTCCTTTGTTCTTCTCGATATATTGGAAGAGTTTCAAGACCAGGGCATCGATGGACTTGTAATCGCGAGCTTCAAAGGAATCGATGTATTTGTACATCGTGGGGCGGGAAATCTTCAAATAATCCGCCAACTCGGTTATTTTCAGATCAAGTTGCCTTAATGTTTCACGCATGGTTTTCCTCCCGCAATCACAATAAGGCTAATGTCGTTTTTTGTCAAATAATATTTTACATATTTTGTAAAGTATATTTCTTTTCTCTTTGAGAAAAATCACATCTCAGGACCATCGTCACCAGAGTCTTGCTCCTCAACATTGTCGTTTTCCTTTTCTGAAGTTTCCTTTTGGCCGGAACATGAGCCGTTCCCACCACTCTTGGGATCCGCAGGAACGCCGAGAGGATGAGAAGCAAAAAATGTGCCCACGCTATTCTCTTCATCCGGAAAAAGATGCGAATAATAAGAAAGAATGGTTCCTTCGGTATCGCCCAACCAACGGGCAACAATCCTCAGAGGGATCCCCTCTTTGATGA
>DAISHV010000151.1:0-3038 GCA_036822315.1 Bacillota bacterium | reverse complement strand
GCGATGAAACCGATTTTGCCATTATTGCGATTGGTTCTGACCCAGCCTTCGACGATGACTTCGCCGAGAGCAGTGAGATCTTCTTTAGCTTCAAACTTTTCGAATAGTTTGCGAACGGAGATGGACTTGTCTTGCATAAACTTACCTCTATGGTGTGCTGTTAGTATAAACCAACCCGTTTCTTAATGAATTAAGAAATTGCCAAAAGACGAGAAAAAGCAAAAGAGTCATTTCCCCTGTTCGAGTCAGGAAAAGGGAACTTTTAGCGAAAAAGACCAAAAGAAATGGAGCAAAATAAATGTGTGAAAGACGAATTTTTAAGTTCTTTAGCAAAATCTCAGAGCACAATCGTCTTAACCTGTGGGAGGCAAAATTGAAACTCTCCATCACGGTTGCAACCCGTTTTATCGAAGGCGACAAGACGGCGATTGAAGAAGTCTATCTTCTTTCGCAAGACCTCCTTTATTTCCTCATCGCCACCTACGTCAAACGACGGGAAGATGTCGAAGACGTTTACCAAGAGACCTACGTCAAAATTCTAGAGAACCGTCAGGAAGTCCACGATCCTTCCCATCTTCAAAACTATCTTTGTTCCACCGCCAGAAATTGTGCGATCGACTTTGCCAGGAAGTCCAGCCAAAAGGGCCAAGGCGAAGATGATGAAACCTTGTTAGAAAACGTTGGTGCCAACGATGAGGAGAACACGGTGATCGACGAGTTAGAAGCTAACCTCAGCCATCAGGAGACCGCAGTGGTCTATTACCGCATTGTCTTTGCCCTCCAATGGGATGAGATCTCTACCCTGACGGGCATCCCCAACTCAAGCGCCCGACTTCTCTATCGTCAGGCAGTTAAGAAATTACGAAAAAAAGAAAGAATGAGCATGTTCAATAAAGCGATATATCGTCAAAAATCCCTTGCAAAACTCCACTCTTTTGTGCCAGAAGCCACAATTATGGCCTCTTATCAAACCGGAGAAAGACCCCAGCACAAAACCAACCACCGCATTGGGCTTATTTGGGGATTAGGCCTTGGCTCGGTCACCCTCTTAACGGTGATTGGTTTTGGAGTGGGCTATGGGGTTAAGGTTGCGGACGATCATCGCTTTACCAACGCCTCAAAAACTCAGGCTTTAATGATCACGGTTTCAGTCTATGGCATCATCTAAGGATTACGAAGGGGCCAAAATGTTCTATACCGATGAATCCTATGGCTACGTGATCAATCCCTTGAAACAGCAAGGTTTTGCCTATACGGGTTATCATGACATCAGTCTTGCTGAGCTCCGGAATAGTCCCTATTCCACCACGAAAGAAATTCCGCTCGACACACTATGTGAAGGGGACATCGTCACCGACACGGTGAACTATTCTTTCCCCATCGGCGCCATCTACGCCCTTGTCTTTTAACAAAGGAAATCTTATGAAAAAACAAATGCTTGTCCTTCTTTTATCGACTCTTCTTTTATCTGGATGCGGAGAAAGCCTATCTTCCCCTGTTAGCGAGAGTAATTCTTCTTTTAGCCAAGAAGTTCTTCCCAATATCTCCCGCGAATGTCTCTGGCTTAATGGGAGCATCAGCAAAAAAGCGAATGGCTATTTCTACTTTGACTATACCTATGAAGAGCAAAACCTCGAAGCGGCGTTAAGCCATTGTGAAGTCATCGTTAAAAGCAAAGCCTATGAAACTGACGATCCTTACCATGATCAGGCGTTAGGCCAACTTGTGGGCAAAAAGGCTTTAGGTTATTGGATCAAGCTTTTTCTTCAAGACACCAATTGCCTCTATTTCTCCAGCCCAACTTCCTACGCGGCGATTGCGGCCGTCAAAGCGGAATAAAAATCTTTTTTCTATAAAAATCCAATACATTTCTCGTAAAAGGGTTGACGAATAGGAGCCCCCACTAGTAAGGTTGTCGGGAGGTCATTATGAATAATAAACATTTACTTTGGATCCTACCCGTCGCGATTCTCTTAGCTAGCTGTGGCGTGACCACTCCTGCTTCTTCTTCAGCCGCTTCCTCGTCGACTCCAACGACTTCAAGCGCCGCTTCATCCAGTGCCACCACGTCAAGTGCAACCGTTTCGAGTTCATCAACTTCGAGCTCTTCTAGCACGGTCGCTTCATCGAGTGAATCGAGTTCGAGCTCTTCGAGCACCGCTACTTCCTCGAGCGAAACTTCATCAAGCGAGAGCTCTATTTCTTCGAGTTCGTCCGCCACGAGTTCTTCTTCAAGTTCCTCAATAGCGGTTGATCCTTTATTAACGATCACGTCCGCCCAAGCTCCCGCACGGGTCGCTAGTGGATATCCGGCGGCAGGGACGTTCACGCTTGCTGAAACGACCTTTGCCTATGACAGCATTCAAGTCGGCGGTGGCAGTTATGCTGGTACCATCCAAATGAAAAAAGAATCAGGGACTATCTATAACACGACGATTCTTTCGGTGTCGAAAATCGTCGTTGAACAAATGGATAAACAGGAATATACAGGTTACCTTGCCGCCACAGCTGGGGATGCGGCAGACCCAACGGGCAACGGTGTTGTTTATCAAAAAGAATCGATTACGGTCAACGGCGCTGCGGCTTTCCGTTGCACCTATGTTTTCGATCAGCCTTATGACTATGTGGCTCTTTTAGCGGAAGCCAGTTATGCCGTTTATGTTTACTCGATTGCTCTCTACGCTTAAAAATCCCTTGCAAATCCTACTTCGAATAAATTCTTCTTGCCTTTTCTTGCCCCTCCGCTAAAATACGTGCCATAAGCTTTGAAAAGGAAGAGTAAGCTTACTTCCGTGCTAAGAGAATCTCCTGACGTGGTGCAAAGGAGAAGACGGAAAAGAGCTGAACATGGCCTTGGAGCTTGACGGGTGATACGTAATCCGTCACGGGGAGTCCGTTAAAACCAGGAGTGTGATTGCACTCATTAAGGCTTAGGCAGTGATGCTTAGGCGAAACAAGGTGGTAACACGGGAATTAACCCGTCCTTCAAAACAAGGACGGGTTTTATTTTATTCAAAACCGCTCCTTAGAAAGGATCA
>DAISHV010000150.1:0-3081 GCA_036822315.1 Bacillota bacterium | reverse complement strand
GGATCATAAACATAAGTTCTATCTTGGAAGAAGACCAAGATGCCAAGATAAACCCCCAAGAACAAGAAGAGAATTGTGTAGCGCCAGGGCGGCAATTTGCGGTTGATGATGCAGATAAGAAGCATGTACAAAACAAATAAGCCACCCAAGGCAAGCCTAAACACCAACGCCGGAGTCCCTTCGTTCAAAACGGTATAGATCTTTTCGTAAGGATAAGGCATCCAAGACACCAAGGAAATAATCGAATAAACCGCCAAGAAATACGGCGCCAAAAGGTTGATGGCTTTATCTTTGATCTTGATTTTGATTGCCTTAGATCGTGCCACCATCGGGAGTGCCTTTCTTTGTCGACTTCGGCAATAAGAATAACGCCGGGAGAATGCCCGCGAGGACAGCGAAGCCTAAATAAGCGACGAAATAATAAAGTCCGTTGGTCTTGGAGAAATAAACAATGTTCTTTTGGTACAAGACAAAGTAAACGAAGAAAACGGAAAGAATCAAATCGACGAAGTAAAAAATCCAATAACAAGACACGAAGCGGGCAAAGGGCTTTTGGAATGGGGATCTCCGCAAAGCCAAGGACAGGAAGGCCAAGCAGAATAAGCACGCTCCCGCCGGGGCGAAGGTCTCGATCAGCAAATTGGATTCATCACAGACATAGAGATGGGTCAGCATCGCTGAAACCCCTGAAATCACCAAGCCAACAAAGCCCAAAAGAATAACCACGTAAATAAGGGCATCAAAGATGAATAAAGCCACGTGAAGGACCCTTTTCATACGGAGCCCTCCTTCTTGGCTAAGGATTTCGCATAAGAACGATCACGCCATAAAGCGTAACGAGATAGGAGGATGAGGAAGAGATCATCCATTCTCCGCGGCGTCGTCGTGAAGATGCCTAAAGACGGAATGACAGCCCCCACGAAGAAGTAAGCGGAAACTTCGAGGCAAAGATAAGCCAAAACACCGATGAAGGAAATCGAAACGTAAGGCAAAATGAAATAACCTGCAAGAGCAAGCGCTAAGGCCAATCCGCTATAAGTTAATGAGGTCTTGGCAAGGCCGGGAACATCTTTGAAGGCCCCGATGCTGATCGAAGTGATCACCAAGATCGCCCCCACCCCAATCGGGATGACAGCCCCAAGCCAATCCGGCGCAAAATAAGGAAGGGTGAGCCCCAGGAAGAAATAGGCCAAAACGAAAAGCAAGAAGCCAACGAATCCCGCAATCCGTTTTTGCCGAAGCAAGAAACGAAGGCAACTGATGAGATACGGGAAGAAGAGAACGGCTAATAGCCCGCTGACGCCGTAATTGATTCCGGCAGTCGGGAGATTGGCCTGAGCACTAAATAGATAGAACCCCTCAAAGAGAACCAGAGCAATCAAAGAGGAAGCAATGAACCACTTATTGAACGATCGTCCCCGTTTAAAACCAATCTTCGGATAAGAGTTCTGGGTGGGATTTTGGAAAAGACTAATCTGATAACGGGTCGTGGCTTCATCTTGTTTTTCGTAGCGGCTCGAAAGAATGGGCAAAACCAGCATCATCGCGAAAAGGGTCCCAAACGCATCCGGATTCGCTAAATCCCCGCTTTCGATGAAGCTCCGCATCAATAGGGCGATCTCATAGAAAAGAGCCACATAAGCAAACTTTTCTTTTCGACGAATCGCCCGATAAATCTCATAGAAGGTATAAAGCCAAAGACCCGCCGAAAGAACGACACCCAAGATACCGCCTCTTGCCAAATCGGTGACCCAAGCGGAATCCACCGGGTAATAGAGATCGGGGCTCCCCATGAGATAGGCATAAATGGCTTTATTCCAAGCCCCGTAGCCCGTCCCAACCATAATGGTTAAAACCGTGACGTTGACGCAGCGGACGACATCGCTCCAAACATAGACGCGGTCCATCATCGTGGCGACGACGCTTGAAAACATCAGCTTGGTCACCGAATGGAGATATCGGCTCGCCCAGAAAGTATTGTTCGCCGGCAAAGCGCTGACTACCATAAAGGCGATCGTCAAAGAAAAAAGAACACCCAGGGTAATCCAGTTCCGTTTCGGATGATTCCGCAACGTCTTGATGAAGTGCCAAAGATAAAAGGCCACCAAAAAGAAAGCGGCAATAATGACGGTGGTCTTTGAAAGAATGAAGAATTGATTTAAGAACAAGAAAACAATGATCGCCCAACGCCAAGAATGCGGGTTTCGGCTTTCAAGATAAGCCTCCCCGACCATGCCATTAAAAAGAAAGAACGCATAAATATTCCGGTGCCCCATCCAGCTTTTCGGAACGCTATAAGCATCGGTCGGATGGCCTTGAGTAAAAAATAGCTGATAAAGACTGGCTTCAGCGATATATGAGTACAGGACCGATACCAGAACGACCGCAACAAGGATGGCGATGACGCCATCGGAGAAATCCGATCCATTCGTCATCTGGGGGGCGATGGCAAAAAAGAGATAAAGCATCGAAAAACAAACGAATCCATAAAGGCTATAACGAACCCGTTCAAGAATCGTGCTCTGATAAATCAATTGATCCGTATCATAGATTCCCGGAAACGCCCAAATCGCGACGATATCGACGATAAAAAAGGCCAAGAAAAGAAAGAAGAACAACGGCTTCCGATGGACCGAGCAATAACGATTAACCAACGCGATAAAAGCGCTATAAAGCAAAAGATAAACCCCACTGGAAATAATGCTGACTTCATTCGATAAAGTAACGCTGTTCCCGCCTTGGAAAATATCCTGATCATTCACGACAAAAACCCCGACGCAAAAAACAATCGCCATTAAAAGGATGAGCGAGAATGCGCGGATGTTTTTCTTTAAAAAAATCGTGTGCTTCACAAGGTAGCCCAAGAATCGAGCTCGCTGTGATGCCTTCTTAGCTTAGCTAAGAAAGGAATCAAAGTGACTAAGGTTCATTATACAAGAAAAACGCTAGCAATCCCGAAAACTTTTGCACAAACAAAGCAAGGTCTCATCGGCTCTTACACTAAAGAGCAAAAACTGTCACCTTAATCCGGTTCATCTTCTGCGTCTTTATAACGGGGGTAGCACATAAAGAGATAGGACA
>DAISHV010000149.1:0-3136 GCA_036822315.1 Bacillota bacterium | reverse complement strand
AAGTCACCCTCGATTTGTCGTCGTGCCTTTTCTTAAAAGAACTCTTAAGTGCAAAAAAGAAAACCCCTCGGTGAGGGGTGAACCTTTGGCGTTTAGGCCTCGGATTAAGATTTCTTTTCTTCGGCAGGAGAGGGAGGATCCACCGCAATTGCTTTCTCATCAAAATCGGCATTAAACAAAAGGAAATCCCATCGGAGTTCGCTTTGGTTGTCGAGCGAGTTCACGAAAAGAATCGAACCCGCTTCCCAAATGAGAACCCAGCCGAAGATATCAAGAATTTCACCATAAATCGAATCGCCATTGGCTTGGATGAAGGGCAAATGGAAACCGAGGAAAAGGAAACCGACGAAAATGAATAACAAGGCGAGAAAAACCTCTTTTTGTAAGCGCCGAGCAAGGCTGCGGTGCTGATTGGCGTAATGAGCGCGGAAGATCTTCTTCACTTTTTCCCGTTCTTCTGGCGAAATATCATCAGCAAAAAGCCAATGAATTGTGAAATGGTTGTGCTTGCTAAAGAAAGAAGAGACCTCTTCAACATAGTCATAAATCTCGGGATTGAGCAAGGCGCCTGAGGAGCAATCGCGGTAAAGCAGAACGTCCCGGAGGTCGATTAAAATCTCGTCATCGCCCTGCCTTCCCTCTTTCATCGCGACACTTCCGAAAGTGGAGCGATAGTTAACCACCGCTTTCTCCAAAGCGTTATTCTGCATTTCTCGGTTTTGGCGTCTTGATTTATTTTTTTCCCATGGACAAACAGCTTTCTCGGGTAACAATAACCGTCAACATTGCAGAAATAACAGCCGGAAACGAAAAGCGGAAAGATGAATTGGATTTCTAAGATGACGCCGAGGAGATTGCCGGCTGTATCAGCACTAAATAAAGCGATCAAAACCAAAGTAAACGATAAACAATAAAACGGAAAGGAACACAAGATGAGTATGAGAGAGATCTTGGCGTTTTTTCTCCATCTTCTTGCAAGACGGATGCGCAGAAGAAAATCGTTGCCGCCGCCAAAACGAGATCGCCAACCGTCTGCCCCAAAGAATAAAGACCGGTCTCCCACGAAGAGGCGAAAGTCGCGGGCAAAGAAAAGAGACTCTGGAAATCACTCATGAACGAAAGAGCGGTATTGGTGGTAAATGCAAAAACCAAAGTCACGATCATAAAGCCTTTTTTACGCGATAAAGAAGCAATTCCCAAAAAGAGGAAGATCGCAATTTGAAGGACAACAGGAACAATCGTATCGAGCGAAGTGTCCGTCGTAACGGTGCCCGTCCCGCTGGAAGACATAATCTGAGCCAAATAAGCCAAGAGGCAAATCAAAAGAATCGAAAGGGCAAAACAAAGTCAGTCCAGTATCGATGCCGCAATTTTTAAGCCAAACTTTTTGACCATAAATAACGTGTTTTATTGTAGCACCACGACTCCGAAGTTTAAAAGGAATGGTGAGATTCCAATCGAAAGGGTAAAGGATGTTGAAGCTTAATTGTCAGACCGGTTAAAACCGTTTTTCATTTGGCAAGAGACGACATAAAGAACCGCGTTGAGGGCCTTGGCTGTTTCTTCTTTCGCCATTTGAGCGAAGACTTCATTGGCTTTTTCCCGCAATTCGGGACTCTTTTCGCCTAAGCCCTTGTCTTTTTCGTCGGCCACGATGAGGGCACGGGAACGATTCGCCACGGCATTTTGATACCGCTCGATCAGGATGGCGCATAAGCCAAAATGGGCATCGGCCAAAGCGCCTAATAACCGGCTGGACCAATAGAAATTGTCCGTTGAAACATCCATGGTCGTATTGGAGAAATACTCCGGGACTTTCGTGACATTGCTATAAAGCGGAACGATAGCGTTGAAGGCATTGGAACCGAAGCAAACCCATTCTATCGCAGCGTATTCTTTCGGGAGGTATCCACGAATTTGGGCAATCGACATAAACGCAGTCCGAGAAATGCCAATCGGACGGTAAATTCCTTTTTGGGGATAAGCGACTTTGCCATAGGGATCATAAGGTGTCCCCTGGAAATGAGAAGACAAAACATACTTCACATCTTCAACCGTGATCTTCTTTTCAGGAACAAGTGACCATGGTATGTCATCGGCTTCGGGCGTGAAATCAGCTTCCGGACCATCCCAAACGTAAGTCCGAGGATTCAAATAACGTTCCATGAACCAAGCGCGCGGGGTGTTGTAGACGTGATCCGAATCGTCGTGAGAACCAAAGGCGATCCGGGGATTAAAGGTATCGCCCATTCCAAGATCTAAATGGTTCGCTTCCACGAAATCCTTGAGATCGCTTGAACAAAGGTTTTCTTTTTGGGCGCCATAAGCATCGGCAAAATCAAAACGATCGAGACCGAATTGGTTCGGCATGACCACATATTCTTCGTCTTTGACTCTTCGGGCAATCCAATGGTGTCCGCCGATGGATTCGAGCCACCAGATTTCGTTTTGATCGGAAAAGGCGATGCCGTTCGGTTCATAAGTTCCGTATTTTTCCAATAACGCTCCTAAGCGGAGGGCACCTTCTTTAGCCGAATGGATATAAGGAAGAACCAAAACCACGAGTTCTTCTTCGCCAATGCCACCTTTAACTTCAACTTCACCGTTTTTTGCCGGAACATAATTGACATAAGGATCGGCACCTAAAACCCGGGGGTTCGAAGTGATAGTTTCCGTCGCCGTCATTGCCACGTTTTCTTCATTGATACCCGCTGCCGCCCAAATTCCTTCGGATTTGTCGACATTAGGCATCGCCGTATAACGAAGCGGATTATCCGGAAGGTCGACTTCGACATGGGAGAGAACACTTTGATAATGCCGGGGCTGATCTTTTGGATCGACCACCACCATTTTCTTCACATGGAATTTTCCTGAGGGCGAATCGTCATTGCGGGCGATCATCGTCGAGCCATCATAACTCGCTTTCTTACCGACTAAGATTGTTGTGCAAGCCATATTCTTTTCTTCCTTTTTTGTTTCGAGTTTATTCTAACCGCTTCCTCTCCGCCTGCCACCGCTTTCGCTCAAAAAGTCCTCCTTCGTCCAAAAGAAGGGGAATTTGCTGTCGCTTTCCGCCGAGAAAAGAAATCGTTTTCTTTCGCTATCGTAAAAAATAAGAAAACTGCGACGATAGAAG
>DAISHV010000148.1:0-3326 GCA_036822315.1 Bacillota bacterium | reverse complement strand
GAAATCATTGATCGGATCTTTGGCGTCGGTCGTCACGGTGAAGACCTGGCCCGCCCCTTCGGCATCGTTGGCGGTGATTTCCGGGGTGTGGACATAGACGAAGCCATTGTCCTGGAAGAAGGTGTGGACCGCCATAGCCAAAACCGAGCGAACCCGATAGAGGGCGTCGAAGGTGTTGGTCCGCGGGCGCAAATAAGCTTCATCGCGGAGATATTCGAAAGTGGCCCGCTTCTTTTGGAGCGGATAATCCTCGGCGACATCGCCTAAGAGGGCAATCGAGGATTCGTGGATCTCGAAGGGCTGCTGCATCCCCGGGGTCAGAACGATCTTGCCCTTCACCTCGATGGCCGCGCTGAGCGGATAATGGGAGATCTGATCAAAATCCGGGACGTTTTCATAGACGATCTGAACATTTTTAAAGCAGGTGCCATCGTGGAGAGCGATGAAACCGATTTTGCCGTTATTGCGGTTGGTGCGAACCCAGCCTTCCACCGTCACTTCGCCTAAGGCGGTTAAGTCTTCTTTGGCTTCGAATTTCTCGTAGAGTTTGCGAACGGAGATGGATTTGTCTTGCATAAGTTTTCCTCAATGATGCGCGTTTAGTATAGCCCAAGGCGTTTCTTAATGAATTAAGAAAATCGCATTTTCATCGTCTTTGACATCAAAGGCGGCTTAGAAAGCAAAAGGCCTATTTTCTTTTAAGCCGGGCAAAGCGGGCTTCAAAAAGCGTTTCGAAATCCCTTTTTCCTTTTTCGTCCATAAAAGAATGGGCGGTCCGCTCGTGAAATAAGGGCTCAAACGAAAGCAGACGATCGATAAGTTGAGAAGCGGTCGCCCGCGCAATGCCGTAAGAATCCGCTAAAGCCAAGAAATCGTTGCGCGTCAAATTCTTTTTCTTGCCATGCAGACTCAAAGCTGTTTCTTCGCGGTCTTCCGGGAGAAGGAGATTCGTCGGCAAAAGATCATAGGCTGCCGAAAGCACGGTTCCCAAGCGATCATCTCGAATCAAAGAAAAATTTTTCAGATGCATATCGGAATTGCCCGAAAGAAAGCAGAAAACAAGGCGGACGAAAAGTTCCGTTTTATCGAAAAGAGGCCGCGCCGAATAGTCATCGAGAATCGCTCCGATCCTCTCATAGGAACCATGGTATTTTTCGGCGGTTGGTTTTTGATCCAATTGGCAGCAGTCTTCCATCGGAATGGAATGCCACTCCCCCTTGGCTTTCTCTACCCGATCAATCCGTTTGGTCAAATAGGCCAGAGATCCGTTCGAAAGGCGGATCAAGGTATGGGGAATCACCGAAAGACCGACCTCTTCCGCCAACTCCATAACCAGCCCTTCGCTTTCGGTGAGGTTGGGGTATTCGGGGGAGGGGGGCTTCAATATAAAACCCAAAGGGTAACCCACCAAAGTAAAACGGAGGCCTTTTTTGCCTGGATCCTGCAAAAGATGAAGCGAAAGTTTTTTCTGGACCCCGGCGATCGCTTTTCCTTCTCCAACCGACTGAAGCGCCATTCCCGTCAGGGATTTGTCGGTGAAATCAAGAACGGGGATTTCGTTTTTGGAAAATAAGCGAGTTGCGCAATGCGCATGAAAACCATTGAGATCCTTATCTTCGAGTTCTTTAAAACAAGATAAACAATATTGGGCTCTCATTTTTATTCCTCCCGTTTCACGCTCACGGCTCCGATGGGGTCTTGGCAAACGGTAAGGAGGAGCCCCATTCGATCATCCGGATTCAGTTTCCAGTTCTTGAGTGAAACATCAAGAAGCCACCCTTCAGGGATCAGGCCATCAAAAAACGGAAATAAGGTTCGAGAAGAATAAGGTTCTTTTTGCAGAGGCATCGTCAAAGAAATCGGGCGAGAATCAGGCTTGGCCAGCCAAGCCGAGTCGTAGGTAAAAACATACCCTTCATCCTTCTCTTCTATCGTTCCGCAGGGTTCTTGGTCAAAATAAACCCGTCCTTTTCTCCCGCTCATTTATGAGGCCCCTTTCGAGCCGGAGTCAATTCGTAGCCGAAAAAGCGAAAGGCTTCGTTGACTTTGTCCAAACGGAGCGAAGAAACGCCCTGTTCAAGATTCCGAACAAAATGAAGGCCCAGTCCTGATCGAAGGGCAAATTCCTCTTGGGAGAGGCCGTTTTCTTTCCGGATTTGCTTCAAGGCAGAGCCCAAAGCCGCATTCTTTTTTTCTTTCATAAGAAAATTATACATCTTTCTGTATATTTTTTACAATAATTATGTTTTTATACCTTTTTTAGTATATTTTTACAAAAGAATATCAAATCTATACACTATTAAGTATAGTTTTAGATATCCGCAAGAAGGGTAATCAAAACGAATTTCGCTTCAAGTTGCGCTCGTTAGGCAAAAAGTTTATTCTCCTTTCGGAGGCTCTTATGAAAACATATCGATTCTATCTTGCCGTGACGTCCTTGCTTTTGCTGGCATCCTGCACTGCACCCGCACAATCTTCCGCTAAAAATTCTTCTTCCTCAGATTCATCCTCTCTTAAAGCTTCCGACAATTCTCAAGCCGTTTCTTCAAGCCAAGACGTTGGAAATTCGGTCTCTTCTTCCTCGAATGGGTCCTCTATCCCGGTTTCTGAAAGTTCGGCCAGTTCCTCTTCCGCCACCGCTTCCTCAAACTCGTCAGAAATTAAGACCCTGACGATGCTTCCGGGCGAGTTTCCCACTTCATCGAATCAATATCCGGAGCCTGGGGAAACCACTTTTTCCGGTGAGGTCTTCTATCTTGAGGATGTTGAAAAGAGCTCGGCAAATCCGACTCAAAGCGATGGAACGGTCCTCAAAACAACAAATGTCGATATCATCCAGATGAAGGCGACTAGCGGCCTCATCGCCAACAGCAACGCTTCCGCTTTCCAAAAAATCGTCATCACGGTCCTTGATAATACGAATGCCTATAACTTAGCCTACGCCCAGCCGAGTTTATTCTATGGCTCGATCCCCAGCCCCACCACCGACTCGGTCAAAGGAACTTTCGTTCCTGGCCAGACCGCAGAAGGGTATAAGACGTTTGTGGGAACCTATGTCTTGGACAAGGCATATCCTTTTATCTCCATTGCCAATGACGGCTCGTCCGTTGAAGGCCAAGCCCGGGCATTGAAGGCCTTCTCCATTGTCTTCAATCCCGCTTAAAATCCCTGCAAAACACGCCTCGATTAAATTCTTCTTGCCTTTTAGACCCCGACCTTTAAAATACTTGCCAGAAGCTTTGAAAAGGAAGAGTAAGCTTCGCGATGCGCCTAGAGAAACCCCGACGTTGGTGCAAGGGGCAAGCAAAGCGGAACCGAACATGGCC
>DAISHV010000147.1:0-3460 GCA_036822315.1 Bacillota bacterium | reverse complement strand
AAGGAGGCAGGGGGTTGGTTCTCTTTTTTCCGTTTGGCGCTATTGATAACCAAGACCCATCTTCCATAGTTTTGTAGCCTTTTCATCCTAGTCTTTAAAAATATTCTATCGATAACGTCTAGGGGAACGATGGTTTCTAAAAGTCAAATATAATGAATAAATAAGGTGTGCTTTTCTATACATATATGTTATAATATGAACATTGGAGGTGTGCCTATGTATGCAGTAAGATATCCAGTCAAGGGCGATAAGGAGGATCGGACGATCGTCATTGCCGCCTCATATTCTGTATCTGGCAAGAAAAAGAGAAGGATTTACGAGCGTCTCGGGCTTTATTCGAAGCTGAAGCAAGAACACGTCGATGCCGAGGCTTTCATCCGTGAAAGAATCAAGGCCAACGAAGAGAAGCTGGAGAGTTTGGACAAGGGCAGTTTCACCAAGGCCGTCAGTTTTAGCGATGAGCTCCACAAAGAAGACGCGTTCGACGATTCCCTCAACGCGGGATACCTGTTCCTGCAGAAGATATGGTCCGACTTAGGCCTCGAGGCATGGTTTAATAAATGGAAGCATGACTCTTCCGCCAGGATCTCCTATTCCATGAACGATGCTTTGAGACTCATGTGTTTCTCAAGAGTGATCAGACCAGGATCGAAGCTAAGCGACATCAGGAACATGGGGAAATACCTCGAGTCTTTCTCCCTTCATGACTACGACCTCTATGACGCATTGGGGAGAATCGACGGCTTCTCGGAAAAGCTCATGAGGAAGATATCGAAGGAATGCGCGTCTATAGCTAAAGGAAAAGGCTCCGTTGTCTATTATGACTGCACCAACTTTTACTTCGAGATTGAAGGAAGCGATGACGATGGTGGTTTGCGGGCCTATGGGGTGGAGAAAAACCACCGACCGGACCCCATCGTCGAGTTCGGGCTGCTCCTGAGCGAAGGCGGCTACCCAATCGGATGCTCGACCTTCAGGGGGAACGAGTCGGAGAAAACCTCCCTCAAGCCCCTTCTCATTGCTTCAGGGGACGAAGCCACGGAAGGATGCATCGTCTGCGCCGACGCGGGGCTCAACACCGCGGCCAACAAACGCCTTATTTCCGGAAGCGGAAGGAACTACATCTTCACCCAACACGTCCCTTCTCTTTCCCCCGGCGATGCGTCTTGGGTCATTGATAAAGAAGGATATATCGATTATGGCAAAGGCGAAATGGCTGGGCGGTGCAAATCCAGGTGGATCAAAAGGAGCGATGGGTTGGAGGAGCGGCTCATCGCGAAATGCTCATCAAAGACAAGGAAATACATGCTTTCCAAAATCGATGAGAGGGTGAAGAGGGCCCAAAGGTTCATCGACAGCCCAAGCAAGCTGTCATTCAAGAACTGCCAGGACGGGAAAGAGTACATCAAGAAGATTGTTATCGACAAGGACGGGGAACTCGTCAAGGCCAAGTCAATCATCGCCCTTGATGAGGACAAGATAGAAAAAGAAAAAAGAAACGCCGGATATGATTGCCTTGTTACTGACATCCCAGGTTTGGGTGATTTCACCGAAAGCGAGATCCTGGAAGCCGAAAAAGATGGGAGGCTGGTCAATCCGAAGACATCGGAGGAAGTCATCGCCATCGCGAGCAAGAGGAACTCGATAGAGGACGTCTTCAGGTGCATGAAGACCGATATGTCCGGACGTCCGATATACGTGAGGACCCCCGAGCACATCAGGGCCCATCTAGTCACCGTGTACATGGCCATTGCCTTGCTTTCGATCATAAGGGGCAAGTACCTCAAAGGAGTGAGCGATCCCGAGGTCTTCGATTCGCTCAGGAAGTATTCTTTTGTCTCGGAAGGCGAGCTTGCCTATAGGACGATATACCATGACGCGAATATAGCGAGCCTCATTAAGCGGATGAACATGGAAGAACTTGAATATCGATACATCAGCAGAAAAAGCGTAAGGTCAGCGATAAGCAAAAGCAAAGATAGATAGGATGTACCCGTTTTTATTCTAAGATAAAAGCCAGCAAATGCCCGAAGACATCGAGCTTAGTTGGCTCTTTGCTTGTTTAAAACTATGGAAGATCGAATTATAGCGGCTCCCTCGATGGAATCAAGAGGTTTTCATTATTGATTTGGATTTTGGGTCTTTGCTCTTTTTAATTAGGTAATATGTTTTTAGCTATTGATCTTACTGAATAATTACTAATTATTTGTTCACATCTTTTGAAAACCCTGCAAAGGTGCAGGCGAAACGCGTTTTTCAAGTTTTATATGGTTTTTTTCTTAAGTATGCTAGAATATCTCTCGGAAGTTCATTCATTACTTTTATGGACAGCAAAAAGAAGACAATCTTCATCATCATCGGTATTGTCGAGGCAGTGGTTTTGATTTTTTGTTTAGTAATCTCCATTTTAGTCTTGCGAAACTTTGACAATACTAATACGGCGATGAATATCGTTCATAATGGACAATTCATCGGTACTTTGCAGAATGACCACGTTTTATTTTTCTGTACGATCGTATTACCCGTCTTTGTGATTTTCCTTGCTGATGGCGCTTATCTCATTGTCTATGCGAACAAGAAAGCCAGCTTACTTGGCGATAAGGAAAAGAAAGCGATCGAAGAAGAAGCCAAACGTCAAGCCCGTGAAGAAGTCTTGAAGGAATTGCAGCAAGAAGATAACGCTAGTGCCGAGAAGAAGCCGGCGGATAAGTCCGAGACAAAGTAACGTTTACCCAAAAATGAAGGAGTGGCGGATGCCACTTTTTTATTTGTTTCGCGTATACGCGCATAACAATACTTGACAACGTTTTTAAAACCTCGTATTGTATTGCTGTCAAAAGCAAAGTTAGAGAAATCTAGCGACGCAAAACTACAAGGGCCTTCGTAAGATGGTAGCCAGTTGCCAGGAACAAAGAAAAGACTGTCTTTGCGGGCAACAAGGTTAGCATCATTTTTTGTTCCTAAGGGCTTGTCGATTGGCGAAATGCCCCGATCATCGTGTTCTAATGGTAAACGAAAGTTTGATCGGAGCTGAACGTCAGGGATAAGTTATTTTTACTATCCCACCACATAGGATGTCTTTCCTTATAGGAGGCCTTTGATGGCGGAACCTTCGAAACCACAATTTCAGAGCTACCAGCGCAAGAAACGTAGAAAAATTACGTGGATTGTTTTCGGTGTGTCTGGAACCGGTGTCGCGATTCTGGCCATTATCGCTTTCATTGGACAGGTGTCCGGCAACTTCACCATCAAATTAAACGATACTCAGGCTCACTTAGGCCTATCCGATGACGATAATTTCACTCAGTCCACGTCGTATTTGACCGCAAGAGGATTGCCGCAAGGCTATGAATTTTCCTGCGATGGGTTGCCTGCTCCTGAAATCGCCGATAGTAATGTCGGTGGGGATAAGAGCGGCGATCAACTCGCGGACGATGGCAGCGTCTTGTATCAACACTAC
>DAISHV010000146.1:0-3475 GCA_036822315.1 Bacillota bacterium | reverse complement strand
AGAGCTCACGAAGAGGCGAAAGCGTTTCCTTAAGGCCTTCTCTCGGCGAGCGGGCCTCTCCCTCTAAGCTAAGAGGGTGCCCCTAACCTGCCCCCAGCCCGCGAGCCAGCGACATTTCGTCTATTAAAACTCGCAAAATCAGAAAACCATAAAATCTAGACGCCTGTCAATATATTATAATTTTTTATCGAGTCAAATAATCCGAAAAACGCTTCGCCATCACGTACCAATTATGAAGAGAATCTCCCATAACTGCGCCACAAGATTCGCGATAGAGAGCCCAAACAAACCAATAGTAGGAAACGATAGCCACATAAGCCATATAGTGGAACTCCAAAACGGAATTAAAAGAATCTCCGCAATATTCCTTGACGAAGGCCTTAGTCTCATCGATCGAATACATCGCGTCCATAATGTAAGCCCCTAAATCGCAACCAGGGTCACTATTACCCGCATATTCCCAGTCGATCAAGATAGTCTTGTCTCCGCTAATCATCCAGTTTGGAGCATAGGTGTCGCAATGACAGAAACGCTTTTCAACACCATCGCCGATTGTTCGTTTATAAACCCTTTCGGTTTTCGCTTTGAGATCCTCGAAATCGGTCATTTGAATCGGACCAGCTTTTTTAACCAACTGCTCAAGCTTCAACGCTTCTTCCCAAGGAGCAAATTCCCAATCGACTGAAAGTTTTTTCTCATGAAGCTTCCGCAGAACGCCCAGTACGCGCTTGCTGTCCTCAAAATCTTTGTAATTGGGAACCCGAATATTAGGAACGTAGTAAGAAATCTTCCATCCTTCTTTTTCATTCATGCACAAAAATGTCGGATCCACCCCGATGGATTTTGCAAGCTGTAATGCCGCTTTTTCGTGAGTCCGATTAATTATCTCTTCGGTTCCATCGCCTGGATGGCGATAAACATATTTCGTCCCCTTGACCTCAAAGACAAAAGAAGTATTTGTCAGCCCTTCTTTGATAGCTTTAAAACCAACGATATCCTTTTCTTGGCAAGAAAGGGCGCCACAAATGTTGCTCATAATCTTCGACTCGATATCATTGACGTATTTGTCATCGAACTTGCGGAGTTCTTCGAGGCTGTCAAACTCAAAAATTACCCCATCCGGATAGGTTTCCACCTGCATCGGCGGCAACCGTTTGATGTTATCAGCGAAAAGCTGTTCCCAAAGAACCTGATCATAATCCCCGAGCTCGTGATGTTCTTCGAGCAAGGAACTAAAGGCACGACTAAACTCTCGGTTCCAATAGACGTGGCCAAGCATGATATCCCCTTCCGCGCCGGTTTTTTCGACTTTCTTGATTTCCTTTCGGGGACCGGAAATCATATACCATTCATTCGATTTCTCTTTGACGTGAACTGAGGCGTAATAGGTCGTATAAACATAAGGCTCAAACACGTTTTCGGCGAAATAATCGTCTGATGAACAGATGTAGCTGTTGCCCAGAAATTGGCGAGCAAGATAAAGGCTTTCAGTATTGTTCTTAAGATTGTATTCGGGGTTGATAACAAGCTTGACGCCAAATTTATCTTCGAGATAAAAGAATGACTCTTTCTTGTAACCAAGGATAAGAACGATTTCCTTGATACCCGCTTCTTGGAGTTGGCGAATCTGTCTCTCAATCAAAATTTCGCCCTTAACGACCAACAAGCCTTTCGGCTTCTCGAGTGAAAGCGGGACAAATCGGGATGAAAGACCGGCCGCCATAATAACAGCGTTGTCGACTTTGTATGGGGCTAAAGCCAATAACCCTGATGAAGTAATTCCCTTTTCGTTGATCAAATTCTCTTTTTTAAGGGTTTCGACGACATTGGCAACGGTCCCGAGCGAAACATTCGATAAATGAGCCAAATCACGATAAGGAACTAAGCCTTTCTTCTTAATCGCGTAAAGAACGTCAAATTCGCTTTCTTTTAGCATATTTATTTCGCTCCTTCGGGCCGAATGCCCTTTTGGTCTTTTGCTTCTTCTTCGACCGCGGTTGATTGACCCTTCATTTTTCGAGTAAAGAATAAAGCCAATCCAACCGCAATAAGACCGGAAACAAGTTTAGCCACCATCATTGGGGCAATCAAAGCTGGCGCGTTGCCTGCAGTAAAGGCGAGATGATCGCCGATAACGAAAGCAGCGCATACGCTATAAGCAACGTTCACAATCTTCTCGCGTTCGTTCATCTTCTCGATTTGAGAAAACATCGCCATATTGTTGGCTGATGAAAGCAAAAATCCTGAGGCACCCGCTTCGGTGATTCCGCCTTTAGCTGTTAACTTCTTTAGAGGCTTCCTTAATAGCTTATTGAGACAATATATAAAGGGCAAGGCACCCGAAAGCATCAAACCAACTTGACCTGCTACAATAATGCCATCTGTGCAGGACCCCAAAATATTAAAGAACGGAACATCCGTCATTGCAAAAGCGCCAGTATTAGCAATCGGAGTAAGGATAAGATCCTTGATCATAGCGACCCCCATTCCAAGCAAACCGAACATCGTGACGCCTTTGCTGAAAACCACAAAAACCTTGGTTGTGCCTCTCGGCCAGAAAGCCAAACAAATAATCAAGATGATCGAAAAAATAACGGGCGGAATTAAGTTTTTAAGCACTGCCAAAACATCAATCCCCATCATTACTCCGCCAACAAAAGTTCCAAACGGTATAGCGGCAATCCCAAAAAGGGTTCCTTTTGCAAACGAAGGAATGTCGCTCTTTTTGATTGCGGAAAGACCCACCGGAATCGAGAAAACGATTGTTGCGCCCATCATTGAGCCATACACAATGCCAGCCCATTCACCGATGGTTTGATCTTGGGCAACGGCCAAAGCCAATTGATAGCCGCCCATATCAACCGCAATAATCGATGTGACGGCTAAGGACGGATCAAGACCCATCATCGTCCATAATGGAGTAATAGTGTGTTGAATCACCCAAGCAATTTCCGGAACAAAAGCGATAATTCCCACGATGGCTAAGCAAAGCGGCCCAATCAGTTCAATGCCCCTCTGGAATTCAGGTCCTAACCCCCATTTATTTTTAAGGAAAGCAAGATCAACAATGCCTGCTAAAGCGAAAGACACCATAACAGCAACGATCACAATAGAAAAACAAATCATAAATAACTAACCTCAATGTTCATTTTTATTATTATAAATATATTTTTGAACAAATAAAAGCAAAAAACCCTGTTTCGAGTTAGTGAACTGAAAACTTCGGTATTAAGGAAAGACAATCCAAAAAATCGCTATTGTAAAACCAAGGCGTTAATGAGATTGTTTACTTACCATGGTTAATATCATCATAAAAAGCAAAGCTTAAATCACTTGAAACCATATTTTAGAAGTAAAAGAACATAATTTTTGTTCTTTGTTAATATAATTAAAGGGGTAATTTCCCCTATAGGTAACAACTATGATCATCTCCAGGGCGCCCTTCCGCGTGAGTTTCTGCGGCGGGGGCAGCGAC
>DAISHV010000145.1:0-3526 GCA_036822315.1 Bacillota bacterium | reverse complement strand
AATCGGTGTAGGATAATCAAAGATGACTTCTTCTTCGCAGGCAAAACCCTCACGCATATCTTCGCTCGATCTTTTGAAGCTCCTCGGAATCTTGCTTGTCATGATGGGGCATTGCCTCCGCAAATTCCTGGGCAACGCCTTCTTGGCGACGCCCCTGAACGACTTTCTCTGGCTCAGCGAGATGCCGCTCTTCTTTTTGGTGGCGGGCTACGTCCACACCAAAGAAGAGAAGCTGAATCGCTGGTATCTTTTGCTTTGGGGGATTCTGAAGAAGGCTCTTTGGTATCTCTGGCCCATCATCACTTTCGCCTTGATCCGCGTCTATTGCTTTGGGCAATATGAGGACTTTCCCCATTATTACGACCACTTTCTGAACAATCCCTCCGAGGGTCTTTGGTTTTTCTTCGTGCTGTATTGGATGGTTGTTTTCTTTGACGTTGGCACTTATATCGGCCATTTCTTCCATAACCCGATGATCAAAGGGCTCCTGCCCGTTCTCACGAGCGTCCTCGTTGACGCTGTCCTTTTATTGGCCTTTAACTATGGCGGGACGGATGGCATCTACCTTGGAACGGGGCTGTTTCGCCAGTATTCCGTTTATTACCTCGTGGGCTATGGCCTCTTCCTTGCTTATCGGAATGCGGATGCCCTGAGACCTCGTTTCCCAAAGGCTGAGATCGGCGTCGGGGTTGGATGTTTGGCGGTTTTCCTTCTGATTGCCTTGGCTTGCCCCGGAGCTTTCTATTGGGACACGAGCCTTGACAGCATGCGCGCGCTGCGTTTTTGCGCGGGATTATCCTCCTCGCTTTTCCTTTTTCTCTTGTGCCGTTATCTTTGTCGGTTTCGCTTCTTCCGGATTTTGTCCTTGGGGGCCGCTACAGCGGGGCCGCCTATTGGGCGCAGCCGAATCTGATTCTGTGGTGGAGCCTTTGGGAAGCCAGCGGCGGGCAGATGCAATATCTTTCCGGCTTCGCCCTCGAAGGACTTGTCATCCTCTTCGTCGCGGCGTGTGCTTTTTTAACCTATTGGATTCCCTTCGCTCATTTCGCTTTCTTCTTCAAGCCGCAGAGCCATTACTCCTTTGAAAAAAGATGGCTTTTCTTCTTCGAATGACGCCTTCCTGCGTGTCTACTGAATCAAAGCTTTGCCAAAAAAAGCCAAAAGAAGGCCGCTAAGCCTTTCCCTTTTTGTTCGTTTTCGGATTTCTGCGCTCATTTCTGGCCCTTGGATCTTATCCTTTCGTTGCCCAATTCTTCGCCGTCGGTTTTTTCTCAGGTATAATTTCACTATGAGAGTCGTTGATTTGATCTCGGTTAACCCTCAAGCCGGTTTCACCTTGGCTAGGCCCTGCAAAGGCGTGACTGCCGACGGGGAATATTTTGTTAAGTTCAAAGAATCCCCCGCTGGATCCCGGGAACTTGTCAATGAATTCGTCGGGTATTCCTTGGCGCGCCTTTTATCGCTTCCTATTCCGGAAGCAGCCCTATTGCGAATACCCGATTCCTCCTTGTCCATCGATTTTGGCGATCAAAAAAAGACCTCGATTGTCTCTCATTTTGCTTTTGGGTCAACCGCAATTCCAAAAGCCCTTTCTTTGAGTGTCGACCCTCCTCGGCTTTTGGCTTCTTGCTCCAATCCGCAGGATTTGCTTCCCATTATCCTTTTTGATGCGCTTATTGAAAATGTTGATCGCGATTTGAATGGGGGTAACGCTCTCTATGAAATTAACACCAAAATCGTCTATATCATCGATCAAGGCAATATCTTTGGCTCTGGGGACATTTGGGACGAAAACACCTTGTTTGAACACGGCGAGCGACCGCTTTCTTTTCCCTTGTCCGGAAAGGGGATCTATCGGGCGATGTTTGAATCTTGCAATTTGGTAAGATATAAAGATGCCACCTTGGACCGCTTTAAAAGACTTACGAATCGATCTTTTATGGACGTTCTGAGTGAGCTTCCGGAAGAGTGGGAGTGCACCGCGACGGACAAGGAGGCCTTAGATGATTACCTCCAAAAGCGATTTCTTGCCTATAATATGATGCTTGATGTAATCCTAAAAGCAAAGGAACGATCAGAATGAGCCAATGTGAGTATGTGACAATTGAATATTATCCGAAAACGTTTAATGACGAGCACATTAACGTTGCTTTTGCTTTGCACGATTTCGTTCAAGGGCGGATGTATTTCGTTCCCATAAAAAATTACCGTCGCATCACGTCTTTTGATGATGAAATTGACGAAAATACTTTTCGGACTCTTCTTTCTTCCGTTCAGACCTTTTTTACCGCCCCCTTCGCGGAAAGCCTTTTGCCGAAGCGGAATGATCACCTCGTTTATTCTTCACACTTCTTCGATGAAAGCCGCCACGTTTTCTTAAACCAATTTCGTTTATCGAAGACCCTTTATTGCGAGAGCCAAAACCCGGAAGAGACATTTTTGCTGTTGAGTAAGGTTGCTTTGTTTTACGACCACGAAAAGAAGAACCGTCCTTCTTCTCAGGAGATCGCCAAAGCGGTTCGCTTTCAAATTGAAAACGCATTTAAATCCGACGACAAGGTTTTCCATCGGATGCCAATGGAAAACGAGATGACTCATGGCGAAGCGATTCGTTTTGATTACCGTTATCAAAATTACTACATTAAGATTCTCAATATTATGGGTCAAGACAAGCGCGACGTCATTGAGCAGGCGAAGGTTTGGTTCTACAACGCCGGTTATTTTGTTGGCAAAGACGCTAAACTTCTTCTTGTCGTCCCCGATAACGCCGGTTCAGAAGATAAAGATTTCGCTGATTTGATTTTTGATCGTCTTTTGCGTGGCATCAGCGCGGAAATCGTCCGTTCAAGCGATTTTCCTGCCCGTCTCAAGGAAATTCGGAGTTAATTCTCTTTAAAACCCTCAGTCAACGGCGTTGATGTCACGGCTTTCCGGATTGTTATGAAAAAGGCCGGTTTTTTCGATTGCCGGATTGATTTGGGCGAATGGTGCCGGATTAAAGTTATTTCTTGGCTGCGCGCCACGAACCCCCTGCCCGCGCTAGATATGATGGCTGACTCAGCCATGGAAAAAAGAGTGTTTCCTGGTCTTCTTTTTGCTTAAAAATAGCCCTGATGAATGGAAAAGGATCGGACTCACACTCATGGAGGGCCGTTTTTAGCGGAATGGTGCTAACGTAAAAGATTAAACGCAAAGGATCCTCACCGCCAAGCAATCTTGTGGGGACGAAAAACAGCATTCACTCAAAAGAAAGGCGCTTTGTCGGGATATCTTTTCAGATGATGCCGAGCGGAACCAAAACGGCCAATAGAAGGACATTCAGCCCCACCAAAGACGAAAGGAAGATTTTCTGGAATTTCACAGAGCGGTCGGGAATGAAAACCGCCGCGATGAAGAAAGGCACGTAAACGGTCACGCACACCAATAAGGCGCCCCACCACGGATAGACCCAGATGAACTTGCCAGTCGAGTGGAGGAAGATCTCGATGATGGAGAAGAGAACGCTCATCGAAATGACGACGAACCA
>DAISHV010000144.1:0-3572 GCA_036822315.1 Bacillota bacterium | reverse complement strand
AAGAAAGGATCAAGAAAAACGCCACTATGTTAACCGGAGAAGAAAAACAAGCCATTGAAACCTATATTGACGCCTATTTGGCCAATTATTCCCATTATAAAAAGAGCGAAGCTTGGTGCTATGAAGATGGCGTGGTCCTTCAAGGCGCCTATCAACTTTATCGGGTGACCCGCGATAAGAAGTATTTCAATTTCTGCCTCGATTACTTCGATCATAATATCCTGAACGATGGTTCGTTAAAACATTACGACCGCAATAACCATTCGATCGATGATCTCCAGAGCGGTTATACCCTTTTCTTCATCAATTCCGTCCATCATGAAGCCAAATTCGACCGGGCGCTCGATCTTCTTCGAGGCCAACTTCACGACCAGCCGCGGACGAAATCCGGCAGTTTCTGGCATAAAGGACGCTACCCTAATCAGCTTTGGCTCGATGGTCTTTATATGGGCGAGCCGTTTTATGCGCTCGAATCGACCAGGACCGCATCTTTAAAAATGCGCAACGATGTCGTCAAACAGTTTAAGAACGTTGAAACATTCAACTTCGATCCTTCCACCCATCTTTTCTATCATGCTTACGATGAGACGAAAAGCCTTCAATGGGCCGATAAAACGACGGGTCGTTCACCCAATATTTGGCTCCGCTCGGTCGGATGGCTGGCGATGGCGGACGTCGATGTGGCCAGCATTTTCAAGGACAATGGCTATTACTTCCATTATCATTTCTTGAAGAAACAGCTTCAGGAAACCTTCACGGGTCTATTACCTTATCAGGATAAAGAAACCCATCTATGGAAGGATTTGCCTCTCATCGACGATCCGAAGAATTATCTCGAAGTTTCCGGAAGCTTGATGATGGCTTACGCCGCAATGAAAGGCGCGAGATTGGGCTTCCTTCCTTACGAAAAAATGAAGGAAGGTTCGGCGATTTTCGAAGGAGCGGTTCATTACGCCTTCCACGATTCTCATTTAGGTCACATCGTTCAAGTCTCGGGCTTGGATGCGGATAAACGCGATGGCAGCATTGCCTACTATCTGAGCGAGCCCGTGGTTGAAGACGATGCGAAAGGCGTAGGTCCCTTCATGATGGCTTATGCCGAATATCTGTCGATGCCATATTGAGACTAAGTCTCAAAGGAGGATATCTTATGGCAGAATTAGAAGTTTTATCGAAGGCGAATCACAAAAAGACAACAGCCCCAATCAAAATCATGCAGTTTGGTGAGGGCAATTTCTTGCGGGCTTTCATCGATTGGATGATTCAAACGATGAATGATTCCGGAAAATATCAAGGCCACGTCGTGGTCGTCCAGCCACTGGAAATGGGGCGGGTCGCCGATTTGGCGAAGCAAGATGGCTTATACACGCTGATCTTGCAGGGTCTTGATGAAAAAGGCCAAGCGGTCAGGAAGCATCAAATCATCGATGTATTGGATGATTTCGTGAATCCGTTCCTCGATTATCAAAAATTCTTACAATATGGCGAAAGCAAAGACCTCGAAGTCGTGATCTCGAACACGACCGAAGCCGGCATTACCTTTGAAGAGAAAGATGTCAGCGTCGATATTGAGACGACACTTCCTCTCTCTTATCCGGGCAAACTTTATGCTCTCTTATATCGTCGTTATAAGGTCCTCGGCCCCAAAGCGGGTTTGGCGATCATGCCGTGCGAGCTCATCGACGACAATGGCGACCATCTTAAAGAAGTCCTTCTCAAATTGGCTGCGGAACGCCACGAAGAGGCGGGATTTGCCGAATATTTGGATAAAGCCTGCCACTATACGTCCTCGTTGGTCGACCGGATTGTTCCGGGTTTCCCGAAAGACGAATTCCCGGCGCTTTGCCAAGAGTTCGGCTATGTTGATAACTCGATGGTGAAAGGCGAATACTTCCATCTTTATGTCTTGAAGAAAGAGGCTTATTGCCAGAAGCATTTCCCGGTCGACAAAGTTGGTCTTCATGCCATCTATGTCGATGATGTTCACCCGTATAAAAAACGGAAGGTCAGAATTCTTAACGGCGCTCACACCTCGCTCGTTCCGGTCGCTTATCTTTCGGGTTTTGATGAAGTTCGCGAATCTCTTCTCGATCCGGAGATTAAGAAGTTCTTATTGACCGAACTCTATAACGAAATCGTTCCGACCATCACGACGAAAGATGCCAAAGGCTTCGCCGATGCGGTCCTTTCGCGCTTTCTCAATCCGTATGTCCATCACGCTTTGATGTCGATCGCTCTCAATAGCGTTTCCAAATACAAGGAACGCGATTTGCCGACCGTCCTCGATGATCTGAAAGCCGGCAAAGACCCGAAGCATCTGCTCTTTGCTTTAGCGGCTTTGATCAAGTTCTATGATGGCTATCGGATGAAAAATGGCGTCAAAGAACCGATTGCCCTTAAAGATACGCCCGAATATCTGGTGGAATTCCGTCAGTATTGGGACGCTTATTATGCTGGTGGCAAGCTTGAAGATGTCGTCCATTCGGTTTTGAGCAACGTCAGCTTCTGGGGTGAAGATCTCACCGCGGTCAAAGGCTTAGAGAAAGAAGTCGCTCTCGACCTTCACAAGATTGTCGAAGCGCCGTCGGTCTACGATGCCGTCAAGGAGTTCAATGCCCATGAATGATTTCACCCAAATCAATCCTAACGATGATGTCATCATCGCTTTAAGAGATTGCCATAAGGGCGAAGTCATCGACGGGATCACGCTTCGAGATGACGTCAAACAAGGCCATAAAATCGCCTTGCACGACATGGCAAAAGGCCATCTTCTCATCAAGTATGGCAACGTCATTGGCATTCTCTCGAAAGACGTGAAGAAGGGGCAGTGGATTCATAGCCACAATTTGGTGACTTCATTAAACACTGCAAATCCTCATTATGTTTTTGAGAAGTCCGTTCCTTTGCCCCCCAAAGCCAGTGCAAAAACCTTCATGGGCTATCCGCGGAAGGATGGGCGGGTCGGCATCCGTAATGACCTCTTCATCGTACCGACGGTCGGCTGTGTGAATGGCTCGTCGAACTTAATCAAAGCCACCTTCTTAAAAAAGCATCCGGAGATGTCAGGGCACGTCCAAGTGCTCGTTCATCCTTATGGTTGCTCCCAATTAGGCGATGATTTAGCGACAACACAAAAACTTTTGATTGGTTTAGCCAAAAACCCTGATGCCGGAGCCACGCTCGTGGTGGGACTCGGTTGCGAGAATAACCGGCTCTCTTCCTTTATGAATGCGATGGAGCCCTATGACCATGACCGCGTGCTTTCGTTCCAATGCCAAGATGTCGAAGACGATATCGCTTATGGCAGTGATCTTTTAGAAAAACTCTATGCGAAAATCAAAGATGAACCACGCGTCTCCTGCCCCTTAAGTGCGATCACTTTGGGCTTAAAATGCGGCGGTAGCGATGGGCTCAGCGGTTTAACCGCCAACCCGCTCGTGGGATTACTTTCCGATGTCTTAGGGGCCTCGGGGGCTAAAGTCGCCTTGACCGAAGTACCGGAGATGTTTGGAGCCGAACAGCAATTGATGAATCGCGCGGAAAATCCGGAAGTCTTTGAAAAAACGGTTCAT
>DAISHV010000143.1:0-3632 GCA_036822315.1 Bacillota bacterium | reverse complement strand
TTTTATTGGATCGAATCAACCAGGCTGGTCAATAAAGTGCGGTTATAGAAATGGCTGATTTGACTGATCGGATAGTCCGGGGCTACTCCTTGATCGATGCCCTCATAGGAACCGTTGAAGACACGAACGAGAGTCCGTTGCGAAGAAATCGTGAGATAAGTGCCAGTCGCACTCACGAGGGGCTGGATGTTACAAGCACCGCCCCCGGAGTTTTGACCTAAGAGGGTGACTTTACCGGAGTTCTTGAAGAAGGAAGGAACGAGATTGCCACTCGAAAAACTCGAAGGCGAGATGAGACAAAAGAGATTTTTGCCCTGGAGGGTGTCTTTCTCATCAAAGACATGGTCGAGGTTGAGATCGGCGCGGAGAGCGTGGTGGCAAGCGCTCCGGTAGCGGCACTTTGGACGCTGAGGGCAGCCTCACCTAAAAACCAAGCCAAGGTATAAAGGGCAGCTCGGCTATCGCCACCGGTATTAGCCGAGAGATCAAGAACAACGTTTTTGATGGCACTATTGTTGGTGATTTGCTGATGGGCATAGGCACAAATTCCAAAAGTATCGGCTGCTTCCGCCGTCGGGGCTTTGCTGTAGTAATCCTCGCTGGCGGAGGTGAAGGCGTTAAAACTGACATAAGCAGTATCCCCGATGACTTGATAGATGGGGCAGCCTTCAGCGAAGGCGGGGGCTTGAGCGGCGGCGACGGTTTTAAACGCGGCCACCTTCGCCAAATAAGAAGGACTTCCATACGTGGTCATCCCCTCGCCCCGGGCGGGAGTCGAATCTTTGCCCGCAAAAGGCGAATTACCGACGAAGTTCGAATGAAAATCCGCGCGAAGAGCATAGACGAGCTTCTCATAGTCGATATCTTGGGTCTTGGGATCGGTCCCTAAGAAATCCGTTTTGAAACCATTTTGACTGAAGAGAGTATCGAAATCGCTAATCCCGTGTTGTTTCTTAAGGCCATAAAGGTGGTCGAGGGTGAGACAGAGTTCGTGATAAGAGAAAGCCGCAAGCTCCGTGCTGAGGGCTTTAGGCGCTACCTGATAATAAGTGTCGGAGAGATCGCCATAGGAGCCAGCCCCCGGGAAAAGGAAGACGGATTCGCCATTGAAGGCGAGAGTGGGCATTGGGGTAGCCAAGAAGAAATCCGAGGCCATCGTGAGCGGCAAATCGCCTTGATCCTTTTGGTAATAGAGCTCGATGTCGTAATCCTTGGGTGTCAAGACCAGTTTGGCACCAGGGCGATAAAAGCCTTTACGCGATTGCCGTTGGAGATATTCGTATTGATTATTGGCATTCAGATCGCTTGAAGGATCCATGTCGAGCCCGTTGGCCGCACAAGGAAGAGAGGAGAAGAGGTCATAATCGGAGAAAGTAATCGTCCCTTTCGCGAAATCAAAAGAGCAACTCACTTTGTTTTCCCGACTTAAGGTGATGGTTTTGCCCGAAATCGTTTTGCTGAGAACGTAGTTACTTTCTCCGGAATCCTTCATCGCACCTTCCAAAATAGTCTTGAGGGTGTCGATCGAAAGATAAGGGATGTTTTTGATGCCCTTAAAGAAGCTGAGGTTAATGGTCTTTTTCTCAGCCAACGCGCTTTCGTAATAAGGATAATCCAGATTTTCTTGGGAAATTTGATCGCTTTTTCCGCAGGCGCCTAAGGCTAAAGCCGCCAAGAAGAGCAAAGACAAAATCATGGGTTGCCGTTTCATCGTTTTTCCTCAAAACCTCAAGGGTTTCTGTCCTAGGCATTATAACAAAGATAAATTCAACCTCGAGTCTCCTCTTTTGCTCATCATTCCACTCCATAAAAAACACCAGGGTTATCAGCGAAGAAAAGACGAAATAAAAATTTTATATTTGATGAATAACGAGGCGTTGATGGGCGATTTGTTCTCATTGGTCTTGCGAAAAAATGCAAATAGTTGCATAAGTTTGCAAACGTGTGCAAAATACTCTTGCGAAAGCGAGGTGAGGCCATGAAAATCACATGGTTTGATGCCAAAGAAAGGCAAGGACAGGCAGCGTTGACGGCGAGTTACATCACCCTCAATAGCGAGGCTTGTGTCCCCTTCGAGTACGCTTATAAGGTTCAAGTCGGAGTCGACGAAGAGAAGAACGTGGTGATTGCGCCTTTGTCGAAAGAACGGGTTTTACGAGGCGATTTGGATGAATATCAGCTCCAAGACATCGCTCTCAAGAAGAGCTATGCCCGGATCTGTTCGCGCGAGCTCATGCGCCGAATCGCTGAGAAGACAGGAATCACGCTCTCGGAGAGCGCGACTTCTTACGAGACGGAATGGAACGAAAGTGAGAATTTACTTCTCATTAAGACGGGAAAGGGGGAGCATTAACGTATGGATATCGAAAACTGGATGTGGGCGATTTGGCTGGCGATCTTTGTGATTGCCCTTGTCATCGAAGCCGTTGGGACCGACCTCGTGAGCATCTGGTTCGCCGCGGGGGCCTTATTAGCGCTAGTCGTTGGCTTTATCCCCGGCGTGACGTGGTGGATCGAAATCATCATCTTCTTCGTCGTTTCGATCGCAACGCTGCTTTGCTTCCGTCCGTTGGTCCATAAATTTCTACGGCGGGATATCATCAATAGCAATATCGATGAGATGAGGGGGAAGAAGGGACTTTTGGTTGAGAAGATCGACCTCTTGCACCATGGGGTCTGCAAGATTAACGATGTCAGCTGGACGGCAATCGCCCAGAATGACAAAGATAAGATTCCGGCAGGTTCGACGGTTGAGGTCTTAGCTGTCTCCGGGAATAAACTGATTGTTAAAAAGGTGGAAAACACCGAGGGAGAAAAAGAACAATGAATCCAGGGATTGTCGCCGTTATTGTTATTTCGGTCGTTTTATTCATTTGCATTCTGATTGCGATTTGCAACATCCGCATCATCAAGCAGACCGACAAAGCCATCGTTGAGCGTTTAGGCGCTTATCACGAGACTTGGGGTGTCGGCATTCATTGGCTCATCCCGTTCGTCGATCACATCGGCAAAGTGATTTCGATGAAAGAGCAAGTCAAAGATTTCGATCCGCAATCGGTCATCACCAAAGATAACGTTACGATGCAAATCGATACCGTCATCTTCTTCCAAGTCACCGATAGCAAGCTTTATGCCTATGGCGTCGAGAATCCGATCGCCGCGATCGAATACCTCTCGGCGACCACCCTCCGTAACATTATTGGTGACCTCGATCTCGATGCCACCTTGACCTCGCGCGACATCATCAACGACAAGATGCGGCAAATTCTCGACGAAGCGACCGACCCTTGGGGCATTAAGGTCAACCGCGTCGAGGTGAAGAACATCCTTCCGCCGCAAGATATTCGCGAAGCGATGGAACGCCAGATGCGAGCCGAACGTGAGAAGCGAGAAAAGATTCTCTTAGCGGAAGGCGAAAAGCAATCCGCGATTCTCATTGCTGAAGGCAAGAAAGAGTCGATGATTCTCGATGCTGAGTCGCAGAAACAAGCCAAGATTCTTCAAGCCGAAGGCGAAGCAGAGAGCATGCGCAATCTCAAAGCCGCCGAAGCCGATGGCATCAAGATGGTTCGCGAAGCTGAAATGGAAGGTCTAAAAGACCTCAAAGAAGCCGGAGCGGATCAATCGGTCTT
>DAISHV010000142.1:1607-3647 GCA_036822315.1 Bacillota bacterium | reverse complement strand
AAAAAACATGGGCAAAAAAGAGAATAAGTACGATTGGAACGAAATAGCCAAGAAACCGAGTTCCCTTTTGATTTACTTGACTTTGGAGCGCTACGCCCGAAGCCAGCCGATGCGGCGTGAGGAAGTCATCCGGCGGATTCACGAAGACTACGGCCTGTGGCTTTCCCCGAAGACCATCAGCGAGAACGCGGCCATTTACAAGGCGCTCTCCCAGGGGGAGGAGCCCGTGATGGACTTCCATCACCTTGGCAAAAAAGGCTATCTCATGGGCAAAAGCTCCAGCCAATTCAGCTTTGGCGAGCTGGTTTGGATCCTTGACCATTTTGCCGCCATCTCTCCTGAAGCGAGAGCGGTAGCAAGCCAGCAACTTCGCCCTTACGCCAGTCAAGAGGATTGGTCTTTGCTCGAAAGGACCTCAGGGCTTTTCGCCCCAGAATCCGATGCGGGGGACTTCGACGACCGCTCCCATTACTTCTCAATGATAGCGATGGTCGCAAAAGCTTTTGCCTCGCACCGCGAGATTCGCTTCTTCCACGAGTTCGTTTCGCCTAGCAGGGGGACCCTCGTTCAGGAAAGCGTTAGGATCGTGCCTCTCAAACTCTTTTTAAAAAACGGACAGTACTACGTTTTGGGCGCCAGGTTGCCCGACGAAAAAGGGAAAGAGGAAGACCCGATTTATCTCTACATTGCATCATTTCTCAACATTCACGACTTGAGCGTCGGCTCAAAGCATCTCGGAATCGGGATTGAGTCTTGCTGTGGGGGAGAAGGATTTAATTTTGAAACGCTTATGGCCAAGAACACCAGGGTCCTCGAAGGATTCTATGCCGGCGCCCGAAGAAGATGCCATCCTGTTCCTGCTCTTATTTTCGGCGCCTTGACGCTGGCTCACTCCCGCAACCTCTACGGGGACAGGGTTCAAGTCAACGCCACTTATGAAGGCCACGGCCCGGACGGAAAACCCACGACGGTGTTTGATGTTGAACTGAATCTCGAGCCGCTAGAACTGATGAGCTGGTATTTTCTCTTCGCCCCCAAGGTTTATCTGGTCCATCAAACGGCGTTTTTCGAAAGCGAAATGCGCCGCCGGGCCCAGGCTTTCATCGAGAGGCATCCTCCTAGGAACAAAATGAAGGACGCGCCATCAAAGGCCTAATTCGTTCTTTTAAAGGCAAAAGATTGCATAGGGATTTGCGGCGGATAAATTGGCGGAAGAAAAGGAGGATTTTATGCCTTGAAAAACCATTCGTTTCGATTGAAAACCGACGGTAAAATATCAAAGGAGGACGACTATGAAGGTTATCGTTAAAGAGCCTGGCAAAAAGGCGCGTGTCGCTGAAGTTTCTGGCATTCGGGAGATCAATCAACTTTGTGGGAACTTTGATAAAAATGGCGCGCCCCTAAGCGAGGTGACCTCCGACACTCGGGGTCCGATTGGCGAAGACGTCGATATGTACTGCAACGAAAAAAGCGCCGTCAATCCCGGCTTAGGGGCTAACCTATGGGGACCGAATAATTCCGCCATGTACTGCGGAACCCTCGTCTTTGCCGGGTATAGCGGCGACGTCCGCGAAAATTTTGGCGCCGTCTCTTTGAATGACGAGCAAACAAAGTTTGTTCTTGGATTCATCAAAAAACAGAAGGACTGATTGACTTGGTTTGTCTTGCTTATGTTGAGAGGTTTCAACCCTCTCGGTCTAAGGCGGATTATTCGAAATGACTGGTGATTTGTCGTGCCATCGGGACGTGACGGATTTTCTATTAGTGAACTAAAAAGGAACAAGTATGGGAAACACAAATTTCAAAACTCGTTTAGGCAAAGACCCTTACGAACTGGACGTTCGGACGGATGGATCGATTAGCCTTGCCGCACTAACGGAGAAAAACTCCGATTTTATCGAAGCCGTTGTCCGGCTTGATTCAAATTACAAAAAGGAGGCCGATTCGAATCCTCCTAGCCAGGGATTTGACCCAGAAACAATGACGGATAATGCCAACGGCCTCTACCACGGTTCGTCTTCTTATTGGTTCGGAGAGATG
>DAISHV010000142.1:0-1507 GCA_036822315.1 Bacillota bacterium | reverse complement strand
ACACCCAATTCGAATATCCAAAATACGATAACGTTGTTTCGGATTGGCTTGGCCGCTACGCCCTCGCTTATTTAGGAAAGGAAACACCTGAAGCATTCTTCAAAATGCCTAATGGGAATTTGAATAAAGACAAAAAAGAGATTGAATCACAAATTTATCGGCGGTACTGGAATTTCATTAAGGAAATACTCGGAAAGGTTAACATCGGGCCGAAGGAAAAACCTTTTGAAAGGTTCGATCATATTGTCTGGTACGCCAATAAAGGATGATTCAGATTGTTTGCGTGCATTTGTCCAATTTCCCCAAAAGCTCTTAAATTTGCTTTTCTGGCAGAGTTGGATTGAGGGGATAGGTAGAGATTCTTGGTACTGAACCTAGTCAAATCGAAAATGCTAGGCGATAATAAACCGAAGAAAGGCTTTTATAATGAGCCATCAAATCAGCCGATTCGACCAGTTCCTTTTAGACAATCAAAATAGTCGCGAGGCTTTTGGATATAAAGCAGAGGCCGGTGATGTTTACCCGGAATATTTTAAAAAAGAGGTTTTTCAGTCCTTCTTGTGCGAGATGAAGGACTCCTACCCGTCCGCCTACGCCGATTACGGCGGCGGCAAGGGCGGCGAGTTCAAAGAGCGCTCATCGAGGGCGGACAAGCAGGGCCACAAGAAGCGGGTCCCGCCGAAGATGGCCTCCGTCGGCTCTTCCAGCCGCTTTGTCTACCTTACTTTCCGCGATTTCAAACCGACAGAATTCCTCGGAAGTCCAATCAAGAATGGGACGATGGTCAAATTCGAAAAAGGCCTCGTCGTCTACAAAGGCCACAGCGGGGCGGAATTCAATCTGTCGGAAGCGAACGTCCTTTCTGACGACACCCATCCGACCGCCCCCCAGATGGACGCATTCTTCGACTCGGAGACGCGGCCGGTTTTCATCGAAGCTAAATGCCACGAAATTCTCGCCGAGCATGTCGCGATCCTCGACGCGACATACAAAGGCTTGATGGATTTGTTTGGCTTCGATGGGGTGATGGTCAAACCGTTCTATGACAAGAGGAAAAAGAAGCCGGTAGACAAACTGATTGTTCCTTTGGCCAATTTCGGTTTCGGCCAGGATGTCAAAGACTTGCATTTCGACATCAAACAGTTCCTGTGCCATCTCATGGGCATCGCCTGCTACTGCAAACGCGAAAGAAAGCAGGGGGCTGCGTTTTCCTATCTCTTCTGCTTCCCGAAAGACGCTCAAGACCCGGTCATTTCGGCCACCAAAGGCGAGGTTGCCACGATTTTCTCTTCGCTCGCAATTAAGCGTTTCACAGATGCGTTTCACATCTCGCTCTACGTTATCGTCTCCTCCGACCCGAATTTCCCGGCGTTTTGCGGAGCTGCAAACGACGGCGGGCCTTTCGAGATACATTCGCAGAGCGACCGGCGCTATCCCAATTTTTCCACGTGGGAGAAAGCAAGCCTTCGGTAGCGAGCGACGCTCGCCAGATTAAAACCTCTCAAAA
>DAISHV010000141.1:0-3674 GCA_036822315.1 Bacillota bacterium | reverse complement strand
GAGGCTATTGCAAAATACAAACGGACTCCTCTTTTGTCCTTTGACGAGAGAAAAAAGATTTTCGAAAACATCAAAGGTGTAACGAAAGTAATCAAACAGGAGACACTCGATTACACTAAGGTTCTTGATGAACTGAAACCTGATTTTGTTATCCATGGTGACGATTGGAAAACGGGTGTTCAGTCCGAAATTCGTGAGAAGGTCATTAATCAATTAAAAGGTTGGGGCGGCAAACTCATTGAAGTGCCTTATACGAAGAATGTTTCAGGCACCGAACTTGAAGCGAAAATGCGACCGCTTCTTGGAACGCCGGATGTTCGACGTGGTCGTTTGAAGAAGATGCTGGGCCTCAAGCCTTTTGTTCGGGTCATCGAAGCCTCAAACGGTCTTTCTGGCATCATCGTTGAGAATACTAAATATATTGATCCAAAAACTGCTTCGGTCAAAGAATTCGATGCGATGTGGGTCTCTTCGCTTTGCGATTCGACTTTCAAAGGCAAACCCGATACGGAACTTGTGGATTTAACCAGCCGGTTAAACACCATCAACGAAATCATGGAAGTGACGACAAAGCCGATTATCCTCGATGGCGATACAGGCGGTTTGACCGAACACTTCGTTTTCAATGTTAAAACTCTTGAACGCATTGGCGTTTCGGCGATTATTATTGAAGACAAGACCGGATTGAAGAAAAACTCTTTGTTCGGAACCGATGTCCAGCAAACCCAAGACGATCCGGACAATTTTGCTGCCAAAATCAACGCCGGGAAAAAGGCACAAGTCACCCCTGATTTCATGATTTTTGCCCGTATCGAATCTCTCATTTTGAAGAAGGGGCAAGAAGACGCCATGATGCGCGCTCGCAAATACATTGCAGCCGGCGCTGATGGCATCATGATTCATAGCAAAGAGAAAGACGGCAAAGAGATTTTTGATTTCATGGCTGCTTTTAGAAAAGAGTATCCGCACATTCCGCTTATTTTGGTTCCTACGACCTACAACCAATTCACCGAAGAAGAACTGGCAGAAAAGGGTGCCAACATCATCATTCATGCCAATCACCTATTACGAGCAGCTTATCCGGCGATGGTCAACACGGCGACCTGCATTCTTGAGCATGGCCGTAGTTTAGAAGCCAGTCAGCAGTATTGCATGCCGATTAAGCAAGTTATCGAATTAATCCCTGGGGGCAAGTGATTTCTTTATGGTAGACACCAACTCTTTTTATGATGAACTGATTAAAAATGATATTACCTTCTTTGCTGGCGTTCCGGATTCTCTTTTAAAAGAGTTCTGTGCCTGCATTCAGACGAAGACACCACGGGAGCGGAATTTTATTACTGCGAATGAAGGCAACGCCGTTGCCATGTGCGCAGGTTGGCATCTTTCGACGGGCAAGTTCGGCTTGGTTTATATGCAAAACTCCGGCGAAGGCAATGCTGTTAATCCTTTGATGTCGTTGACGGACGCTGATGTCTACAACATCCCGTTAATGCTCATCATTGGCTGGCGAGGGGAGCCTGGCGTCCACGATGAACCCCAACACGTTAAACAGGGTAAAGTCACTATTCCGCTTCTTGATGCTATGGGAATTAAGCATTTCATCTTGGGCGATAATTATGTTGAGCAGATTCGTGATTGTGTTGCTTACATGAAGGAAACTAACAATCCGGTTGCTTTAGTCGTTCACAAAGGAAGCTTTAGTCCCTACAAACTTGAAGTGGAGAATAATTCTTATCCGCTTTCAAGAGAACATGCTTTAGAGACGGTCCTTTCTTCACTTAAACGAGATGATTTCGTGGTATCAACGACGGGCAAAGCCTCGCGTGAGATCTTCGAAATCCGGGAACGGAATAAGCAAGATCATTCTCACGATTTCTTAACCGTCGGGTCAATGGGGCATACCGCCTCCATTGCTTGTGGAGTCGCGATCGGTACTGCAAAGAATGTTTTCTGTGTTGATGGCGATGGTTCCTTTATCATGCACATGGGTTCCTTCCCTGTGATTGCCGATAAAGCACCAAAGAATTTCAAATACATCATGATCAACAATGGGGCTCACGAATCGGTCGGTGGACAGCCAACCGTTGCCTTGAAAATCAATGCTCCTGAGATTTTGCGGGGTGCGGGTTTCAAAAAGGTCATTGAAGCCAAGAGCGAAGACGATATTCGCGCAGGGATTGCTGAGCAAGCGAAGAACCCCCTTGTGGCGATGATCATTTATTGCCATCAAGGATCGCGAGCCGATCTCGGCCGTCCGACCACGACGCCGATTCAGAACAAGCAAGCCTTCATGAAGGCCATCAAAGAGTAATGTATCAAGCACTCATTTTCGATTCCGGCTATGGAAAAAGGCTTCGTCCTTTTACCGACCACCATCCAAAATGCCTCACCCCGCTAGAAACTGGTGAGACCATTTTTGAGCGACAGCTTCGTCTTTTGCATGAAAACGGGATCGACAACGTAGTTGTTACAACCGGCCCTTTTCCTGAACAAATGAAACGGATTTGTGAAAAAGCGTCGTTTAAATCGATGTCTATCGAATTCGTTCAAAATGATTTTTATCTTTCTTCAAACGCCATTGTTTCAATGAATCTTGCCGCGGACAAAATTCGAGGCCACGACGTGGTCATCATGCATGGTGATTTGGTGTTCGACCGCCATTTGTTAAGCGCAATTCTTCGCGATAAACGTAAAAACTTGGTTTGCATTAGCAAGAATGCCCCTTTACCTGACAAAGATTTTGTCGGGTATTTTGAAAAAGGCCTTCTCCGCACGATAAAAGTGGGGGATCGTGGCGAAGGTCGCTATGCCTTACAGCCTCTCTACAAAATCGACCACGACACGCTCAATCTTTGGCTTGATAAGGTCGCCGACTTTTGCTCAAAAGGAAATACAAATGTTTACGCCGAAAATGCCCTTAATGAAATTTCTCAGGACGTTCAAGTCGAAGGCTTTTTCTATGATCGCTATTTTGTGAATGAAATCGACAACGAAGAAGATTTCGAGAATGTCCGTAATGGCATCGTTCCTTTTGATTATAAGGAACAAAAGGTCTTCCTTCATCCGAGTTATTCCGTTCTTGCTCGCTGCTTAAAGAAAAACGGAATGGCAAAACCTTTGTTTGTTATTGACAAAGCTTTTGATTTTTTGCCTATAAAATCGGCGATTCAAGGCTTTGGGTTGCCCTTGGTTTTCTTTTCGGATTTTCAACCCAATCCGAGCCGTCAAGACGTTGAAAAGGGCCTAAAGGTTTTTAGGGACAATCATTGCGATTCAATCGTCTCAATTGGTGGCGGAACAGCGTTGGATATTGGCAAGAATATCAAACATCTTATCTATCTTGATCGCTATTCTCTCTCCCTCGAAAAATCGTGTGATGTTGACTATCAAGATCTCCCAAATGTTCCAATGATTGCCATTCCAACGACCAGCGGAACAGGCAGCGAGTCAACTCATTTTGCCGTTGAGTATCTTGGTGGAATAAAACACTCCAACGCTTACCCTTATATTCTTCCGAACTTCGTCTTTCTCTTCCCTGAATTAACCTATTCTGTTCCTCTTTTCCAAAAGAAATGCACGATGATGGATGCTTTTTGCCAGTGCATCGAATCGACTTGGAGCAAGAAAGCCACAAATCAAAGCCGCAGTTATGCTAAAAAAGGCATCGCCTT
>DAISHV010000140.1:0-3706 GCA_036822315.1 Bacillota bacterium | reverse complement strand
GGATCGTCCATCGGCATGTCGCTATAGAACTCGATGTCGATATTCTCCGAGAGTTCGTACTCGCTATGAGAGGGTAACCATTCGTGCCAGATCGCCGTGTTGACGGATTGCATCGAGCCCGGCAAAGGACCGACGCATTTGAACTTGGCCCAGAGACTCGCGGGAATCTTTCGCGTCTTGAAGCCTTCGGGGAGTTTCTCGCCACGGTACTCACCAGCGATAAGATAATCGAAGTCTTCTTTTCCATCGTTCACACAAACGCCCAATTCACCGATACGGGCTTTTTTCACGAGCTCGAAGTTCGGATAAGATGGCTGGCAGATCTTTCGGATGGTCTCGCTCCAAAAAGCGGGAATCTTCTTATAGGCTTCATCGAAACTAAATCGTCGACTAACGCCGATGATTTCGAATGCTTTCATCTCAACGATTTGATAATCCATATGTTGTCCTCCTTGGATTAACGATGCCACTACGAGCGGAAGGAAAGGCTTGATTTTCGCATGGTCTTTTCGCGCCACTCTCGGGCTGACGCCGAGGCTCCGTTTGCACGCTCGAGAAAAGCTTTCCGGGGTCGCGTAATGGTATTTATAGGCCACATCAATTACTTCCAAAGAAGGCGAAGCGGAGAGTTCGAGGAGGGCTTGGTAAAGCTGGCGTTCCCGGATATATCCGGACAAGGTCAGCCCCGTCACGCCTTTCCAAATTCGCATGAAATGGTAAGGCGAGATAGCCACGTGCTCCGCCACATCCGTATAAGAAAGATCATCCTCGAGGTGACTTTCGATATAGCGGACGGCTTCTTGAAGGGTTTCGATGTAGTCCATGGACATAGTTTAGATTCTTCGCCTTCCTCATTCTTGTCAATTCTTGCTTTTTTTACGAAAAATGAATCGCCGGAGTTCTCTCTCCATAGGAGAAAAAGCCTCGTCAGTGCAAAGATTGAGGTTTTGTCGTCACTTTAATGACGAATTTTGTCAAGAGTTCCCTCGGAGTTTTACATTCTTCAGCTAACTAAAGTAGAGCCTTAGAAGCGATGAAAATCGCTGAGGCGAAAAGAAGAGATAGCTTCATCCGTTAAGCTTTTCTTTCTTATAATAGACAAAAAGAGGGAGTATTGAAAAGACATGAGTTTTTCTCTCCGACATCCCCGATGGATCATCGGGGGGACGATCCTCGTTGTTTTGACGCTCATTTTCAGCATCACCACCTTGGTGAACTATAATGGTTTGGTTCGGCAAAACGAGACCGTCAGCTCCCGTTATGCTCAAGTGCAGAACCTCCTCAAAGAACGCCACGATAAACTCAGTCAACTTTACGCTACCTTGGCGGGCGAACTCACTGAAGAGCAAACGATCATTAATGCGATCACGAGCGCTCGCGGGGCCTACACGGGAGAGAATCCTGCCTCCGACAGTGCCGAAATCACGTCCTATAACCACGTCGTTGCTGTGGTCGAAGACAATAAGCCAAACTATCTTTCCGCCTCAGGATTCCGCATGGTGATGGATGAAATCTCCGAAGCCGAAAATAAGCTTGGGGTCGGACGAAAAGACTATAACGACTCGGTGCGTTCTTATAACACCAGCATCGTGCTTTTCCCTTCGAATCTCATCGCCGGCATGTTCCGCCTCAATACGCCAAAAACCTATTGGTCCGTTGATGGAAGCGATACGGCGATGCCGATTTTTACCTCTTATATCCCCTCCTCCACCGCCCATTCTTAAAGGATGATTATGCGGGGCCGAGGTTTTACCTTTTTCCATCTCGTTGCTCTCGCCTTAATCGGGGTTTATTATCTCGTTCTTTTTTTGCTTCCCGCCGATCCGACGAATCCCAGCGCGGAATTCTATGTGAGCGACTACGCTGAGGCTTTTTCTAGTGCCACAAAAGACCATTTTCTCTCGAAATCCGATGAGGTTTTTCGTCGAAGTGAGGGCAAAGACCCGGGTGGGTTACAAATCGTCACCGCCACGTATCGCTATCCTTCCACGGGGAGCGAAACCTATAACAAAACCGAGCTCTTCCGCAAATGGAAGATCGGGGAAAACGATATGGGGCTTCTCCTCCTATATTCTTACGAGGTAACCGCGACTGGTGGGATTCGGCTTTTTAAAAGCGAAGCCGAGATTGGCTATCGTCTTTCCGGGTATTTGACGGCGGGTGAAATGGGACGAATCTTTGATGAAACCTTAGGAACGCTCAAAGATTATTCCGATCGCGTGAGTTTAGAAATCGCCCAAGCGAAAGCCTATGGACTCGTCCTCGAGAATGTGATTCCCGAAGCCTATAACATCGCGGTCACCCCATTTGATGAAGCCCGTTATGAGGATTACCTCATCCATTACGATGGCGAAAGTTATCCCCCATCGCATCCCTTAAGCACCTGGGACTTCGTCTTTGCCTTTCAGGGGGACTTCTTCTATGGCTTTGGAATTCCCCTCATCGTTTTAGGGGTCGTCCTTTTAGGCGATGGGGCTATCTTTGCAAGCGGAAGAGGCGGAAGTTCCGGAGGCGGCGGTGTTTTCCGGATTTTTCGTTAGCGTTTCCTCTGGAGCTCGCCCTTTGTTTCATCCCCGCGAAAAAACCATTCGCCTAAGGTTAGCAAAGATAAGAAATCGTTAAGTCATTGAGATAAAAAGTCAGCGAATATATCGAATCGAGGCAGTAATAAAAGCCTAAGGATTCCGCGACATAGCCTAGGGCTAAAGAGACGACGTCGATCGTGACAGTCTTTTTGGTATAGGAGGTCGCGCAAAAGGAAGAAGAGATTACGCTGCCATTACCGTTTTTCTCAGAATAAAAGTCAAAACGCCATGCGCTCGTCGGATTATCGTCGATGCTATAGCCGAGCGTTAGCGACGTCGGATGATGAATATTGAAGACGAGCAAACCCCAGTCTTTCGCATTCTCCCCCACATATTGTTTAAGCCAATAGCCGCTTCCCGATGCGCCATAAGATAGGCTGCTATCGTGATGGGTGTGATAGTTTGAAAAATCCACGTAGGCATCTTTCGAGGCACCAACGAGATCCGTCAAGGGATGAAAATCGCTTTTGGGGGCGCTTGAAAAAACATTCGGCTGATTCTTAGCTTCCTTTAAAAGAAGACTCCGTTCCGAAGAGGCTTCAAGGAAATAAAAAGGGGTCGTTTGGGCTCGAAGAAAAGCGAAGGGCAAACTCAAAAGGAAAAGGAGCCCAAGAACGAGGAGAGTCTTCTTTCCTTTCAAGAAAACCATAAACGATACCCGCTAAAGGCATTCTAAGAAAAAAGGCGTAAGTTCGGCAAGGGCTCTTCGCCCACTTCCGCTTGGTTCTTCTTTCTCATCGAGGCGATAGCGCGAGAAAACAGAAGAAGAGTAAAGTTTTCCCTTTATCCAGTTCAAGCGTGTTTCTTCACGCGTGCGTCTACCTGCGAGAGAAAGAAACAATTAACAAAGCCGGCGTATCGGGGGATGAAACACGAATAAATTGACGATATTTAATTTTGAATAACTTTTTAGTTATTGCTCACCATATCTAATTTTGTTAATGTTCAATCAAAGGGAGCATTGACAATATGAAAAAACGGAATTTATTCCTGTTCGGACTAGCTGCTTTTCTCACTTTCGGCATGCTGAGTGGCTGTGGCGGAGTTCTTTCTAGTTCCTCTTTCTCGACGGGCACGTCATCCACAGGATCCTCCACTTCATTGCCAGGATCCTCCCCTTC
>DAISHV010000139.1:0-3752 GCA_036822315.1 Bacillota bacterium | reverse complement strand
GATCGACCATACCTCCGAGCCGATCTACGAGACGAAGAAGCTCTATCACGCCAAATAGTCGAGGGATCTTCAAATCCCGGACTTGATTTCTTCGCCGCGCGTTTTTTTGAAGGCGCATGAAGATCGTTTTCCGAACGCCTCTTTGCCTTATAATTGTCCCATGCAAAATCAGCTGGGGGCTTACTGCGCCCTGAGACGAAAACAATTAGGTCTTCGCCAGAGCGATGTCGCCGCCAAGCTTGGTTATACGGTCCAAGCCATTTCCCGGTTTGAGAATGGTCTGAGCGCGATGGGGCTCTCCTCTTTGCCCATCCTCGCCAACGTCCTTCAAGTCTCGCTGGATGATTTGTTCGCCGAGAATCCCGCTCCGGCGGCCTTTGAGGAGAACCCGGGTTTTGATCCGGAGGCCTTCGCGCATAATTTAGCTTATTTCCGTCAGCAAAAAGGCCTGAGCCAAACCCAAATGGCTTTGGCGCTAGGCTGCAATCGGCGGAATCTTGCCAACTATGAAAAAGGGGTTTCGCAGCCGACTTTGGATTTCGTGGTGAGTTATCTCGCCTATTCGAAGATCAAACCCTCCATGCTTTTTGGCCCCGAGCAAGTGGCTTCTCCTGTTGTTTTGCCCAAAAAACACCATGCCAAGGCCATTCTTTTATTCGCGGCTTTGGCGCTTGCCCTTTCGGGCGGAGCCACCGGACTCTTTTTTGCCCTCCAGGGGAAGGCGGCGAAAAACACTAGTCTTTCTTCCTTGACCTCATCGGGTTCCGCAAGCCCGTTTTCCTCTTCGGGCTCGGCCTCTTCAAGCCCGTCTTCCTCGGTGGCATCGTCCTCGGCCTCTTCAAGTTCTGCCTCCTCAAGCGCTTCTTCGAGCTCAAACTCTTCTTCCAGTTCTTCCCCAAGCGCCGCTCAGCAAGACTATGATGCCTTAACTTCGTTCTCTTTCACCATCAACCACGGGACGGATGTTCGGCTCATGCCCAATATTTATTATCTTCTGACCCCGTCTTTTTCTTCGTCGTGGAACATGAGTCAAGATCATGATCTCCTCGAGTGGGTTTGCGTTTCCGGAACCGCTTCTTCGTCCACACGCTACGAAGAAGGGACCGCTTATGGGTATCTCACCGTCCCCAGTGATGCCCCGGATGGCAAGAGCGAGACCTGGAGTTGCCATATTCATAATCCCGCGAACCTGGCCGAGTACAAAACCTCCGCGAACACGGTAGAAGTGACCTTTGACAATCCCGCCGCGAGTTATGTTCACGATGAAAGCAAGACCACTCTTGAGGAAATCACAGGCGTCAGTTTGGATATCAACGGGCTCAGCGATATCGGCGTCCATTCCCAGACGGATTATCGAGTGAATTTCAAAGTCTATCCTCTCGGCTGGTATGCCGCGAACGTTGCCAATTATGACGTTTTTATCCAATCGATCGATCTGATGTACATCAGCGTCGATGAAAACAAAAACTATCGCCTTCACGTCGACAACGTAACTTCCGAGGATGTCGCCAACCCCGTTGTGTTATTCCGCTATCGCCATGGCAGCAATCCGGAGAAAAAATTCTCCACGACCTTGACGATTCGTGGTTTGGACAATTAAACGGATTTTGTAGCTGATTCAATTGGCTTTGTATCCTTTTCGGAACGGGTTGATAGCATCCTTTCCCGCTTTCTTTTAAGGTGAAATCGTCCTTAAGGAACGGGTGGCGAGATCCGCCTCCCGTGGATGGCCGTCCCTCATTTTCAAGGAGAGACGTATGCGCGTGAATAAGCCGCAAGGGGTGCTTTATCTTTTCGAAACGTTCTTGCTTCAAGGAAGCCTGTCAAAGAAAAAGGCTCTCGAGGAGCTGGAGGTGTCGGATCTCACTTTCCGACGCTACTTAAACGAATTACGGTGTTACTTCGCGAATTTCGATCGCAACGAAGAAATCCTTTATGACAAAAAGGCGAATCTTTATCGGTTTCGAAAATTTTAGAAGACGATCAAAAACCGAACGGGGGAGGGTGTTATTTTAATCCCATGGAAAAAACAAAAAAGGCTTGGACGCTTTTGATTTTGGCTCTTTTCGCAGTAAGCTTGAGCAGCTGCACGCTCTGGAATTCCTCCTCAGGGACTTCCTCGGTCGCCGCCAGTGATGGAGAGCAGCTCTTCTTCGGCGGGAAGTTCACCGATGAGGTGAAAGCGGCCTCCTATTTTAAGCGGAACGGAACGCTGGAAAGCGATGGTTCCTATAAAGTAGGTGGTTCGTATGACTGGATTGCCTATCAGCCCAGTGATTCTACCTATTGTCTCAATCAGAAAACGACCTTCAAAAGCGGCAGCGGAATCTTTACTCAAACGGATATCTGGTCCATTCAGATCCCCTTTAAGCTCAATGTCAGTCTCAAAAAGATCTCGTTTTACGGAAGCTACGTCATTAATTATTCGGGCCGGACGGATTACACCCAAGTCCTTAGCTTCCAGATTACGGGATTTCAGACTTGCTCTTCGATTGCCGGGGCCCATTATTCCGTCGTCTCGATCGAAAACAATTGGGAAGGAGACATCGATACGGAGGATGAAATAGCCACCTCTCTTTACAATAAACTGACTGAAACCTTGAAATATGGGGAAGAACTCGTCCAGAAGATCGATACGAGTTTTACGCTTTGGTGAGAGGACAAGACGATGAATAGCGAAGTAAAGCGTGTCGTGGCCAATCCCGAGGAGGAAGAGGCCTGCATCCAACATTACCAGGAGTGGGGCTGGGTTTTGAAGTTTCGGAATGAGGTGTTGGCCAAAGACATGCATTTCGACTCGGCGACCATGGTCTCCTTCGGACGCCTTAATCTCGGCAAAGTCAATTCCCACGAAGAGGTGACCCATTTTGTTTCGATGCTTTTCGAGCGCGACCTTTCCAACCCCAAAATTGCCCGCTTAGCCGCTTTGGAGACGGACATCCCAGCTTTGGAGAAGAAAGCGAAAGATCTCAAAAAGGCTTCGGACAAAGCCCAAAAGGACCACCAAGGCAAAGTCGCAATAGCCGAGTCGGACATCGATGACATCGATCATTGGAAGCGCAAGATCATCAGTGGATCCATCATCGGTTTTCTTGGCCTCGGTGGGGGTATCACCTGCTTTTTGCTCTATGCCTTATGCGCCGGAAGCGAAGACTGGAAATGGGGCGGGGCCGCCTTGCTGATTTTCGGCTTTTTACCCGGTCTCTTCTTTTTGATCTGCGGCCTTCAGGGCCATGCCCGCCGGTTCAAGCGCGAGGAGTATGTCGCCAAGCTTGAAGCGGTGAAGGCCAACCATCGCTCTTCCGACATCGCGCTGAGCAAAACCCACCAAGCCGAGGAAAAGCTTCAAGCCGCTCAAGCGGAAGCAGCAAACCTTCGGGGATCCCTCTAAAAGCAGAATTCATGTCTTAAGAAAAGGGAGCCTCTCGGTTGAGACTCCCTTTTTGAGAATTCGTTTCGGTTACTTCAACGTCGCTAGATAACCCGCGAGTGTCGTCCGGTCGTAGAAGTTCGCGACATCGGTAATCGGATAGTCCGGGTCGACGCCTTTATCGACGTCATAGTAGACGCCATTCTTGACGGTGCAGACCGCGTGTCTCCCGGAGAAAGTGAACTGGGTGCCATCCGCAAGGCAAGTCCCATCGATGACGCAAGCTCCGCCGCCCGAGGTTTGACCCACCATCGCGAATTTGCCCGAACTCTTGAGAACGGAAGGCACGAGGTTGCCGCTCGAGAAGCTGATGGCGGAGGTG
>DAISHV010000138.1:1569-3752 GCA_036822315.1 Bacillota bacterium | reverse complement strand
TGGCCGAAAGGATCACAGCCCTGGCATTGAACTCAAAGGCGAATTTCTCGGGGCCCCGATAATATTCCGACCAATAGCAGAGCTCGCTCCCAAGGACATTCTGGGGCCGCTTGATTCCCGAAAGGATTGGGTCAAAACGGAAAGTCTTTTTTAAGGGCATAAGACAATAAGGGTTCGAGGCGTACGTTGAGAAGAAGGGTGAGACGATCGCTTTTTGGCCCTCGTTGATGAAACGGATCGCCCGCTTCTTATTGCCAGGCTTTAAAAGCTCCCAGACTTCCATGATCGCGTCGTCGTCTTTCGAACGGAAACCATCATTCCAAAAAAGCGGAACGATATCCCGTTGGCGCAGGTCTTGGCACAGCTCTTTCTGAAAGTCCTGAATCAGGCCTTGCTCGTTTTTGAGGTTTTCCTCTTCGATTCGTTTCTGGCAAAGGGGGCAGTCTTTCATCGCCGTCGGTTTGATCTCGTCGAAGCCCAGATGAAAGTAATGGCCCTTAAAAAGATAGGCGACCTCTTCAACGAGTTCTTTCATGAACTCCCGGGCTTTGGGATTTCCGAGGCAAAGGGTATGATCGAAAATCCCAAAGGAAGTCGGGATATCGAAAGGCTTCTTTGGGCAGCTAAATTCCGGGTAGGCCGAAAGGATGGCCGAAAGGTGTCCGGGAATATCGATCTCCGGGACCACTTCGATTCCTCTCTCTTTGGCGTAAAGAAGGAGCTCTTGGATGTCTTCTTTGGAATAGGCGAAGGAATAGGGACCTTCGACCCAATTCTTTTTGCCCGTTCCCCAACCTTCGAGCGTTCCTTTGCGGGAGCTCGCAGAGTTTAAGCGGGGATACTTTTGGAGGGCAAGTCGAAAACCTTGGTCATCGGAAAGATGCCAATGGAAGACGTTGTAGTGGAGAAGGAACATCGCATCGAGGAGGTTCTTCACGAATTCTTTGCCCATAAAATGCCGGGCTTCATCGAGAAGAACGCCACGCCATGGAAAGCGGGCGTCACCTTCATAATGGCCTAGAGGCAAATACGATTGATGGTCTTCTTCGACGATGAGCCCATAAAGAAAGGAGAGAGCGTTCGCTGGATTGCCTGACATCCGGATCTCCCCTTTATCTATGTCGAGGGAATAAGCGTCTTTGGAGGGTTTCGGAAAAGGCGAGGGGCGATAAGTCACCCGGATTTCGCCTTTTCCCTCAAGCAAAGAATTGAGGTAGGCCAAAAGAGGGTGCTCCCCTTGAAGAACCGCCACGGGAATGTAAGTGGGCTTCATCGCCCTTAGTATAAGAGATTTTGAGAGGACGAAAAGAATTATTTAACGGCCCGGGTCCCGAAGAAAGTGGGGATATTCAGGTCATGAAGCCTTCCCGAGCTATTCGTGTCTTCGTAGAGATCCGTCAAACGGAAGCCCGCTTCGAGTTGGCCGCCGATCTGCTCTTCGAGGGTATGGGAAAACTCAATGCCGCCGTCGCTCGAGCGAAGCTGTTCCATTTCTTCAGGGTTTTTTAAAGGGTTGAACGGGAAGGGATTCAGGATTTCCTTTTCGTTTTCGTCGGTGATGAAATTGACGCCGTTGTCGAGCCCCGAAAGGAGAATGCCGCCTTTCTTCAGAATTCGATGGCATTCTTTGAAGACCGGCTTGGCCTCTTCGATGTAAACGTTGGAGACCGGAAAGAAAATCAGGTCGAAAGAGCCGTCTTCAAACGGGAGAGGCTTCGTCATATCGCCTTGGACGATTGCAATCGGATAGCCTTCGCGCTTAGCCACCATCCGCTCACTCTCGAGTTGGGCTTCCGTATAATCAAAAACCGTGCAAACCGCGCCTAAAGCGGCGAAAATGGGCATCTGCTGGCCGCCACCAGAAGCCAAACCAAGAAGACGCTTGCCTTTTAGGGGGCCAAACCAAGAATGAGGGACGGCTTTGTTTGGAGTGAGAACGACGTCCCATTCGCCTTGCTGGGCTTTTCGATAGGTTTCGTGGTCAATGGGCTTGCCCCATTCCCAACCCTGCTCGATCCATTTCGTAATGGTCTTCGCATTGATGTCTTGATACTTTTCCATTCTTTAATTCTACCCTAAGCAAAACTGGAAAAATAGATATTTACAAATACAAAAAAAGTCCTGATTTTTCAGGACTAATTTTGCATTGGTGCGGGAAATGAGAGTTGAACTCACATGGGTTA
>DAISHV010000138.1:0-1527 GCA_036822315.1 Bacillota bacterium | reverse complement strand
GTGCTCAATTATAGTGAGGCGCAAAAAAGGAAGCAACACTTTTTATCCGAATTCCGCGGAACCCCTTATAGGAACTTAAGAATCAGCAAGTAAGCGACCACGAAATAGACGAGAAGCGAGGAAACATCGACAATGGTCGTAAGGAGCGGCTGAGAGACGATGGCCGGATCCTTTTTGATGGCCGCGGCGCCCATCGGAAGGAGAACCGCGACGACTTTGCTTAAGAAGACGGCGACAAAGAGGGCGAGTGAGACGACCAAGCTGACCATCATCGCAGCGCTGAAGAATTCCATATTCCAGCAACGGCCATTCCAGACCGAAGGCGCGATGCCGTTGACGACCAAATCCGGAAGATCTGGGTTGGTGACGATGCCCAGATATTGCTCCAAAGTAAACCAAACGAAGCCGACTAAAGAAACGCCGGTCGCAATGATGAGAGCGCTCACGGATTCGCGTCGGAGTACCTTTCCACATTCTCGAGGTTCGAATTCTTTCATGGCTAAGCCCCGGATGACAATGGCAATCGTCTGACCGCCGGCGTTGCCGCCCGTATCCATCAAGACCGGAATGAAAGCGATTAGAATCGTGTAAGTGTTGAATTGATATTGAAGCTTATCGACCACCATGGTCGAGAAGGTGTCAAGAATCAAGAGGATGACGATCCAAGGCAGGCATTTGCGGGCCATTTGCCAAGGATGGGTCTCAAGATAGGTGTCCTCCATCGGGGTGACCGCGCTCATCTTTTCGATATCTTCGTTGGCTTCGGCGGTGATGACATCGACCGCATCATCGACGGTCACGATGCCAGTCAGGCATTCATCATCGTTGAGGACGGCGACGGCGTTGAGGTCGTAACGGCGAATGATGTTGGCGACTTCTTCCCGGTCCGTTTGCGCGTGCACGCTCGGGGCATCCTTATTCATGATGTCGGAGAGCTTTTGGTCTTGTTTGGCGAAAATCAAATCATCCAAGTCGACGGTGCCGACGAATTTACGTTTGTCATTGCGGACGAAAATCGTGTAGACAGTTTCCGCTTCGCGCCCGATCGTTCGGACCGCATCGATCGTGGCTCCGACGGTTTGGCTTTCTTTGAATTCCAAATACTCTGTCGTCATGATGGCGCCGGCGGTATCAGGTTTGTATTTCAGAATCTGATTGATGTCGGCCCGCATGTCCTTATCGGCGGCATGGAGGACCTTGATCGCAAGGTTGGCAGGCATATCGCCGACCGTATCGGCAAGGTCATCCGCGGCTTGCTCGTTGATGAGTTTGACCAGGTCTTTATCGGTCAAAGCCCGGACCAATTCTTCCTTTTTATCTTGGCTTAAATCGTCAAAAAGAGGGGCGGTTTGCTGGGAATTTACATCGCGGAAGAGAATGATCAAATCCTTGACGTCTAGTCCATCGGCGGCTTCGGCGATATCGATATCGGCGACCTCGCTGAAAATTCGGTCGAGTTCCGCTTTGTTCTTCGAGCGGACCACTTCGGCAAGATGCTCGGTGGAAATCGTCTTGACGATGACTTCC
>DAISHV010000137.1:0-3839 GCA_036822315.1 Bacillota bacterium | reverse complement strand
GAGTGAAACACGATAGGTTTTCAATCGAACTTGACGGAACCGTTCTTGGCGATTGCGATTTATACCTTAAAGAATTCGAGGGCGAGGATCAGCAATATGCCACGAACAATTGCGCAATGATTCGTTACCCTTACATCCTTATCAAAGATTTGCCAAACATCGTTAATTCCAGTATGCCTTGCTCGGCCATGTGCATCATTGGTGATAACCAGTTGGCCGCGATTCTAAAAGATACTGAAAATCCGCAACATAACGCTTGGGAGTTTAACCGAATCTCTGATTTGGCAGAACGCTCTCAAGTGCTTGGCGTCTACAAAGATTTGGTGAAGAAAATCAAAGACACTATTTTCGACCATCTTCTCTCCACGCCGAACAAAAAGACCGACATTGTTGGCGCGGGTGAATATTTGCCTGAAACTGATGATGAGCCGGGGAAAGGCGAACCGCATACGGAGATTACGGATAAACCGGTTTTAACCGAAACCAAAAACAAAGTTAAGACAACAGAGTTGAATGCTAACGATGAAGACGAAGAGGGCAATGGCGTTGAAATCGAAATCGAAGAACCAGGGGATGCCGATTCAATTGAGCATCCCAACGGAGGAAATAATGGCGGCGGTGGCGATCCACGACCTGGCGAAGGCGTTGGTGGTGGCCAGCCCGGCGATGAGGGAACTCCAACTTTTAAGAGAATTCCCTACAAAGGCACGTCTTACCGCTTCCTTTGCCTAAACAAAAAGGAAGGAAAGTATCTCCTAATCTTCAGCGGGCCTTCCGATGACGAAGATGCCAGACTCGAAATTGCCAAGCTCGATGAGGGCGGCAACCGATACCCCGTTCACATTCTAAGTTGCAACGTAAACGGGGCACCTGCTCAGATCGAAGGAAACGATATGACCGTCAAAATTTCCCTTGAACTAGGCAAAAAGATGCGGATCGAGATGAAGACCGATCAGACGGAGTTGTTCTCCGCGGAGGTTCACTTATATGCACTTAGGTAAAAGATTGTTCCCATATCCAACCCTCAATGCCGAAAAAGTATTGAGCCAATATACCAAGTCCGTGTTCGAATTTTCTTATGATCGTTCTCTTCTGGATGACAAGTTCGTTTTGGACAACGTCTTCTATGAGTTGACCAATGGCTACATTAAAAGCCTAGTCGCAGATGGCAAGGCAAAATGCCTTTGCGTGGTTGAGTGTTCTAGTACTCGTTACCGTAAAACATTCGATATTTCCGAGACGCCTCAGCGCATTGTTATTAACCTTCGCGACTTGAATGATAAGGTTTCAATTGGCGCTTATATAATCGCCACTCAGGACATCGATGATTTTTCCCCTGATGATCTCGATCCAGATTACGAAGGCTTCGACACTTTCTCTGTGGAAAAATACGACGTCATTGCCATTGATGACGGCTACTTGGAAAAGGTTTCTTTCGACCAAGAAAAGGACAATGCCGTTTCATCTATCTTCATCGTGGTAGAAGACGGCCACATCAAGGACGAAATGATGAAAGTGAGTTATGATTCCAAGAAAATCATCATCAGTCTCCCAAAATCGGCTTTCCCAAGTTACGACAAAGGCAAACGTCCAGAAAAATATCACTGCATTTTCTTCTCACTAATGTCGATTCCGGCTCTAGCCTATGCGTTGGATGATCTCAAGTCCATGGATAAAACGCTTGACGAGTTGACAATGCTTTACGACTGGCTGCCGTCCGTAACCAAACAATACAAGAACGTCTTTGGGAAAGAACTGATTGACGAGGATTTCAAAACGATGAAATCAATCGAAGTCGCCCAGGCTTTAATGAATTATCCATCAACGAAAGCCATTGTCGAGTCGTTCAATCTGATTAGCGGAAATTCCGAAGGAGGAAAAGACGATGAGTGAGGTTAATATCCAGTTCATGACGGATGAGGCTTTCCGCCAATGTCGTACCAGCGCCGATGAAGTCGCCCAGAACATCATCGACCATCCAAGCGACGCTTCGTGGCTTCCACGTTATTTAAAAATCACGCCTTATCAAGAGAAGCAATACACCATCGAAGATTTTGAACTTAAAGTATTCGATGATGGCGATTATTCCAAGGTCGAACTCGAAAATGGGATTCTGCTTTACGAGCGTTTAAAGAAGCTTCCACGTTACATCCTTGGCGATATGCATTTCTGGGCTTGGCTTACCTTCGAAAAGTGTTATAAAGCTGCTCAGCAGGTAATGAAGGTTGATGCCAATACCGTGTCGAACTGGTGGTTTGCAAAAGAAGGCGAAGGGCGCCGTGGCGTTATGCTTCATGTCATTGCCCGTTCTTTCTATCGAGTTGAAATGTCAATTGAAGAAGGGAGCGAAAGCCCATACGAATTGACCAAATACCTTTTTGAAAACCTTGGCTGTTATCGAAACCTTGTCTTCCGTAACATCTCAAATATTCCAGCCGTTTCTAGGGCTTTCATTAGGGCCGAGAAAGAGGCTAGCGAAAAATATGGTATTGTAATAGACGAGAAAACGATTAGCCGCCCCCTAATGAAGGAAGTCTCTCAAATCGGAAGCGTTCGTTTGATCGACGCCATGCCGGAAGAGGAAATTTACTCAATTGTTCGTGACAAAATGGAGCAAATTATCCAACAGTCCTTAGCGGTGAAATGAACTAGGGCTGGATTCATAAAAGAGGTTTTTGATTTTGATGATTCGAGTACGAACACAAATGAAAGGAAAGTGTCATATGGCTGAAGAAATGAAGAGCATTATTGGTGAGGTGGTTACTCACTCCAAATTTGGTCAGGGCCACGTTGTTTTTGAATCTGGCGATACCATTACCGTCGAGTTTTCTTGCGGAAAAAAGATTTTCGCCTATCCTGATGCCATCGGAGTTTATCTTCAGCCTACTTCTCCATCATTTGTTCAAATGGCCGAGCAAAGAAAAGCCGAAATTCAGCAACAAAAAGAAGCTGAGCAAGCTGCCGCAGAGGCCGAGCAGGCCGATACCACAGAGTCATTTGAGAGAGCGGCTCATGCCGTTTCACCTACCTCCACACTTCAGCAATTAGCAGGATTCAGGGCTCAAACAATTCGCTTCCACGACCAAGATGAATTGTTTGAAGCTCTTGGGTATATGGCCACTCCAGGAAGATTAAAGTCGATTGATGCTGAGGTCCCCTGCGATGGTAGAGAGGCGATTTTCAGGCAATTGTTCCCAGGCCAAAAATTTATGCCCATTACCATTAACAAGACGCCGAGCGGTATGCCGAGCAAGGTAGGACCGCAATTTCGAATCAACTTCTTGAATCTCGAAAATTGCCCAGAAGCAATAAAAGACAATGTTGGGGTTGGAATTGGAAATGTCGCTGGGAGAATTAACAAATCAGAATTCGTTCTGACGGTTGTCCAGCAATACGGTTTTTCTTTCGGAGACGTTCAAGATGTGGAAAAAATCCGGGCTATTGCAAAACGCTCTGGCCATGCGGCGGCCTTCGAACAGGGCTTTGCCCGCTGATCTTTATCGGATATTGATGAATAATTCTTTCTAAAACCGACGGCAATTTTCTTTTTTCAATTTGTAATCAGCGCTGGTGGGCGCTGATTTTTTAGTTTTCCAAACGGTTTTCCCCATTGTGACAAAACGCTCTTTTTGTCCATTTCATAGTGAAAGGAGCGCTCATTGGAGCCGAAAAGCCGACGGGAAATAAACTTTTTCATTCTTTCTGCGGAGGGCATCCTTGGCCGGTTTTCGCGGGTTCGGGGCCTGAGGGGGGCCGTTAACTTTCCGGGCCTCCTGTCCATTAAGAAGTGGGGGAGGCATCTGCGGGCTTGGGCAGAAACGTGGCCGGAAATTTTTCGA
>DAISHV010000136.1:0-3874 GCA_036822315.1 Bacillota bacterium | reverse complement strand
GACGATCGTCGAGTGGCCGAGCCACTTCTGGATGTCCTCCATCGGGACGCCTTCGCGTCTCGTCGGAGCGGGGCAGGAACGGCGAAGGCCGTGGAAACGAACGGGATTGTCCGGGCCGGTCTCCTTGAGAAAGCGATGGAAGGCGTGCGTTGCCAAAGTCGGCCTTACCCGCTCGCCGTTAGGCCAAAGAATAAGGCATCCGTCGAAAGAGCGGCCGTATCTCGCCCCCTAAATCTACTCAAGGTCCTCCCGCTGGGTCTTCATTCTCAGCCTTCTTTGCTTTAAAATAAATAAAAGAGCAGAAGTCGTTCTTAAAATGAGCCGAACAGTTGAGGAATTAATCTCATGAATGATTATTCGGTACCTGAATGCCTTTCTGGGCCATTGAGGGAATTGGACGATTATCGAAGAAAGAACCTAATCCCGTATCGGGTTCTTTCCGCAATCGGGTGGCTTCTCTTTTTCCTCGGACCCGCTATCGGGATCAGCTTGATGGTCTATTATGAGGTCGTTCTCTTGGATAAGGACATAACTTTCATCCTTACAGTAATGCTCATCCCATTCGCCGGCGGGCTTTTTGGCGGGCTATTGGAACTGGGGTGATACCATCATTTTGATGGTCAGTGAATCCTGCCCCACCAACTTCCGTTCTTCCGCCTCGGGGGATCAAGGTCTTTTCGCCGCGGTGGGTTATCTCGTGGGCTACCTCGCGACAATCCTCTATAGCAAATATGCGGGTGCGGCGCTCCGCTACTTGGATTTCGTTTATCTCGCCCTCGCCATTCCTGGCGTCCTTGGTGCCATTCTCGTGATTCTTTTCAAGGTTCAGGAAACCAAAGGTATCGACCTTGACCAAGTGAAAGGCGACGAATGGGACGAAAAGCCGATGCGTTCGATGAAATAACGAAAATCAAAGGCTCGTTTGAGCCTATTTCTTTTGGATCAAAGCGACCGCTTCGTAGCGGGAATGAACCCCGAGTTTTTGATAGAGGACTCCGAGTTCGCTTTTGACGGTATTCTCTTGGATGTAGAGAAGGCGGGCGATTTCCAAGCGGCTCTTGCCTTCTTCAAGATACGCCAAAAGCTGTTTTTCACGTTTGGAAAGAGAAGCCGGCGTTATTAGCGTGAACTGCGGGAAGAGACTTTGGTGATACCGCGCCTCATGAAGAAGCGTCGCCCGATAAGCAGAATCCCCGCCTTTAAGCGCCGCGAAACACTCGATAAAGGGGACGAGATCCACCAAGCCGGCGAACGGGAGGATCAAATGGTCTTTTTCGCCAAGCAATAAGGCTTTTTTGAGATAAAAGCATCCTTCATCTTTACCCACAAGGTGCTCTTGCGAGAGACCTTGGAGGATTAAGCCCATAAACCCGCCAAAGAAGGAAAGGACGATTACTGGGATTATTCTAACGATGTCGGCTGCGATGTCTGGGGCATTCTCATGAGTCTCAAAGCCTTAGGAGAACCCGTTTGCCTCTACATACCAAAATCCCTGCAAATCCCCGGTGAATTTTCTGACGTCCAAGGCGTGGAAGAACCTTTAGGATATGAAGGAGTGATTCCGCAAGGCTTCAAGACGAGAAAACTCGCCAAAGCCACCTTTCTTCTTTTTCAGGGTGAACCCTTCAAAGAAGAGGATTACGAAGAGGCCATCGTCTCGTTAAAAAAGGCCATGGATTCTTACGATCCGAAGCCGTTGGGCTATAAGAAAAAGGCGGATGGTCTCCGGATCCAACTTGAGCCCCGCGGCGAACGCGGTTATTGGGAACTTCTCGAAGTGGAACGCCTACCTCAGTAAGCGTTAAAGACGGCAATTACAGAAAGAACATGAAAAGCCAGCAATCGTCAGGATTGCTGGCTTTTTGTCTCTCGAGGATCCACGACTATTTGGCGTGATAAAGTTTCTTCGTCTCGTAAATCGGCTCGGAGGTATGGTCGATCCCGAGTTTCTTCAAAGTCGAACAATCGACTTCGGCAAGAATGACGCTCGAATGGGACTGAGCCCCTCGAAGTTTCGGAAGTTGGGCTAGGGCCAGTTCCGCCAAAGGGTTGGTCACGGCGGAAATTGATAACGTCACCAAGATTTCATCGAGATGAAGTCGGGGATTATGTCCGCCCAAATCGTTGACTTTAAGATTGCAAACCGGCTCGATGATGGCTTTCGGAAGAAGCAAAACATCATCCGAAATACCCGCGAGATATTTGAGGGCGTTAATGATCATCGCGCTGGTCGCCCCTAATAAGGGTGAGGTTTTGCCGGTGATAATCTTGCCATCATTCAGTTCGATCGCGGCGGCTGGCACCCCGGTTTTGAGGGCTTTTTCTTTGCTAGCGGCAATGCATTTTCTTTCGCTCAGATTAATATCGTTGGCCTTCAAAAGTGAATCGATCTTATCCACTTCGGCATCATCGGCTTTTTCGTTGCGGCGGTCGACCATGGCTTTAAGGTAACGCCGAATGATTTCCTGGCGAGCCGCGGCTTGGCAAACCGCATCGTCGGTGATGCAATAGCCTGCCATATTGACGCCCATATCCGTTGGCGATTTATAAGGCGAAGAGCCGAAGATCTTATCGAACATGCGATTCAAAACCGGGAAGATCTCGATGTCACGGTTGTAATTGACAGAGGAGACCCCATAGGCTTCCAAATGATAAGGATCAATCATGTTGACGTCGGCTAAATCAGCGGTCGCGGCTTCATAAGCCAAGTTGATCGGGTGACGAAGCGGAAGGTTCCAAATCGGGAAGGTTTCGAATTTGGCATAACCCGATTTAATGCCCCGTTTATTGTCGTGATAAAGCTGTGAGATGCAGGTCGCCATTTTGCCACTTCCAGGGCCAGGCGCGGTCACCACCACCAAAGAACGACTCGTCTCAATATAATCATTCTTTCCTAATCCCTGATCGGAGAAAATCCGCTCAGTGTCGAAGGGATAATTCGAAATCGCATAGTGTCGATAGGTCTTAATCCCTTGCTTTTGCAGGGCTTTTTCAAAGAGTTTCGAGGCTTTTTGGTTATTAAACTGAGTCAGGCAAACGCTGCCGACATAAAGACCAGCCTCGTTAAAGGCGTCGATCAAGCGCAAAACATCCTGATCATAAGTGATGCCAAGATCTTCCCGTATTTTGGCTTCCTCAATCGCCTCGGAGTTAATCACGATAACGATTTCGGCTTTGTCTTTCATCTTCAGCAAAAGCTGCAGTTTGCTATCGGGTTTAAAACCAGGCAAAACCCGGGAAGCGTGATAGTCATCGAAGAGTTTTCCGCCGAATTCGAGATAAAGTTTTCCGCCGAATTGGTCGATTCTTTCTTGAATATGCGCACTCTGTAAGGACAGATATTTTTCATTATCGAAACCGATGGTCATCTTTTACCCTCCCTCGCCTCAACTTCCAATGTCCTTTATTATAGCTTTCTCCTCAAACTAATCCCTAGCGAAATTAGAAAAAACTCCAGCGAAAAAGAGTGAAAGAAGAACCGGGAAAAAATCGAAAGAGCCGAAGCCATGAGAGGACGGGCGCAAAAGCGATCTTTTCTCTCTCAATTCTCAAGGGGCCGATGCAGCCTTAGCTTATGTCGCCTTGAACGATTTGGATGATAACCATTGGGCGATGGAGGGTCCCTCGTATCTTTCGGGAGCAGAGGTTTGTCTTCCTCTCCCGGTTTTTTGCCCCATCAAATATCCCCTGCAAAACGGACTTCTTTTTCTTTTTTTGTTTTAAGGCTGAAGCACTTTTTCGAGAGTCTTGTAGAGATCCTCGGGGCTCACGGGTTTTGCCAAATGGGCATTCATGCCCGAAGCCAGGGCTTTTTTAACGTCGTCCTCAAAGGCATCGGCGGTCATGGCGATGATCGGCACTTTCTTCGCATCTT
>DAISHV010000135.1:0-3891 GCA_036822315.1 Bacillota bacterium | reverse complement strand
AAAATAAGAGGGCACCTACCATATAGGGGCTCGGGGAGGTGTCCTCTGAGCCTTACAGCTCACTTGATTAACAACGGAAATTGTTGGTTTATTGGTTCAAAATGTCTCATCGGCATTTTTAAAACAAACAATATCTCTAAAATCTATTTTATTATCGTTTATTTTTAAGTATTTGTAAATTGTATTTATTTCACAAATCTTTCCCGTAGTTTCTGTCGTATACCCATCGCAAAAATAACTGAGGCAAATTGTTCCGCCATCATAATGAAGCAAGAAATCATTGATCTCTTCCGCCTCGTCGCTTGAATGAAGCGGCCGAGGCTTCTTACCGCGTTCATAGGCCATTTTTGCCAAAAAATCAGCTTGTTGATCAAGCGATTTATAAGGTGCCCATTTCTTCATGCCGCGATCGCTCATTGTTTATGACCTCCGATTTGTTCGTGTCGGCTCCGGATGGTTGACCCTCCAAGGAGCGAGGAGCAACGGAGAACACTATTTTTGCCATAGCGCCCCCGGATTGCATCAAGGGAACGGTCAAGAGATTTCTGCTCTTGGCGGAGGGTGTCGTCAAGAAAGAGCGAAACCTGTTCTTTCTCGGGATTATTTAAAGATCCAAAGTTGATACTCAGTCCACGGATGGGGAGTTCTTGCCCATACGAAAAAACCTCTTTGACTGCAGCGTAGAGCGTTGCGGTGTCATCGGTGGCAATGGGCAAAGCCATCTGCTTGCCAAAACTGCCACGGTCTCCATAAGAAGCCCATACGGCGACCTTTTGACACAAAAACCCTGCAGATCTCAACCGGTTTGATAAATCATCAACCATTTCACGGAGAATGAGCAAAGCCTCCGAAGGATAATAAGGACGTCTGAGCGTCTGACCCAAAGAAAGCGAAACATTCTTTGGGGTGTATTTTACTTCGATGTCGCTTTCGTCGCGGCCATTGGCTAATGCTTTAAGCTGGCCGCCCATGATTCCGAATTCTTTTTGCAAAAGCTCGTCGCTGGCATGGGCCAATTCATAGAGGCTTCGAATGCCAATTCGAGCCAAATGGTCGGAAGTTCCTTCCGCGATGCCCCAAATTTTCGTAATGGGGGAGATGCTCCATAGTTTCGCTGGGACATCGTCGTAATCCCAATGGGCAATATAAGGCTCGCGTTTTTTACCTTCATTATCGAGGGCGATTTTGGCTAAAAACATATTGGGTCCAATGCCTGCGGTCGCCAATAAGCCGAGTTTATCTTTAATGCTCTTTTGAATTCGAGCGACGAGCTCTTCGGCGCTGCAATGATAAAGATTGAGATAAGGGGCTAAATTGAGGAAGCTTTCATCAACGGAATAAACATGAAGATCTTCTTCGGCAACGTAATCGAGAAAGATGGAGACAACTTTGGCAGACATTTGTAAGTAATATGACATCCGAGGAACGGCATAAATCATGCCAGGGACATACGGAAGATCGCGGCGTCGGCAGACGTTTGGAATTCCATATTTCTTTTTTAAGTAAGGCGTGGCGGACATCACGACGCTTGAGGAAGAGCGATAGGGGTCACAGCAGACTAATGGGGTTTTGAAAATATCGAGGTGACGGCAAGCACACTCGCATGAGGCATAAAAACTTTTGAGGTCAATGACCGCAATTAGCTGTTCCATAACTCCCCTTTCGGGAAGCCTATTTTAAAGGAAAGAATACCCTTAATTAAAGGCTTGATTTTATCCTGTTCGATGCGGTCGTATCTTTCTGTGTTAAACTTTACGAGTAAGGAAAATTTCATTCGATGGATACCCCATTATTGATTACATTAATCGTTGTTGCTGTCGCGGTTTTAGTCGTATCTGTAATTCTTTTGATCCTCGTTATAAAACGCCGCAATGTGGAAAACTTTTCTTTGGGGCCTTCCGACGAAATCAAAGCCCTTGAAGCAAATTTACAATCTCTCCACAATGCTGTGGATAACTTGAATGCCAACCTTGCTGTTTTGAAGGAGAGCATCCCACTCGTCATTTCGGCTAAAACCGCTGAACAAATGACCGGGCTTCAGAAATCTTTTAATGAGCAAGCGGAAAAAGATAATGCCCGTATGCAGCTTTTTCAGGCGAATCTCAACAAAGCGGTCAATGATCAGATGGCTCTTTTGAATAAAGCCTTAAGTGACAATACCTTGGCGCTCAATAAGAAAGTCGAAGATAATTTTAAAGACATTAATGACCGGGTGAACCGTTCGCTCCAGGAAGGCTTCAAAGGAAATTCCGATACGATGGGGGAGTTGAAAAAGCAACTCGGCGAAATCGACGAGGCTCAGAAACACTTAGCCAGTCTTCAAGAAGATGTCACTACGCTCAATCAAGTCCTGCAAGGCAATCAATCCCGCGGAGCCTATGGTGAGCTTCAACTGGAAATGCTATTGGAGAATACTTTCCCGGAAGGTAAAGGCAAATTCTATAACCTTCAGGAAGATTTAGGCTACGTCCATGATGGGGAAAAGGTAAGACCGGATGCTGATTTGCTTTTTACGGTCAACGGGAAAATCACGCGGCTTTGCATCGACAGCAAATTTCCCTTCGCGGATTACGCGAAACTGTTCTCCGGCGAAGCTAAGGAGGATGAAAAAGCTTTGCTTCGGAGTCAATTCAGTGCCGAGGTTAAAAAGAAATATAAAGATATCGCCGAGAAATACATTATTCCTGGGATGACGTTAAGTTACGCCATTATGTTTATCCCTAATGATGGCGTTTTTGCCTTTGTTGAAAATGAATTTCCGGACTTGGTCTCCGCGGCTCGTTCCCTTGGTGTGATTTTCGCTTGTCCCTCCACTCTTCAAGCGATTGTGGTAGTCTTTCATAACGCCGCCATGGAAGCTGAACGCAGCAAGAACATGGAAGCGATGGAGAAGGCCTTAAAAGGATTGGGCATTGAGTTTAATCGTTTTGCCGAACGCTGGGATTCTTTGCAAAGAAGCATCCAAGTCGCGGCAAATAAGACCACACAAATGACGACGACCGTGCAAAAGATTACGGGGAAATTCGGTCAGATTAATGAGGCCAATGTGACGGACGATTCGAAAGAAGAAGTGCTGGCCCCGGCCAGTGATTCTATTGAACTTCCGCTCGACGACGAAGAAACAAAATAAAAGGGTTTTGCAGGGATTTTATGAACAAAGAATGGAACATTATCTTCGATCTTGATGGAACGTTATGGGATGCCATCGCCCCAATTACGGTCGCCTGGAACGAAACGATGGAGCAGGAAAAAGCTCCCTTCCGTTTCGATGAAGCAAAAATCAAATCCTTCATGGGTCTAACGCCTGCGGAAACTTGCCCTTTGGCGTTTCCGTCCCTTTCTTTCGAAGAAGAAATGCGGTTATTCCAGGCTTGCGTTCACGGTGAGATTGCTTATTTGTCGAAACATCCGGGAAAGCTTTATCCCAAAGAAAAGGAAACGTTAGCCTTATTGAGTAAACATTATCAACTTTATTTGGTGTCGAATAGCGATAAGGGCTATGTCGAAAACTATTTGACGGCTTGTGGTACCGAAGCCTATTTCTCTGGTCATCTTTGCGCGGGGGACACGGGCTTAGCGAAATGGCAGAATATTCAGTATCTGATGAAACGCGAAAACCTTGCAAAAGCCCTTTATATTGGCGACACCTTGAAAGATAAGATTGAGACTGAGAAGGCGGGGATTCCGTTTATTCACGCCGCCTATGGTTTTGGAATCATCGAAAATTGCCCTCATGCGATCTCCCGCTTGGAAGATCTTCCTACGGAAGCGGGAATCATCTTCAAAAACGAAAAGTGATTTTTGATTTTGTTGTATCCGCAAGGTCGATTCACTATAATCCTGACTTTTGCAGCAAGAAACACTTAATAATTAGAAAAGGCGAGGAATAGT
>DAISHV010000134.1:0-3932 GCA_036822315.1 Bacillota bacterium | reverse complement strand
TTTGCTGGTCAATTCCAGCAATTTCACGACGATACGACTGAACAGCTTCAGCAAAAATGTTAGCAGGGATCTTGCTTCGGTAGCGGCACAACTCGATCAACGTCCGCTCCTTGTCGTAAATCGGAAGGGGGATCCCCTTATAAATCACGACGGTGCGGCCGAGGGTCAAAACCTCTTTCTGCGAGAATATTTGCTTTATTCGGGGATCCTTGATTTTGGATGCGTCCTTGTCAGTGGCCAGGTAATGGATCTTATCCGCCTTTTTGATCATTCCGTTCGCCTTGAGGGAATCCTGCAGGGTAAATACCTTCTCTTGACCATCACAGTATTTCTTAATGAGAATCATCAAATCGTCGTAATCCAAAGAATCCGTATAGATATTGGGCTCCACTTTCTGGAGTTTGCCTTCCTCTATCTTTTTGTGGATTTGGTAATTGTTTCCAAATTCCGCGACGATCTCATCAAAGGTATATAACATTTTCGGACTCCTACAAAGATTATATATCAAGACATTCAGATTTAATAAAAGACTTTTTATCGTTTTTAATTTTCATCTCCCTGTTGTTTTTCGGATGTTTGAAGAAATATAATAAATCGGAGGCTGATTGGGAAGTGGGCGTCTATTGGAGTTTCAAACTGTATGGCAAGACAAACGGAGATGTCGTCAATGACATTGCCTCTTGCCGAGAAAACACGTCGTTTTTCGCCGAGATCCCCCTTTTTCATGGTACTTGCCAAGATATAGAGGAAAATCGCTCTTTCTTAATCGTCTTTGACCCTACGCTCGATGGACTAAAATTCAAAAAGAACATCCGGTGGGGAAACCAAACCGTCGAAGCAACCGATATCTTGGTTTATCAGGATCCAAAATTGTTAATTGCTCCTTGCGACGAGGAAATCCGTGCTAACAAATCGGAGATCCTCAAAGCGAAAAAAGAAGCAGCCGATTATCGAGACATCATGATCAATGCAAAAACGCCTGCCGCCTTTAGCGGCGCCCAAGAAGCCTATGAGAAATCCCTGCAAAACCTCCATTATTGGCAAAAAGAAGATGAAGAGTGCCAGGAGGCGAGATGGCTAAAGAAAACTCTTCTCAGCATTCAAAAAGAGAAAAGGGGAACGGATGAATTCGTCGCCTTAAGCATCGGATGAGGAAGGAGCGCCCAACCAGGCAAAAAGGATAATGGAAAACAAACAAGTCGTCTTGAAGAGCATTAATGATGGAGAACTCGTGGGGTTCATCGACGATTGTCTTGAACTCTATTGGCGAACGATGATGGGGCAGTTTTTTGTCCCTTTCAGTTTGGGTTTTGTGGATTGGGATAAGCGCCAAATCGTCGAAAAGAAGGCGGCCATCGCGAAAAAGGCCTACAACGGAATCGAATGGCTTAATTACGACCGAGGCATCTACAATTCCGAAACACCCCAAGAATCCAAGCGGGCCTATGACCTCTACCATCCGCTCGCCGAATTTAGAAGCACATTTATTTGGGAACTCCGAGACACCATTTATTTTGGTTATAACGAAAGCGACCGTGGCGCAAGCGATTGCGGCCGCATCCGAGTCCACTATCTTAACCAAAAAGAAGGGTTCTACGATTTGGCTCTTTTTGGCAAAGAAGAACTTTTCGATACGCTGAACCGCGCGATCCGCTTTTACAACGATATCTATGGAGGACGATTGCAAAGCGCCGCGGAGACTGTCTACGAATACTCTGACAAACTCGTGTCGAAAGAGGAGTTCGTCGGAAAATATTCGGATTATCTTTCCAGCCTGAATTTAGGGCAAACAAATAGGCCAACTTGGGAAAGCAAAATCGTTTTCCCCGAAGAAAAGGGCAAAGACGCTCCCGCGGAAGCCGCTCTTCCAGTCCTTTATTCCTATTCTTTGAACCACGGTCCTTTTATGGCGATATCCCAAGGCAAGAAGCGAGTTGAAATGCGCCTCTATGACGAAAAACGAAGAAGGCTAAAAATCGGCGATTATATTTCGTTTTCCGATAAAGAAAGCGGCCAGGGAGCTTGTCTTTGCGAAGTAACTTCTCTTCATGTCGCCAGGAATTTCGAAGACCTCTATGCTTTCTTCCCCCGCAAAAGCATTTTGGGATATGAACGAAACGAAAAAGCCAATCCTGACGATATGTTGACTTATTACAGTGAGGACAAGATCAAAACGTTCGGTGTCGTGGGGATTGGAATCAAGCCTTTAAGGCGGAATTGAGACCTCCATGAACATACATTTATTGAACATCCATGAATACTGGGATTTCCAAGACTTGGCTTACAATGCCTATAAAGTAATCATGAGCCGGCAAGTTTACCCTTATCTTTCGATTTTTAACACCAAAGACACGGATCGCGTCCTCTCGGAAAGCTGGATTAAACAAACCGAAGAAATCATCGGCCCGATGAAGACGAACGCCAAAGCAGAAGAGCTGCTTTATCGGCTTCGGGGAATTATGACCACGACCAATTATTATCTGGCACTCTACCAAAAGAAAAAGAACGTCAGTTCGGTTTTAGAACATTGCAGTTTCAAACCTGCGGATATCCAATTCAAAGTCGTTATTTCCTCAGAAGATGAGAAAGTGGAGATCAATTTGCCAGAGGACTATGTAATGGCATTAAAAGAAGCCTACCGCCTCGCCATGGCTTTATGCCAAGGCGACTACGAAGCCTTTGTTTCCTTTTTGGATGAATACAGTGACACTCCTTATGACAAGAATTACTTACAAACGTGCTTCCGGCATCTCGAGGAGTTCCCCCGTTCCCCTACTGCCGAGCAGTCTTATCCATTTGAACTCTACGAAAAACTATTCTTAAAGGAGACATCATGATTTACATCACTGGCGACACCCATGGCAGCATCGATTTCAAAAAACTAAAGATCTATTTTGCCCACCGTTACGCCTCTCCCAAAGACGTTTTGATTATTTTGGGCGACGCAGGCATTATCTGGAGCAAAAGCGAAGAATATACTACCCAATATTCGTTCTTAGGTCCCACCGTTCTTTTCATCGATGGCAACCATGAGAACTTTGATTTGCTCAACAAATTCCCGGTGGTTAAGATTTATTCCGGCAAGGCTCACTACATCGATGAAAACATCTACCACTTGTGCCGCGGAGAGATCTTCAAAATCAATGGGTTATCCTTTTTGGCAATGGGCGGAGCCCGATCAACCGACCGCTACCTCCGCACGGAGGGCGAGAGTTGGTGGAAAGACGAAGCCATCAGCGATGCGGACATGGCAAATGCCCAAAAGAACCTCGAACGCTATGGCTATTCCATCGATTACGTCCTCACCCACTGCGCCCCAACGAGAATCATAACCAACCGCCTCAATCTCGAAGGTGATCACAATACAGATCTTCTCCAGGATTTGATGGCTCAAACCACCTATCGGTATTGGTACTTCGGACATTATCACCGGGACTTAAGAATCGATTCCAAGTTCCGCTGCTTTTACAATGATATCCTTGAAATTCCTGCGCCCTACCTCGGCAACAAAAAAGCCAAATTGCCGCTCTATATCCTCGAAGACGAGGAACGGTTCCTAAGAAATTGGAAGACAGGCCGGCGAACATCGCTCACGCCTCAAGACTTGCCGGAATGGTATTACGAAGGCTACAGTTACCGCAATTGGTACTACCGCTTAAAAGACGTGGTCGATGTGGCATTCCAGATGTCACCTTTCGATAACCACATCAACAAGGATTCTTCGATCTACCTTTCTTACAGCAAGAAACTACCCCACACAAAAGATTATCGGCCCGTCGACAAAGAGGAATGGGACGCCGATACGTGGCGGGTTGACCTCGTGAGTTTTGTCCTCGGCCTAGAAAAGTATTCACCCCACTTAAATCTCAATCGATTGAAAGCCGGTGTCAATCGGGCCTACGATCAATACAACAATCAAGAAAACAATCTCT
>DAISHV010000133.1:0-3959 GCA_036822315.1 Bacillota bacterium | reverse complement strand
CATCAATGGAATGTTCGCTCCTCGTTCCCGGACTTAACAAGCGGTTTACCGCGAAGGGGGCCAGCAAGACCAAGGCGAGGATGGCGGTGGCCGACGCTGTGCTGGACTATCTTGATGAGAATGAGCTTCTGGCCGATCCCAACGATATCGTCAAGAATCCGAGCGAAGAGAACGCCATCAGCCAACTGAACCAACTCTATCAGCATGGCCTTATTTCGGAGCCCCAATACAGTAGCGAAGAGAAAAGAGACGAAAACGGGAACATCACCTGGTACGTTGAGGTTCGCGTTAAGGGGCTTCCTAAATACTGGTACGGGACGTTCTCAAGCAAGAAGGAGGGCAATCGCCAATTAGCCTATAAAACCCTGCTTGACGTGCTTGGGAAGGACAAATAGACGGGAATTTTCTTGGGGGGTGAAGGACGAACCTACCCAAGAGAAAATTTTCTGGTGATTAGTCTTGCTCTTTTTGGAAGTCCACAGCGGCCGCAAAAATAAGGAGGCTAAAGACTGCGGACAAAGAGCGGTGGTCTGACACCGTTGAGTGGGCCAAGCCACCGGATAAAAGAATCTTCTCGATTTGCTCGGGTCGCAAAAAATAAAAAGCAGCCCAACCAAAGACTGGTTTGGGCTACTTTTCTAGCGGTTTTCGATTCGAATGAGCCGCGCTTCGATGTCATCGAGTTTTGCATCGAGGATTTGCTGATTGTGGATGATGGTGCTTAGTTGGCTTAGAGCCTTCTTCACATCGTCGCTCGTATCGCCAATCTTATTGAGGAAATAAGGAAGGTTGATGTCGCGCCGGATGTTTAGCCCATCTTGGAGGACATCTTTAATGTGCTCTTTTTCGGGATATGTTAACATGGTAATTCTCCTTTCGGGTACCCTTAATATACCTCTCAATTAGTTCATTTCAATAAATAGATAAAATCGATTCTTTTCGATTAATGTCAAGAACGAATCGCCAAGCCTGAACTCCCTTAAGAGTAAAATAATTACACAATATATGTAAAAAAGATACTCCTTAAAGAAATATTTGAACAAAATAAATGTAAAAAAATTACGTCATTCGTTGCAAGCGACCTCGTTAAGCCTATAATAGAACCATGCTCATCAAGAAATTTTCGGTGAAGAACTTCAAGCTCTTCCAAGAGGAATGCGTTTTCGATTTATCGAGAACTCGGGACTATTCATTCAATCCCGACCTAATCAAAGAAGGGATCGTTAACAAAGCTTTGATCTATGGTTATAACGGTTCAGGAAAGTCCTCGCTCGGCTTTGCCATCATGGACATCAACAACCATCTGACCGACAAAACCAAGAGCCTTGGTTATTATAAAAATTTCCTTAACGCCAATTCCATCGATAAACTTGCCTCTTTTTCCTATACTTTCTACGATGATCGTAAAAGGGACATCGTCTATTCGTATACCAAAGATTCTTTGACCAATCTTCATAATGAAACGATTTTCGTCGATGGCAAAATGATGTTCGAATACAACTACGAAACCGATCAGGTCATCAATAACTTCCCTGAGACAAAGCAGATTGTTTTTGGCAATCGGACCAAGGACATCAGCGCGCTGAAGTTTATGCGGAACAATACACAAAACCTTCCGAAGGATTCCCCAGTCGAAGAGATCGTGGATTTCGCGGAGAACATGCTGTGGTTCCGCTCGGTCCGAGAAAACGAATACATGGGTAAACTCGACAATGGCGAGTTTCTGACCGATTTCATCATCAACAATGATCTCGTCATGGATTTCCAAAACTTCCTTCAGGAATGCGGATTGAATTATGTCTTGGATGTCATGGTGATCCCGGGTGGCAAGGTCTTGGTCATCAAGTTCAGTCAGAAAGAACTCGAATTCTTCTCAACAGTTTCGACCGGAACCCTATCCTTGACCCTTTTCTATTACTGGACCAAACGCTACCAAAAGCAACTCAAATTTCTGTTCTTGGATGAGTTCGACGCTTTCTATCACGACCGGCTTTCAAAGATAATTCTTTCACGCGTCAATAAGGACTCTTCCTTTCAATCCGTTCTGACCACTCACAATTCCTATCTGGCCGATAACGCCTTGATGCGGCCCGATTGCTATTTCCTTATCCGGGATGGCCAAATCAAGAGCTTCGCCGATCGGACGAACAAAGCCATTCGTGAGGGGCATTCCCTGGAGAATATGTATCTCTCTGGGACTTTTGATCAATGAGCCCGCGAATCCTTTTTGTCGTCGAAGGCAAGAAAACAGAAAAAAGCCACGTGGCGAAAGTTGCCCAAGATCTTTTTCACTTGGCTGGACAGGAATATCAGATTTCGATCTACGGGACTTCCATCCACACGCTTTATCGATTATTTACAAGCGGCAATTACGATAACCTGGTCTCCTATTTGGCTGAGCGTGATCCTGATCTTCGCTTTCCTGGGCTCAAAGCGAATGAGATTTTTTCCTCCATCTACCTTATTTTCGATTTCGATCCCCAAACCCCGCAATTTGACCCCGAACAACTGCTCGCCTGCGCCGAGCATTTCCAAGATGAGACTCGGGATGGTAAGCTCTATCTCAATTACCCGATGTTTGAGTCATTGAGGGACGTCCCTTCCGAAAATGAATCCGATTACTACGCTTTAACCGTGCCCCTTCGAGGCCTTTCCTCGCACTCTTACAAAAAGACGGTCAATGCGCGGACGATTTTTCGGAAACCGCATTCGGGGGACTTGCTGACATTCATCCCCGCCGAAAAAATCCCCTTCGTCATTCATCTCAATGAAAACAAATACAACCAAATTTGTGGTTTTGCCGCGAATAAGCCTTGGTCGGAGACGGACACTCCTCTTTTGCTCCAACATCAATTGTCTTTGATGGATGAGCGTTCCCTCGTCTCCGTGATCAATACCTTTATTTTATTGATCAAAGACTACAATCCTGATCTTGCTTTATAACGGCGAAGAAATCTCGCTAATTAAAGCGGAACGAACACCTCGTCGATGAAGAGAAACATTTTAAGGGAATTTTTCAATCTCGTTCTTGTTGGTCATATGAGAACTTCGCGATGTCGCTTTAGCAAACGCTGATACGGGATTAAACAAGAAACGAAAGGGAAGGCAACTGATTTCCTCGTTCCTCCGAAAGATTCGCCGGTAAAGAAGGGATTCACCAAGCTTGTTTTGTCTCGTAAAGGAACCAACGTGGGAGTGTGGGTAATTTTAGAAAGAGCAAAAAGCAGTCGAAGATCATAATTTGGGTGGGTGTCAATTGCCTTTTTTCTCTGAGCGTGCTAAAAACCGAGCATTGCAAGGCTTTTAGTTGTTTAGCATTGTTGTTTTTACTATTCTCGTTTTTACCGGGTTCCTTTTCGAAATGGCAAAGCTCTTGTCCAACGAGGAGCGGTCTCACTGGACGGAATTTCGTTTAGTTTGTCAAATCGTCTCATCCAAAAGGAAGACGTTCGGAGATTGTTCAACAAATGGTATAATTAACAAGCATTTCCCATGGAACAAAGCCATTTTTTCCATTTTCCATTTTTCAAGTTTTTTCAAAGAAGAAAAAGGAGTGAATCAGATATGAAAGCAGAAACGATAATTTCTGAAATTCTTGCCTTTCTAAAGGAACCGAACGTCGTTTTTGATGGTAACGTCTATCAATTTTCGCCTCTGTCCCGCAAAGGAGTGTTTGAAAAAAATGGTCGTCGCCTCGGCCCGACCTACGTCATATATGGCTTGGATAGACTCAATAAATATCGTTCTCTTTTTTCCGATCTCTATAAAGAGGTTGTTGGCCCGAAAAAAATTTCGCTAAAAACCTTTCAAAATGCTGCGCAAGATTTACTTTTCGATCAGAAATTCAATCTCGAGGCCATTCAGTCTCTTGTCGATAATATGCCCGTTGTCAAAATTTGGAATATTCGTCGAATTTACGGCCTTTCAATACAAAAAGACTTTGTTAATTATGGTATCTT
>DAISHV010000132.1:0-4015 GCA_036822315.1 Bacillota bacterium | reverse complement strand
GCTACCGCGATTTGCCGAAGATGTACAACCAGTGGTGCAGCGTCGTTCGCTGGGAAAAGACCACCCGTCCGTTCTTACGGGGTGCCGAGTTCCTTTGGCAAGAAGGGCATTGTCTCTTCGAGACCCGGGAAGAAGCTGACAAGAATGCCAAGGATTTCTTGCAGATTTATGACGATTGCGGCAAAGACCTTCTCGCCATTCCTTTCTTAACGGGCGAAAAGACGCCGCACGAACGTTTTGCTGGCGCTTTAAACACTTACACGGTTGAAGCTTTGATGCACGATGGCAAGGCCTTGCAAAGTGGCACCTCGCATCTTTTAGGTCAAGGCTTCGCCAAAGCCTTTGGCATCACCTTCCAAGGCCGCAATAACGCTTTGGAGACTCCCTGGCAAACCTCTTGGGGCGTTTCGACCCGCCTCATCGGCGCGGTCATCATGGTGCATGGCGATGATAACGGTCTTGTTCTCCCACCGGCCGTCGCTCCGATTCAAGTCGTGATCGTTCCGATTCGTCAAAGCGAAGCGGGCGTTCTTGATGCCTGCAAGAAACTCTACGAGAGCTTGAAGAAAGAAAATGTCCGGGTCAAACTCGATGATGATGAGAGCAAGACGCCGGGCTGGAAGTTTGCCGAGTACGAGATGAAAGGCATTCCGCTTCGGGTCGAAGTTGGCCCGCGCGATTTGGCCAAGGGCGAATGCGTCTTGACCAAGCGTGTCAATGGCGAAAAGAGCGTCACGAAGCTCGAGACGTTACCACAAGAAATCCCTGCGATTCTCGCCTCGATTCATGAAGCGATGTATCAAAAAGCTAAAGCCTTCTTGGATTCGCATATCGCGGAAGCCCATTCGATTGACGAACTCAATGCCGCACTAAACAAAGGCGGCTTCGTCAAGATGGCTTTCTGTGAAAAAGAAGAGTGCGAGTTGAAGATTAAAGAACTCACCAATGGCGGAACAGCGCGTTGCCTCGCCAAAGAGATTCCGGCTCCAGGAACCAAATGCCCCGTTTGCGGAGAAGAAGCGAAAGTCGTCGCTTACTTTGCCAAAGCCTATTAACGATTGAAAACATCCAATGAATGTTGTCCCTTTCTAAAGGGGCCTCAAACGAGGATGAAAGACTTAGCCGTCACGCGAAGGCGTGATGGCTTTTTCTTTTTCCAACAAAATTCATGCCTCGCCTCTTAATAAGATGTCGAGAGTTTTCATCATGGAAAAAGAAACAAAGAATATGTCGGCGAAGTGTCCCTATTGCGGTGGTCTTCTTTTAGGCGAAGATAATCGTTATTGCCCCCATTGTGGGAAAGAGCTTCCGAAAAATGAAGTAACGACCGTGGAGAAGGATGCCCCTGTAACAAAAGACGAGACTAAGAATTCTTCTTTTGAGGAGAAGAGACCTCTCTTCATTTTCTTGAGCATAACCCGCTTGGTGATGGTTTACGCCATGTTGATTCTTCTTTTCGTACTCGTTTATGAAAAAGACGTGGCGAGTTTTTTCGGAGGGAATAACGTCCTTCTTTATCTTTTGTTGCTCTTCGATATCGCCCTTCTGGGATGCCTTTTCGCCCAGCGGGAAAGAAAGCGAACTTTCGTCTTTATTCTCTTCGGGATCCAATCCGCCATCCTTGTGGTCAGCTTTCTCTACGCCTTCATGAGCATCATGACCTATGTGAGCGGTTTAAATGGTGAAGCCTTCGCTTCGCCTTTAGCCGCCCCGCTCATTTATTGGCTGTATCTTTTTTCTTCTTTCATCATCTTCGGAATTTCGCTTGGGAGTGTCATTGCATTTATCCCCGAAGTGAAATACGCTAAGAGTCATGAAAAATGATCAGCTTCTTGCTTTGAGCGAAAACCTTCTTGAAGAAAAAGCCAAGGCTTTGAAAACTTCGGGCGAAATGAAGAAACAAAAGGGCAAAACAGGTCAAATTGTCTTTTCCATTATCTTCGCTATTTCACTCATTGGTGGGCTTTTTGCAGAGATAATTCACGTTAATTTCGTCTGGTTTGGTCAAACGATGGATTTTCATGAGATTGGACAATACCTCTTTTATGGGAGCGTCGTCCTCGATGTTCTTTGCCTCGTCTTTTTCTTGAGCTATCGGAGTCTTCGCCTCGAAGGAGAAAACGAACTCAAAGAAGCCGAGAAAATTCTTCATTCGCCGATTTCGCGATAGAATTCGTCTAAGAAGGTTTTTAAGAAAGCAATTCGCTCCTCAGCGAGTTTTTGGCCTGTAAGCGTATAGAAAGAATCGCCGAGCTTTAAAAGCTTATCGTAGAAATGAGATAAGGTGGTCTCGCTACTTTGAGCGAAAGAGACGCTTTTTCCATCGCGGAGCAAATTCTTTTCTTCATAGAATTTGCGGTGGTGCGATGCTCCAAATTCAATCGTGCGGATAAGCCCAATCGCCCCCAGGGCTTCAAGGCGGTCGGCATCGCTCACGATCTTGGCTTCGATCGTCTTTTCGCTCGTATCGTGAAGATGCCACGAGAGATGGGTGATGATCGTGATCACAGATTGGATTTCTTCGGAAGAATATTCCGCTTGTTGGAGGGCAACTTTTAATAACGAGATGCGCTCTTCGGTATTCGAAAAGAGTTTGGAATCGATGGTGTCATGGACCAAACTCGCCGCTTCGATAATGCGGAGATTGCCCCCTTCTTCGCGAGCGATCTTCCGCGCTAAATCCCGGACGCGAACGGCATGATCGTAACCATGCCCGCTTTCATCGAACGCCAGCGTATCGTGAACGAAGGTTTCTAAACTATTCATGGCTTCTATTATAGAAGAAGCGAACGATAAAAATCATTCATCCGCTTCGGAGAGAGCAAAATACGAAAGGATGAAGATGGATAAACGGAAAGCGAAAAGGAAGGTCGTAATGACGATGGGGAGAACCTCCATCTTGGAATTGAGAACATCGAGGGCAAAGAGGACGAGGTCATAGACGAAAAGAGGGAAAAGAAAGCTAAGGCCAATATAGCCTTCTTTGAGAAAGTGCTGTCCTCGGTCTTCCCTTTGATAGGCCTGGATCAAAAGGATCCCACCAACGAAGGAGATGAGATAAACGGGATCGAGGTAGTGGGCTTTGAGCCAATAGGAAATGGCTTCTTCGCCCGCTTCGGGGGTCGCACAGAGAAAAATTTCGAGTCCGGAAAGAATAAAGAGAACAAAGCCCCCGATAGCGAGAAACCATTGGGGGACATAGAAGGCCGCTTTGGTTCGTCCTTCTTGGTGGATGATCCCAAAAACCCCATAAGAAAAGAAAGAAGCGTAGATCAGAATCTCAACGGATTTTTTCGTTTCGTAAATCGATGAATAATTCAGTGACGAAACACCTTCAGGAATTCGCGGGGAAATCAGAAAAGAAAGTAAGGCGGTTAAGGCGCTGGCGAGTCCGAGAAGACCATAGAGGGCGTAGAGGAGATAAAGATAACGAATCGAACGTTTTAAGTTCACGTTCTCCATTATAAGAGATTTGAAAAGGAAACAAGAGCAAAGGAGAAAAGAAAATGTCAGTAAAGAAATTCGATTCCGATAAATCGATAAAACATTCTACGAAAATTAATGTAGATTAACGAAAAAGCAGTTACAATATAATCGCAAGAGTGATTTTGAAGGCCCCTAAGTAAAAATCGCTCTTGCTTTTGTTTGGCCCATTCGGAAAGGAAATGTAAACAATGAAAATAAAAGTAAATGCTTTTAAATACCGACATTTTCAAATCAGGAAAAGATACGAATATAATTAAACTTGGTTGCAAAATATCATTTAGTGAAATCTTTGAAAAATTATGCTTTAAATCTTCAAAACATTGCCTATAGTAAAAGAGCATTAAGTTGAACGTCAGTCGCCAGACGCGTTAACGAGGATGCCAAAAACCCGCCCCTTGGGGACGGGATTTTTTTGTCGTCTTCTTTCGTGAGTAATCAAAAAACTCCTTCTTGTTTCCTTTACTCCTCTTTTGAGGAAAAAAGCAAGAAGGAGTCGAAAGAATAAAAAAATGCTAATTTGGTGAATTAG
>DAISHV010000131.1:0-4039 GCA_036822315.1 Bacillota bacterium | reverse complement strand
CCAACGCCATCAAAAACCTCGAGGCTTTCCGGAAGGCCGCCGTCGAGCACAATGGGAAGAAGATGGACTCCTTCATGCCGGAGATCTTCGACGCCTGCGTGGAGAAGATCATCGTCGGCGGGAAGGACGACGCCGGGAACCCCGATCCCTACATGATGACGTTCGTTTTCAAGAAGGGATTCGGGCCGACTCTGCAGTCGGAGAAGGGGGATTTGCAGGGGAAATCGCACACCCCGATTCTCACGTTCGACCATTTCTGGCGGCACGTCACCTTCGTCCCGATGGGGGACGCCGAGCGCCAGAAGGTCCAGAAGGATTTCATCAGGATCGTGGTGGCCGTGGATTTCAGCTGATATTTCAATTAAGAAAAGTTGGCATTTACATGCTCATTATTAGCGGCTGACGCTAGGGGGTATCTAATCCGGCCTTTTATCTAGCGACAAAAAATCGTTATTCGTTTTCCTTATTTCAGCAGCGAATTGAAATAGAATCTATCTTTGAGAAAAGCGAACCGTCTTGGATCGGAATGTTCATAATCGTTTTCGAGAATTAATTTGGAGTATGGAATCGATATTACGCCAATGTTTAGACCTAACTTCTCCGGCAGGCCATACTCGAGAATGGTTTCTTTAAAGAAGCCAAACTCTTTTTGGGCTACATCATATCGTTGGCGGAGGACGCCGCCGTTGCTTTCATCGACATCATAAAACAGGTCCGCAAGAATTAGCTTTTTCCCTTTTAGAGCAGCGTTAGAATCAGATAAACCAATCAAATGTTTTACGTTTTGAGGCCAATCGAATCGCGTATTTACAAGCCGCTGATCGCTTTGAAGTTTGCGAAGGAAGGGAACCCAAATGGATCCGTTATGGTGATAATGGTTCTCATCGAGATATGCCGGCGAAAAACCATGATCAAAATTATGCGTGCCATTTGTCTCGCACAAAGGCTCAAAACATTTGCTTTCTACAGCAACGCTTGTCTCGTCGTTTTCGAGCCAAACATCTAAGTTTGGCCGAGGCGAACGACCTGTTGTTTTTAGAAGTTTGTCACGCGATTCCGGAAGTTGCTTTTCGAAGCATTCCAATATTAGTTTTTCGCCATTAATCGAAACTGTTCGATAGCCATCCGGGAAACCAAAGGCGCTCACTACCAAAGCGGAAGATGAAAATGCGCTATACATCTTGCCGCCATCTCTTGTTTCCTCGCCGTCGCCGTCGCCGTAACCAAAACTATTCAATAGTTGAATCAAGGCGCAATCGTCTAAGTGGTAAGGGAGGAAAACGCTGTCTCCTAGATGTCGAAAATAATAATGTTCATTGATGAATGCGCTCAATTCGGAAGCATTATCGATTTTCTTTGATGTCGTTTCGAGATGAAGACCCAGCCTCGCAACATATTGGTTGAAAAAAACTTTGTCTGCTTTTTGGATTTTATGGGATAGTCCTTTGTCCGATTCGGGGGTTGTTTCCATTACTTTAGCCTTTCCTCGACGTATTCATCGCCGAGCATCGTCATCTTCGCCAACGTTAGCTGAAGCAGTTTCTTGGCGTCCGTTTCTGGGATGGCGTATTTCGCCGCCAGGGCTTTCGCCGAGGATTCGTCGTCCTTGTTGTCCTGAAGGATCTTGATGAATCCCTCCCAATCGGATTTGATTTTGCGGATTGCTTGGTAATAGCCTTTGTCGAACATCCGCCAATCGGGGTAGCCCTGCTTCGCGTTCTCGCCCGTCATGATGGCTTCGATCTGCTTGGAGGTGAAAAGGCCAAGATTCTCAGTCCCAAGCCAGATTTCGACCTGGTCGAAATCGCCTTTTTCGTCCGCGTTTAATTGATTGATAAGGACAAGCTCGCCCCTTTCTTCATGGTAAGCGATCGCGTGGCCTTCCTTGACGGCCCCGAGGAGGGAATAGCCCAATTCCTTGAATTGGCTTCTAGCCCAGGGGAGAATCGGATTCTCATGGCTGTGGCCCACGTCATTAAGCTTGGTTTGCTTGCTCATAAAGAGCCTCCTTTATTGTTTTTTGCACGAATCGAAGTTCTTAACCATTATACTCATTCCTTCTTGAGCGTCTCACAGGTTTCGGCGTCTTCCCTGAGCTCCTCGCTGCAGCCGGCGCACTGGTATTGCTCGTCTTTCCGCCAAAGAAACGAAGGGAGCCCAAAGAGGCGAAGAATCGCCTGCCGATCCTCTTTGTTAATAAGGAAGCGGTCGGCGTAGACGATGAACTTTCCGTCCTCTTCCTGGTAGAGGACTCACCTCCGTCCACCAACTCAAAAACTACACCTCCATCGTTGATCTTGCCTGAGATCAGCCTCTTCTTCGGATAGAAGCGCCTGAGCCATTTTTTGCATTCCGAAATGTAGCGACAAAAGATCCGCGTTGAGATGTCCCTTGCGTGGATGAAGCCCTCCTGAGGGGGTGTCAGGGACAAACCAACAAAATGGGAAACGGCCATGAATTAATTAGATTTCATACTTTCGTTTCCTCAAAATAACATATTCACAAAGCGAACATCGAAAGAAAACTGTCGTTTCTGATTTTCGGAATCGGCTCCTCGCCCAACCTCAAATCGAAATAATGCTTCTCACCCGCCAGGAAAGTCGAAAGCGGAGTTTTTTGCTTTGAGCCAAAAACGACGGGGGTTTTGCTGGCGATAATCGTTTGGTAAAACTGTTGAACGCTGATGGCGTCGTATTCGAAGGCGATGTCAGAATGGCCATCTTGGAGCAATCCTTGGACTAGGCCGTTCCCCTTCGCCAAGAATCTTTCGGCCATCGGCGATTTTTGGAAGTCAAAGCCATAGACGATATTGTAGAAGAGCACATGGCGGATCCCTCCTCCGAAATCCGTCTGCGCTGAATGGGCCGGATCAAGCCCAAGGAGATAAAAGAAGATCCCGAAGAGGTGGGTGCATTCCTGTTTAGGGTCGAACCAATCGGCATCGGCGGGGCTGGCCTTGGCGAATTCGTTGATATCAAGGATGAATTCGCGGAATCGTTTTGCCGCTTTTTCGTTATCGTAATAACGCCGGATTAATGTCTTCCATTCTTCGGGGCTTAATTCGCCAAGGCCCATCGAATAGGAGAGGGGGAGGCCAAAGGCGTTTTCGCTGGCTTTGCCGTTGGATGGGTAGCTTGTCGTCTCGGTGAACTTACTCTCGATGAAGAGCAGGGTATCCCCCCGCCGGATCAGCACATCCATATTGGGGTAAGGGTTGTTGTGGGGAAGGCGGAGACGGGGCAGATATTTCTCGAAGGCGATCTCGTATCCCTGATTGTAGTATTCCGGAGCGCCGAGCCAGGAATACAAATCGAAGCAAAGGCGCGAGGAGCTGTAGGGCGAGAAGAACTTCCCGCCGAGTTCGTCCCCTTCGCCTTGGAGGTAGTCCATGATGAAGTAGGCGTTCTCTTCGTGGCCGGCGATCGTCCGCTTTGACGGGGCGATCAAGCGCTCGAAGTATTCGCTGACAACTGCGGGGTCGGAGATGACGTTCCCCTTAAAAGCAGCCATGGTTTGCTTGCGATAATCCATTTGTAGGCTTTGTTTTTTCGACATTATTTTTAATTCTTCTTTCTGAGAGACTCAGCGGTCTCAATCGTTCTTTTCAGCTCCTTGTTGCAGCCGGAGCATTGGTACTGTTCGTCTCTTTTCCAGGCGGCCCTCGAAAGTCCAAAGAGACGGAGAATAACTTCTTTGTCGTCTTTCGCCATTAGGCAGCGGTCCGCGTAGACGATGAACCTCCCGTCCTTCTCCCGGTAGAGGACTCGGCCCCTCGGGTAATAGGCGTAGTCATCGACCAGCTCTGGCGTTTTCGGATAGACCTCCTTCTCGAAGAACTCGAGGTGGCCTGTTGGGATGTCCCTGAAGCCGTTTCCTGGCTCGACCGTTCGATAATCCGCTTTCTTGGCGACGTAGCGCTTCCCCGGAAGGCGGTAGAAGATCCCTATTTTTTGTTTGAGCGTCCCCATGGCTTCTCCTCTCAATTCTTGCTGAAGTGGGCGCGCTCGAGCATTCTCGCCTCGAAGATCGCCTCGCTCTT
>DAISHV010000130.1:0-4042 GCA_036822315.1 Bacillota bacterium | reverse complement strand
GGTGGCCAGCGTCAGCGGGTCGCGATCGGTCGTGCCATGGTGAAGAACTGCAAGGTCTTCCTTATGGATGAACCGCTTTCGAACCTCGATGCTAAACTCCGCAACCAGATGCGGGCTGAAATCATCTTGCTTCACAAAAAGATTCAGACCACTTTCGTCTACGTTACCCACGACCAGACCGAGGCGATGACCCTTGGCGATCGCATCGTCATCATGAAGGATGGTCTCATCATGCAAGTCGGGACTCCGAGTGAAGTCTTCGATAAGCCGAAGAACCTCTTCGTCGCCGAATTCATCGGCGCTCCGAAGATGAATACCTTCCCAGCGAAGTTGACGCTCAAAGATGGAAAATACTATGTCACCGCCTTTGGCGCCACCCTTCCCGTCGAGGGCGAAAAAGCCAAACTTCTCAAAGCCAAAGTTCAAGTTCCGCCCGAGGGCAAGGACATCATCCTTGGCATCCGTCCGGAACATATGGAACTGGCTGAGAAGCCCCATCCGGGCGCGATTCACGTCAGCATCGAAGTCAGCGAAATGATGGGCAGCGAAGTCCATCTTCACGTCTTGACTGCCGATAAGACGCCGCTCATCGTCCGGGTCGCGACGATGCCCTTAAGCGAAGAACAACGGGCCAAACTCAACGCCGGCAATGATGTCGACGTCGAATTCGAAGGCAAGGTCATGCAGTTCTTCGATCCGAAGACTCAGCTTTCTCTCCTCTACGCCGACTGATCTTCATTGGAGCGATGGGCTACCCCCATCGCTCTTTTTCTTCTTTGCTCGTCTTTCTTTGTTTTCCACGATAAAATAAAAGGCGAAGATAAAGAAGGAAATCCCAGAAAGGATCCCTTATGAAAAATGACTTCGTTTTGACCTTGATTGACCGGCCGGAAATGGCTCCGGAATACGCGCAAAAGACCACTCAAAATGGCCAAGCCGATGATTTGACCTCCACCGCTTTGCTCGATGAATCCCTCTCGATTTTCATCTTCCAGCAAGACGAAGCCCATAAGCGGGGTCTTAAAACCACCATCGAGATGACCTATGCTTCGCTTTTCAGCGATGTCGTCGTGGCTTTGGCGAAGCGTGACCACGAGAAATATGGTGATGAAATCGCCTTGACTTTGCTCGGGCTTCCTTGCAAACAGTTCTATGAGAAATACAAGACCAAGGATTTCTGCATTTGGATGTTCTCGAACGAAGACAAGGAGCGGATCGTCGATGACGTCTTCTCCCTCTTCTATGAAAAATTCGGCTTCTACCCGATTTCGACCGGTTCTTATTATCTTGATGCCTACACGATCAACTACATCAAGAAGAAATACCCGATGGTTCAGTGCGCGGTCGCGACTTGCTGGGAAGAAGGCGTCAAGTGCTACCACACCACCAACAATTCCTGGTACACCTTCATCGATGGCGGTCCCTGGGCACCCTGGATTCCTTCCAAGGTCAATTCTTGTTTGCCCGCCGCGTCGAAAGAAGATGATGCCGGCATGGTGTGCATCCCGCACCTTTCCCGCGATTTAATCGCTTGTTTCGATGGCAATGGGTCGAACTTCGGCACCCACCCGCAAAACGTCTTGCGCGGCATGATTTACGAAGATAACGAGTTGCCCTATTTCTTTAACCTCGTCGACGAATACCGGGAGCAGGCCAAATACAATTCCGGGCATGGCTACAACATGATGTTCGTCGGGCCGGGTTGGCTCAACAAAGCCGGTCGCTGGGAACAGCCCTATTCCTTGTTGAAAAAGAGCTATTGCGATGGTCTCGATTATTACGCCAAACTCAAAAAAGAAGGCAAACTCATCGATATGACGATGAGCGAATATGCCGCCTATTACCGCAAAGAGCATCCTTCTTATATGGAGCCCGAGGTTGCCTTATGGAAAGACGTCCTCTATGGCTCAAATAAACAATACTTCTGGTATTACGATCCCTTCATGCGGGTTTGTCTCGACTTCAATCAAGGCGGAGCCATGATCTGCCTCAATCCTTATGTGAGCAAGCTTGACCTCCCCGTCGGGATTGGAACGGGCAACGCCTACAATGGCTCTTACCCTTATATCATTCAAGCCAACTACCGCGCCGGTTATTTCACCCATTACGCCGGGCAAGGCACCCTCAAGAGTGCCGTCGTCCGCCACGGGGGTGAAGAAGTCGACCTCGCCTTGGAAAGAACAATGGCGAGCTATAGCAAAGTCGGCGAAGATATTCTCTTGACCACCGACCCCTTCGACGTGGTCTTCAAAGATCTCACCGTGAAGATGCGGAGCCGCTATCTCTTCAAAAAGGGGACGGGCGAAATCATCACGACCCGCGAAATTCTCTCGGATTTGAAGGGCGAGACTATCGAAATCGAGGATTACTTGGTCGGATGCTATGGCATCAACGAGTATTCCGATGATATGAGCGGCATCACCCTCGAAGTCGAAGGCCAAAAGAAAAAGAGCCTGGTCTACGCCTATAAGATGCGTTCGATTGAACTCGAAGGCACCGCTCGCGCCATCATCCCCCAGGTGAAAACCACTCTGGAGATGGGCTCTGATGCCCCGAAGAGCCTCGGGAGAATCGAAGAAGGCATCGCCTTCTCACCGATGTTTAGACTATCCGAAAAGAAAACGTTCACCGCGAAAGGAGAATTCACCACATGGCTCAAAGTAAAAAAGGCGCTCTGAATTATCGCTGCCCCCAATGCTTCATGCGCGATATCGATATCGATCTCTTCTATGACGAAACGAAAAAAGAGTATTACTGCATCCGCTGTTGTTTCCATGGCGATGAAGCGAAAGTCAAAGCCTGGAACGAAATGATCAAACTCAAGTACGGTCATATCGCGGAGCGAATCACTAGCCTCAACGCCGATGACGAACCGATCAGTTGGCACCCGTATAAAAAAGGAGAACTCTGATGATTTTAGGCATCGATGCCTCAACCCAGCGCGAGGTTGACGCGAAATCCCCCCATTACTTCTACCAAGGAAAAGAAATCGAACCTTGGCGTTTTCTCCACGATCATAATGGCGTGAATTACATGCGTTTACGCCTTTGGCTCAACCCCTATTCGGAAAAAGGCGAGCCTTATGGTGGCGGCACCAACGATTACGAAACCTTCAAAATCTTAGCTTTGCGAGCCCAAAAAGACGGCTACAAGATCCTTTTGGATTTCCACTATAGCGACTTCTGGTGCGACCCAGGCAAGCAGACGATGCCAAAAGCTTGGGTTGGCCTTTCGAAAGAAGAAGTTGCCTCCCGGCTCTATGCCTATACAAAAGAAACCCTCAAAAAGGCCTCTAGCGATGGCATTAAGGTCGATTCGATCCAAATCGGGAACGAAATCACGAATGGCATGCTTTGGCCTCTAGGAAAGCTTAATTACGTGGATGAGCACCATATCCGCGAAGGCTATGAGAATTTGATTCTCTTCCTCAAAGCGGGCATTAAGGCCGCTCGGGAAGTCACGCCCAAAGCTCTTTTGGTGATTCATCTCGAGAACTCGGGCAATCTCGTTCTTCACGAAGAGTTCTACACTCAGATGGCCAAACACAATCTTGACTACGATGTCATCGGTTTATCCTATTACCCCTACTGGCACGGACTTTTCCCCGCTTTCTTTGCCAACGTCGAGAATCTCAAAGCGAAATTCCATAAACCGATTTGGATCGTTGAAACGGGCTATGGATTCACGATGGAACCCTTCATTTTCGATGGCGGATTCCAAGATAATCTCATCTCGGAGGAATTCTTCAAGAAGAGTGCGAACGTCAACCGCCCCTATCCTTTATCAAAGGAAGGGCAAAGAGACTTCGTGAAGGCTCTTTTGACCCTTTCGAAAGAGCATGGCATCGAAGCCATCTTCTACTGGGAGCCGACCTGGCTACCGCTTCCCGGCTTGGAATGGGCCTCGAAAGCCGGTGAAACCTACACCCACGAATTGGAAAAATCCACCCATAACGAATGGGCGAATCAATGCCTCTTCGATTACGAGGGAAACGCGACGCCAGCCCTCGACGAATTCAAAGTTTAACTCGATGCCAAGAACA
>DAISHV010000129.1:0-4092 GCA_036822315.1 Bacillota bacterium | reverse complement strand
AAATGAGCGTTCTTAAAGTCGTGCCCATCGGGACTTCGACGAGGCCGACGTTATTAATCTTGCCGCCGAGGGCGAAGACCTTCGTGCCTTTGGAGCCTTGGGTACCGACTTTGGCGTATTCGCTCGCGCCAACGCGGATGATATACGGAATCTGAGCGAGGGTTTCAACGTTATTGACGCAGGTCGGCTTTCCCCATAAGCCTTTGATGGCCGGGAACGGCGGACGAGGACGCGGCATGCCGCGCTTGCCTTCGATCGAATTCAAAAGGGCAGTTTCTTCGCCGCAGACGAACGCGCCAGCGCCTTCGCGGAGGTGGACGTCGAAGCTGAAGTTCGTGCCTAAGATATGGTCGCCTAAGAGTCCGACTTTGCGCATATCATCCATCGCGCGGAGCAAACGATCCACAGCGACCGGATATTCAGCGCGGACATAGAAATAGCCTTGGCTAGCGCCGAAAGCGTAGCCAGCAATCATCATGCCTTCGATGACTTCGAAGGGGTTGCCTTCGAGAATCGAACGGTCCATGAACGCGCCAGGGTCGCCTTCATCGCCATTGCAGACGATGTATTTCTGATCGGCGACTTGATTGGCGGCAAATTGCCACTTCTTGCCCGTCGGGAAGCCAGCGCCACCACGTCCGCGGATCCCCGAGGCTAAAACCTCATCGATCACTTGTTGCGGCGTCATCGAACTCAAGACTTTCTTTAAGGCCTTGAAACCATCATAGCCCAAGGACTCTTCGAGATAGTCCGGATTGATGAGCGAGCAACCGTGGAGCGAAATACGCTTCTGCTTCTTGTAGAAGTTAATATCATCTTGCCGCACGACTTTTTCGTGGGTTGACGGATCGACATAAAGGAGGTCTTCGCAGACTTTCCCGCCGATGAGATCATCATCGACAATGTGGGAAACGTCGTTGACTTTGACTTTGTGATAAAGCGTATCTTCCGGGAAGATTTTGACAAACGGTCCTTGGGAGCAGAAGCCGAAGCAACCAACGTGGTTGACACTGACCTTCTCGCTGAGACCTTTTTCTTTGATCTGTTTTTCGAATTCGTGAAGGATCGCGTCGGAATCGTTGGCTAAGCAGCCCGTCCCTCCGCAAACCATGACCGCCCGTTTGCCGCCGACGCCTTTGACTTTGTCGTCGAACGCTTTGCTACAACGGTCAATGTCTTTGCCTAAGACATCAAGGGATGTGATCTTTTCCATTAGGCTTCAACCTCCTTAGCCTTGTATTCGTCAATGACTTTTGCGACGCCATCGACGCTCATCTGCGGATAGACTTTGCCATTGACGGAAACCGCGGGGGCCAAAGCGCAAGCGCCCATGCAGCGGATCGCTTCAATCGTGAAGAGTCCGTCAGCGGTCGTCTGTCCTGGCTCAATGCCGAGGATCGTCTGGAACTTATCGAGAACGGCTTGTGAATTCTTGACATAGCAGGCCGTGCCGAGGCAAACGCCAATCACATATTTGCCTTTCGGGGTCAAGGAGAAGAAATTGTAGAAGGTCACGACGCCATAGATTTCGGCGACGGGCACCCCAATTTCTTTCGAGACCAATTCTTGGACCTCGAGCGGGATATAACCATATTTTTTCTGAATCTCTTCCAAAATCGGCATCAAAGGCGACGGCTCACCTTTGTGCGAATGGCAAATCGCTAAGATTCCCTTTCGCGCTTCTTCTTGAATCGCCATGCTTTACCCTCCTGCGCTCAATTAAAAAATCGCGCACACGTGCAAGAACATTCTAGACGGCAAAAAGGTGCAAGGCAACTAAAGAAAAGCGCAAAAGTTATGAACGAATTACCGATATATTGGTAATTCCCCACCGATTCTAGACTTTTTCGGTAAAGTGAAAGAAAAGGGTGAGCAAACTCACCCCAAGTTTCTTCAAAATTCATTCCTCCGGAGCGGATTACCGAAATCCCTACTCGAGATGGGTTCCGGCATCTTTCAGGAATTTATTCTTATTGAGACCGAGGAGGTTAATGAAAACCGCAGGGATCGCTAAGCATTCCACCACTGGCGTCAGGGTTTCGACGGTGATCGGGGTTTTAAACGGAATCACGATCGATTGGTCGCTGTCATTGACCGCGATGAAAAGTTCGTTCCCGATGAAAGCCATATAGAACTTGCCTTTGAACTTGCTTTCCAAAGAAAGGATTTTTTCTTGGATTTGCGGCGTCAAAAGATAGAAGACTAAGGTCTCATCGCTCGTCAAAATTTGAAACTTCTTATTGAAGGCGATGTATTCGGTTTCGGCCTTCTTCAAATTGCCCCCGCCGAAAGTGAGGATTCCACTTTTCTCCAGCACTTTGACAATCGCGGCGAAATTCCGTTCGAATTGAAAACGGTACATCGTGCCTTTGGCATAGGTTTCGTAAGTGTAATACGTATTGCCTTTGCTATCGGTGTGGCTTTCGCGGCGTTGGAGATCATAACCCGCTTGTTCGAAGGGGATGCCATTGTAGACGGCCGTCTTATAGTTCTTGCCATAATAGCGATCGGGCGAGGCAAAAAAGCCCGGTTTCAAAAGAATGCTGAGGACCATGCCGCGATTCGGATCCTTTTTCGCCTCGGGGAACAAGGTCGAATCGACGGTGTCGACTAAAAGACGATAAGCCGAAGAGGAATACGTGTGATGGTAATAGGCCGCCATCGCCATCATGACGAGACCAGGCACGACCAGGAAGACGGGAATGAAATAAAGGGCGCCATTGTCGCTCCAATGAAACATCGCCATGAGCGCGCCGATAACGATGCCGACGATAAAAGCGGGGATGCCAATGGCCATCAAGATTTTGTATTTCTTATAGACAGCGGAGCGGGACGCTTCAATCGTTTGAGCGAGCGCTGGGATTTTATCCGCGATCATTTCTGCCATAAATCACTCCTTTAAAAAGAAAGGAGCTGCCCGAGAAGGCAGCTCCACCATTCACCATTAGAATTCAATCTTAACGTCTTGGCGCTTGGCAGCTTCTGCCTCGAAGAAGTCGCGTTTCGTGAAGGCGTAATGCCGGGCGATGATCGAGGTCGGGAAGACGATGATCTCCTGGTTGTACGTGCTGACGTTCGAATTGTAGACCCGGCGCGAAGCCTGAAGTTGTTCTTCCACTTCGGCAATCTGATTCTGTAACGACATGAAGTTGGTGTTCGCCTTGAGTTCCGGATAGGCTTCACTCACGACGTTGATCGAATCAAAGGCTTTGGTGACTTGATTGCTGAAGTCGGCCTTTTCCTTCATGCTGGCATTCGCAGCGGGTTGCCGCATCGAAATGACGTTGGTAAGCGTTTCGTTTTCGTGTTTGGCATAGCCTTTGACGACGGCGACTTCCTTCGTCAAGAGATCGAAGCGTTTGGTCAAGGCAACATCGATGCCAGACGCCGCTTCGTCAATTTTGACTTGCTCTCTCCGTAAACGGTTGGCAGCGCTGATCCACCAGCCTAAGATCGAAACGACAATAATCACCAAAATGACGGCGATGACGATGATAGCAATTGCCGGACCTGGCATAGTTTTATCTCCTTTTGCGGATGCCCGCGAGAACACTATACAAGGGTTTTTCCCTTGCGCAAGAAGAATTTTACCATACCCTGAATGGGGTTACCTCAAGAAAATGAGAAAGCCCAAACCCAAGATTCAAGAATGACAACCTTTTCGAATCAAAAGACATAAAAAGCCTCTACCCTAAGGGATAGAGGCTAGAGATCAAATCCGAGAAAGGAGTTTAGTCAACCCACTTGACGAGTTCGACTTCGGCATTGTCGCCCTTGCGAGCGCCGAGCTTGTAAACCGCGGTGTAACCACCATTGCGCTTAGCAAACTTCGGACCGATTTCTTTGAAGAGCTTATCGAGCGCTTCGACACCATTGGCGTCCACGATGCCCTTACGGAGTATCGCAGCAGCTTCGCGGCGAGAAGCGACGGTATTCTCTTTGGCCCAGCCAACCAGCTTAGCGCTGAGCGAGATCAATTCCGGCGTGACGCCCGAGGTGACTTTGACCGAACCATTGACGATGAGCTCGCTCACGACGTTGCGGAGCATGCTCTTGTTCTTCGAGGCGGTATAAGGCGCCTTGAAGCGAACG
>DAISHV010000128.1:0-4184 GCA_036822315.1 Bacillota bacterium | reverse complement strand
GCCCCCCAGTCCGCGAGCCAGCGGCTCTCTTCGCCTTCTTGTTGCGCCTTGGTTCGTCCAAAGGCAAAAACGAAAAAACATTTTTTCTTTGTCTATCAAAACGAGGAGAGGGACGTGTGCCGAGGGAAAGACGTTCTCAGGAGCACCCTAGGCATTCGGCATCACTATCAACAAACAATCCCCAGTCTTTTAACAAGAAAACGTCAATTGAATCCGGGTAAGAATGACCGTGGGCATGGTTGATGAAGTATTAGCACAGCTCCCCATGCCTTGAATCTCGTAACGGACATGATTCGCCCGCTAGGAGCGGAGGCACTTCGAGCGGAGCCTCCGCAAGCGGGCAAAACAAAAACCGAAAGCAGGACGAAACGGATCTTCCTATGCCCCATGAAAAAACGAGCTTCCTTGGATTTGAGACTCAAAAACAACCATTCTTTTGCTCGGGAAAACAAAACGAAAATAATGGGGAAAAGGCGTTTCGTAAGCCACGAAGCGCGATTGGCCTAATTCTCTATACACTGTCAAAAGATTTCACTCCTAAAATTGACATTTTTAGAAGAAAAGTTCGCCATTAAAAACCTTCGATAAATTGGTGCATATACGCTGATTTTTTGGCCGCTAGAAATTGAGGGTTTCGTGATGACTTAATAACTGATCAATTTTGTTTGAAATTTCTGGTTAGTCCGATATAGTTATTCACGCAAGGGCGGAAACGTAACATTTCCGACCCCTCCATAAGACAATTCCTATTGTCCCCTTTGATGAGGCACGAATTGTTTATGATTGCTACATTGCCCCCATTCATTAAGAAGAGGGTAACGCCAATGGCCAGCGCGAAGAATGGCCATCTAGCCTCCGTCTAGAAGAAGGCCAAGTCGATAAGGGCATCACGTTCTTACGAGAATGACGTCGCTGCGTTTCGTTTGCTTCCCGCGGCCCATTCTTCCGTCATGTGTCGTTTGATAGGCATTCCGCACAGTTTTCCAGGAAAAACTGTTCATCTATCCATAAGGTCCAAAGGTTTGTGGATCCCCAATCTTTTCCTTTATGGATAGCCATTTCTCATTCGAGCCTTGTAAAAGCAATAAAGGAGTCATCACTATGACAACAAAAGAAATTTTTGATCTTATCCTCTCAATCGCGGGGCTCGTCGTCGCGATCCTTGGCCTTGTTCTAGGCGTCAGCATCACCCATCGTCTGAACAGCAAAAGCCAGCCAACGGCGAAGAGTTCAGCCTTCACCAATTCGCCCGTCGATACCTCTGGGAGCGGCAATTCCCTCGTAGCAGGCCAAAGCGGCCAAACGGTCAGTGGCAACGGCAATATGACCAACTGCACCCTTAACCTCGGTGCCCTGACAGACAATCAAGTTAAAGAGCTCGTCCGCGAAGCCTCGGAACGGTGCGCCAATAGCGTGACCGCCATCATTCAAACTGCCCTTCAGAAAGTCGGAACGGGCGAAAACCACCCCATTAGCGAAGAGTGGTTTGACCATTTCTGTTCAGATGCCAAAGGTGCTTCCGATCAGCAGATGCAAAACCTTTGGTCCGAACTCTTGGCTGGCCAAATCAAGCAGCCGGGACGTTTCTCTTTCAAAGCAATGGATGTCTTAGCGAGCATGAGCAGCCAAGATGCCAAGGACTTCTTGACCATCACGCCCTATATTTTTAATAACGAGCTTGTCTTTAGCCGAGGCTTAGTGAAAAAGGAAAGAAAAGATGACTTCTTCATTAACCTTGCGGAGATGGGTTTATTCTGCACACCGGGTTGGATCAATGAGGAATTCCGGATTGATCGGCGCCCAGATTCGTTTACTCTCAAAAATGGCAATTACAATGTCATCCTCACCAACCGAACAAATTCGGTGAAAGAAATCACCGTCTCGTGCTATGTCCTTACTCGCGCAGGCATGGAAATCGCCTCTTTGTCTACCCTCCACGGCAACGAAGTCATCGCCCAAGATGCCGTCGATTGCATCCTAAAAGAGGATACTCAAAAGGACTTCGTGGTCGAAATAAAGCAAATCCTCGAAACGGAAGCCCCAAAACCGATGAAATAAGACTTAGCCCGCTCGTAACGGGCATCCATCCCAAGGCGCCTTGGATCAAATAAGGCGCCTATTACACAAGGAGAAATCAATATATGGCAAAGAAAGGGACGATTCTCAAGACGGCATTCGATGACTATACGATCCAAAGCCAGCTCGGCGAAGGCGGGAGCGGAACTGTTTATCTCGTGACGAATGAGGATGGCGAGAATTTCGCTGCGAAACTCATCTCACGAGAGGAAGGCAACGAGAAGGTCAAACGATTCAAAAACGAGATCAACTTTGGCTTCAAAGTCGATCATCCGACGATCGTTCACGTCCGGGATTATGGCTATCTCGAAGCCGAGGGCCAACAATACATTTTCTCGATTATGTCAGTCTATCCGAATAGTCTGCGAAAGCTTATGAATGAAGGGATTGGCCACAAAGAAGCGGTCGATCTCTTCCTCGAGATTTGTGACGGACTCCGCTTCGCCCACGCCCAGGGATGCATCCACCGCGACATCAAACCGGAAAATATTCTCGTCGATAGCCGGGGTCACGCGGTCATCGCAGATTTTGGCATCGCCCACTTCCGAAAGGAAGATGAAGCAACCTTGGTTGAAACAAAGGAATTCAGCCGCCTAGCCAATTTTACTTATCACGCTCCCGAACAAAACGAAGGCAAGACCGCAACAAAGGCCACAGACATCTATTCCTTGGGGCTGGTTCTCAACGAGATGTTCACCCAAAAGGTTCCGATGGGCGAAGATTATCAAAAGATCGAATCAGCCGCTCCGGAATACGCCTTCTTGGACAGGCTCGTCCAAAACATGACTTACCAAGATCCGGAAAAGCGTTACCAGAACATCGACGATCTCTTGCTCGATTTTGAAGCTCTCCAAAGCGAGGCAGAGAAAAAGAACGCGATTGCTCATTTATCGGAGCCCATCCCCGAGAGTGACATCACTGACCCAATCTACCTCCATCCCATCACGATCCAGAACATTGAAACAAAAGATGGGCGGCTCATCATAAGCCTTTCCGATTTTGTCAATCAGGCCTGGGTGAATATTTACGGCGAAGCATTAAATTATTATACGTCCATGCCCTACTGCTATAAAAAATTTACCTTTTCGGGAAACAAGGCTTTCTATACAATCCGTAGCTATGGTGAAGATCTCGATATAAGGAGCATCGGATTCCTAGTTCGGGACTTCAAAACCGCTGTCGACAGCGCCAATCAGCAATATGCTGCTTTGCTCGTAAGACAAGTCCAAGAAAAGAAGGCCGAAGAACTCGAGATGCGAAAGAATGAAATTGCCAGGTTAGAAAAAGAAAATCAGATGAATCTGGAACTCAAAAAACTTCTATAACACCAAACGAAAACCCCTAAGAAAAAAGGTTCCTAGGGGCATTTTACTGGCGGGACCCAGCTTTTGGCCGGGGCGGACGTGGTCTTCCTTAGCAATTAGTACTGTCGCGCTCCTGCAGTGGCAGAATTCCCATATGAAACTACTCCGCCTCCACCAAAAGCATTGGTAATACCCGTCGCCGACGGCAAAATGAGTAAACCATTAATCATCCTGTTTCCTTCTTCCTTGGCGATTAGTGCCAGGAATCCGGCCACAAGAGTGAGCGCGCCCCACACAACCGCATGTAGGACCGACTACATGTTACTTCCGAATCTGTTCCCGTCAAACGAAAGATTATATGAATCGTCAAAATATCACTGGGCATGAACTGACGAACTAAACACAGTCCCGTCTTGCCAAGGCGGAAATCTACAAGGGCAAAAGAAGCATTTCAATCAAGAAAACGAGGGCGATTAAACCTTTCGAAGAGGTTAACGCTCTCGAAGATCATTAAGGACAAGAAGACGGTCGGGGGGCCGCCGGCTGTGCTTGGGGATGAACCCATTGCAACCACCAAGCAAGAAAGATCACGAAACTAACCCGACGCGATAACACAAGCACAAGAGCACCTTTGATTATCGGCATGATTGACGAAAGCGAAGAGACCCAACGATCGCTATTTTTCTTTCAACGGGGCGAACCCGACGAGAAAATCACCGGTGTCTTTGTCGTAAATCCCATAATAAGGATTCTTCTTCCCCCGGGTTCTTCGTACCTCAAACTGACGACCATCGATCGTATAAG
>DAISHV010000127.1:0-4309 GCA_036822315.1 Bacillota bacterium | reverse complement strand
CCGTTTCGCCAAGGCGAGAGAGCGGCCATAAAAGGCCACTCCGAAGCCGCGCCATATGCAATAGGTTCAACGGCGGACATTGAGCGAAGATGGCCCAAAGGCTTTTTCCTTTCCGTTCCGACCTTGACGGGTGCTAGGCTCAGCGATCGGAAAAAGCTCTTTGTGCCGTCTTCGTATTTTAGTCTTCGTCCTCTACATAACCTGACCACCCTTTGGACGCCATTCGTGACATGTTTTGACTACCCCTCAAGAAATCGGTGAAGCTTTGTTGGTCTCTTTTTTTCGGCCGGGCTGATTTTCGTTTTTGCCCATGCTATAATCAGCTTAGAGGAATTTCAAAAGAGTTAATGCAAGAAGCCCTAAGCCGATCCGCTCCCGACGATGTGCCGACCCTCGTCATTCCACTCCAAAGTACGGTCGTAAAGGCCAGGAAAGACGTCTGCCGGCTGGCCGCGAGGCTGGGCCGCCCCGAAGAGAAAGACGCGCTCCTTTTCGTTCTTGCAAACATCGGCCGGATCCGCGATATGCCGGCGGACCGATTAGGAAAGCACTTGGTTTTTCGGATGGCGGATTTCTACGACGCCTTGAGACGTGCGGGGAGGGTGGCAGAAAAAACCAGGTCGAAGGCGGCCTTCTATCGTCTCCGCGAGCCCGGCTTCTCGCCGGACCCGGCGAAGCCCAACTTGCGGATCGGATTTTTCCACACCGTCGAGATCCAAAACGGGATCGTCGATCTGACGGTCGAGGACTATATCCTCGAAAAAATGCCGGTGCTGACCAAGAATTTCAGGCAATCGATCCGCATCGACGCCCTCAACGTTTTCATGTTGGGGAAGGCAAAATCGAAAGGCCTTTATATCGATCTCAAGGCCAGCATCCGAACGCAGGCTTTGAACGTTCAGGACGTTTTCATCCCGCTCGTCTATCTGCGGCAAGACCTCGGCCTCCCCCCGGATTCCTACAGGTCGGTCTGCACAATCGGCAAAGGCGTCCATCCCGAGCGATTCCGCAAAAAGGATTTCGAGCGCCTTCTGACAAACACTCAGCGCGAGATCAGCCAGAAGACCGACCTCAAAATCGTGTCGTTCAGCCTCGAGAAATGCTTGGACAAGGCTTACGATGGTTCGGTCTGCTATGGACGGATCGGGTACCGCTTCGAGGTGGCCTTCCAGCGAAACGGGACGGCGACGGAGCCGCGCTCCAAGAGAACGCCCAAAGCGCCGGAGGAGCTTCAGCCGAGGCGATGGGGGAACCAGTATTCGACCGCTGCAGAGCGGGAAAAAGAGGAATACGCCGGCCCGAAGGACGACGCCGGGAGGCCGATCGACGACCCCGATGCTGATGACCCCGATGAAGAAAACACTTACGACGAGGGCGAAGAAGCCGACGCGGACGTTGAAGAAAAAAAGGGAGACTCTCTGGAAATCCCAGACAATCTCCCTCTCCCTTTCTGAAGAACCGACGGTTAGTCTTTCCCGACGCCAAGGAACGCTCTTTTCGCCTTCTGACTTGCGAACACCCAGACGATCGTCTTCGTCTCGATCCTAAGGAATAGACCTTTGGGATCGTTCCGCAAAAACTTGGGATTGCCCCGAAAAATGGGCTTTGTTTTTGCGCAACGGATGAGATCGCTCATGCTGTCGAGCGACTCGCCCGCCTCGTAGATCACGAGGTCTTCGACAAACGCGAAATCGTGGCGAGAGACCCATGTCCCGACGGTCTGATGCGCGAAGGTATTTTCGACCGCTTGCATTTCTCCTTTTTCCATAAAATTACCGACTCCTTTCCGGCCTGAATTATGACATTCTCGGGAAAGAGTTTTTGGAAACGGCTTTGAAAATGGAAAGAGCCGCCTTTATCATTGCCTTTTTTCCATTTTTGCTTCGGAATGAAGCTCTCGACGTCTTCGGACAAATGTGGATCGGCTCATCCCGAGGAGCTTGGCGGCATCGTTGATCGGGAAGGCTTCCTGATCGACGAGTCTGACGTATTCGCGCAGGCGGCGGGGGTCGCAGTATTTCTTCGGCTTGCCCTTGTATTTGCCTCTCGCCTTGGCGATGGCAATGCCGGCTTTCTGACGCCTGAGCATCTCTTCCCGCTCGTGTTGGGCAATATAACTCAAGAAGTTGAGAGCGATGGCTTCCATCGGTTTGCCCAAGTCTCCCATTTTCCTGAACTCCAGCGTGCTCATAAAAGACGGGTTCAGGCAGACGATCTCACATTTCGCCACATCGGTCAGCCAACGCCACTCGCTGAGAATCTCGGAATAGTTCCTTCCTAGGCGATCCAGAGCGTCCAGATAGAGGACGTCGCCTTGACGGAGTTGGTTGCGCATTGCTTGGTATTGCTCCCGGGCCATCGTTTTGCCGCTTGCCTTGTCCGAGTAGATGCGTTCGACTCCTAAAGCCTTCATTGCCTCTTCCTGACGCCCGAGGTTCTGATCTTCTGTTGAAACCCTGATGTAGCCAATTTTCATCAATATCCTCCTCCTGCCTTTTGGGCGTGGCCTATTGACCTTTGTAATTTTAATCTTTTAAAGGCTTCGAAAATGTGTCATTTAGAGCTCCAACCCTATTGACAAGGCAAAAGGCAATTGGTTTTCTTCTCATAGAATACTGGAGATGGGGCGATGATCATTTTCATAGAACGCTTCTGATTTCCCCATCGGCCTATCCAAATGCTTTCTTTTCCAAATTTTCCCCATTTGCATTAAATCGCAAAGATGATTTAAACGGCTTTTTCATTTCTCAGGATTGTTAGTTTTAGATTGACTTAATAACTGATTTGCTTACTATATAAATATGGAAAAAAATAAATATAGTTTCTTTTTCTTACGTTTTTCCGTACTCGTTTGCTCGCTTCTTTTATTGATTTTTTATTTTGCCGGAACCGGCTGTTCTGCGACGGTTGCAAGAAGTTATGACCAAGGGCAAACGTATTATTGGAAAATCTCGACAATGGTTTTTGGAGGTGGGCGGGTAGGGGATTATACAGGAACAGAGCAAATGGGGCAGTCATCTGGGCTTGTCGCTGGCTTTATTCTGTGTTTAGTCGGAATAGTTGGTTTGCTTATTGCCTTTGCTCTCACCTTTTCCAAAAAAGAAACAAAATTCATCTGGCTTTTTTACGTTTTCTCTTCGCTTTTTTTAATTGTTTCTTCGATTCTCCTTTTTTCCGCTTTGGGATTGACAGTCGAAAAATATGGGGCCAAGTATTGGTACTATTACTGCGACTATCTTTCAACTTTCAAGGATCCAAAACTAGGGCCATCCCCAATTTTAGGTGGAATTTTTGGACTAATTTCGACAGGGCTTTCTCTATTTCTTGGCGTTTCTTCGTTTAAAAAAGAACACTAATTTTCCGTTGGCGCTTTTAAGTATTCGAAAAACCAAATAGGTTGAAGTTATAGAGTTAGTCATCCGGGCTTAATCCGCTGAGCCATCGCCATTATCACTAGATTTTTCCTCATGTTTTTGTTTGAGTGAAAGCGAAACATACAGTCCTGCCAAAATTCCGTTCCGACAAGATATAGGCTTCAACGTCCCCCAATCTTGAAGACAAAGCCTTCATTTGCTGGAGAGCGGTATTGAGCATTCAAGTTTGTTGCCGTAAAAAGTGTGTCTTAAGAAATAAGACTATTTCGACTCCTGCTATTAGCTAAAGGAAAAGGCGGGCGAAACTGCCCACCCTTTCTTTTTAGTCGTTTTACGAGAACGGTGGGAAGGCAACAATCGGCATTCCCGTTGTATCTCAGATACCCCAGTCGATGCAGATGATCATGTCCTGATCGGTGTTGCCTTCGGTGTGATCCGTGAGCCACCGGGTGCGAGCCATGAGCATTTCCTCGGGCAAGCACTCCATAAGCTCGAAACTGCTCCTCGATTGGACGATCGGCTTCTCCTTCGGATCGTAGCCAGGGGCTGACCCGACGCCCATCTCGCGGTAGTGGCGGAGTTCAATCGTGATGTCGCTGTCTAGCAAGAGCAAGACGGACAGTAGCGGAGTCCTGACATCCTTCGTTGCCTTGAACATGGCGGTGATGCTGCGCTGATTCTTCAATTCCAAGATTTCCCTCCTTTCTCCGGAGCCAATAAGGGGACGCCGGTGCCCTTTCCGAAGTCATCAATCAACAAAAGGCTCAGGGTGGATTTTCTGCAAAACATGCGGATAGAAGCCTTTTTTTCCACAATCAAAGACGGCCAGTGTCAAACAGAAACCGACCTCGATCGCGCTGAACTCGCATTTTCCTATGTCAGGCCATCCGATTATCTCGACCATCCATGCCCAGGATTTGGAGGCGATGCCAGAG
>DAISHV010000126.1:0-4316 GCA_036822315.1 Bacillota bacterium | reverse complement strand
GCGCTGACGGCGGAACCGCTGATAAGCGAAGGCTTACTCTCAGCTAAGAGAACCTTGAAGACGATCTCTTTATTTGAGGCCCCCATGCTCTTCACGGCTTCAATCTCTCCCGAAGGAACTTCGGCGAGAGACTGCTCAACCATTCGGGCAACGAAGGGGAAGCTGGCGAAGAATAACGGAATGAGCATCGTGTACCAATAGCCGGTTCCTCGTCCCACGAGAGCTCGGGTCAAAGGGAGAAGAACGATGATGAGAAGCATGCAGGGGACGCTTCGGAGCAGATTGACAAGAATCCCCAGAATGAGGTTGACGGGTTTATTGGGATGCAAGCCGCTTTTGCTGGTGATATTGAGACAGATCCCCAGCGGAACTCCAACAAGATAGGCCAGAACCGCGGAGATCAAGGTCATCCCCAAAGTCTCGTACGTCGCGGTCCATAAACTAGCGAAGGTCATCTTTTCCCACCTCCTTGTATTCGACCTTTTTGAGGGTCAGGTATTTTTCGAGTTTGGTGATGTCTTTTTGGTAATAAGGAAGCTTGATGATCATCTGGCCATAAACCTTGCCTTCGATCACTTTCGTATCGGCGAAGTAGATGCTGACGAGGATCGAACAATCCTCAACGATGTTGCTGATGAGCGGACTGTCGACATCGCCATTGAAGAGGAGGCGGATGTAATGGTCGTCATCGAGCTTTGTCGCGACATGGCCGGTGTAGATCAGCCGTTTGGCGATTGGCGTTTGCGGATTGAGGAAGACGTCCGAGAGAAGCCCTTGTTCGACGATTTTGGCTTTATCGAGGATCGCGACTTTGTTGCAGACATCCTCGAGGACGCTCATCTGGTGGGAGATGATGATCACCGTCAGTCCTAAGTCCTTATTGAGGCTTTTGATGAGTTCAAGGATTTCATCGGTCGTTTCGACGTCGAGGGCCGAGGTCGCTTCGTCACAAAGGAGAATCTCCGGCTTGAGGGCTAAAGCTCGGGCGATGGCAACCCGTTGCTTTTGTCCGCCCGAGAGTTCGGAGGGGTAATTCTTTTCTTTATCCGATAATCCTACTTTCTTCAGGAGTTCACGGCTTTTGGAACGATCTTTGTCATCTTCGTGGAGGAGTTCGAATGAAAGGTGAACGTTCTCGAGGGCGTTCCTTTGCTCCAATAAGCCAAACGCCTGGAAGATCATCGCGATCTTTTGTCTCGTCTTGCCATCGGGGGTAATGCTTGAAGAAGAAATGATTTGCCCCTGGTAGACCACTTGTCCGGAAGTGGGTTTTTCGAGGCCGTTGATGCAGCGGACCAGTGTCGATTTTCCCGCGCCGGAAAGCCCGAGGATCCCGAAGATGTCGCCTTTTTCGACTTCGAGAGAAACATCATCCAAAACAACGGTGTTGCCGAAGTTCTTGGAGAGATGCTCAATGCTTAAGAAGCCCATGTCGTCCTTTCTCGGACGGGGCTCTAGATCAATAAAAACCCGTCCTTGTTTACGAAGGACGGGTTACTTTCCCGTGTTACCACCTTGTTTCGCCAACCTATCACTAGGTCAGCCTTATGAAGTGCGATCACACTTCTGGTTTTAACGGACTCCCCGTGACGGATTACGTATCACCCGCCAAGCTCCAAGGCCATGTTCAGCTTTTTTCCGCTTTCCCCTTTGCACCACGACGGGGGATTCTCTGAGCGCGGAAGCCAGCTTACTCTTCCTTTTCAAAGCTTATGGCTCGTATTTTACGGAAGGCTATCAAAAAGGCAAGCAAAATTTGAAAAGAACCAATTTTTGCAGGGGATTTTAGGCGTAGAAGGCGATGGTGACCGCGTAAATAGCGTTCGTGGTGGCGATTAGGCGGAAATAGTCAAAAGAGGAAGCAAAGGAATAGACGCAATGATAAAGAACTTGGGCCCCATCGGTTTTATCCACGAGCGTCGTTTTGGTTTCATTGCTCGTTGGATTAGCGGAATTTCCGGCGTAAGCGGTCAAAGAGGCTTGGTAGGTGTAAGAAGCGCTCGAGGTGTTTAACTCATCGACCACGATTCGGCTGGCGTGAATGGCTGTCGTGTTGTAGAGAAGACCTTGAGTTCCGTTTTTCAAGGATTTGATTTGAATCGTGTTGCTGTGGTTGCCGCCCCCTTGGGCGCAATATTCATAATGGAAGGTGCTTGTTCCAACGGTGACCTCCGCCGGGTCAGGATAAGCAGAAGCGCCCATAGCAGGGAAATTCTGATAAATCAGAGTGACTAAGGGCGTTCCGGTCTCCTCGCTTGAAGAAATGGAAGTCGCTGCAGGGGTCGAACTTGAAGACGACGCAGATGTTGCGGAAGTGGGCTTCGAGGAGCTCGCAGGAGTTTGGCTTGAAGAAGCGGCTTTCGAATCCTCTGAGGATTTCGCCGAAGAAGGCTCGGCCGGAGATGAACTTATTGGAGTCGAAGCGGAAGCCGTCCCGCAGGACGCCAGCAAAAGAAGAGTCGTCACGGCAAGACAGAATCGATGTATTCTCATAAGAACCTCCATTGGGGAGGATAGGCTTTTTCGGTGGTTGTGGCAACCCTTAAAGAATCCTAACTTTGCAAAACTAATCTTTGTACATAACAAAATATACCGAAATTAGTATAGTCTAGGGTAAAAATCATTAAACTATACTTAAAAACGTATAAAATAATTTATATTGTAAAAAATATACAGAAAGATGTATAATTCTGGCATGAAAGAAAAAACAAACCTTGCTTTGGGGTCTGCCCTCAAACAAATCCGAAAAGAAAGCGGCCTTTCTCAAGAAGAGTTTGCCTTGAGATCAGGACTTGGCCTTCATTTCGTCCGGAATCTTGAACAAGGCGCTTCTTCGCTTCGTCTCGATAAAGTCAACCAAGCCTTCCAGTTTTTTGGCTATGAACTGGCGCCCGCTCGAAAGGAACCTAATAAATGAGCGGCCGAAAAGGGCGGGTTTATTTTGACAAAGAACCCTGTGGAACGATCGAAGAGAACGGCGAGGGCTATGTTTTTACGTATGATTCGGCTTGGTTAGCCAAACCAGGTTCCCATCCGATATCGCTGAGCATGCCCCTTCGCTCCGAACCCTACGTTTCGGCTACTTTGTTTCCTTTCTTTGATGGACTGATTCCTGAAGGATGGCTCCTCGAAGTTTCGCTCAAGAACTGGAAATTGGATCCGAATGACCGAATGGGACTTCTCCTTTCGGTCTGCCAAGACCCGATTGGAGCTGTGAGCGTAGAGAAGGAGGAAGAAAAATGACCTCCCGATATTGCTTGGCCTGCCTAAAAGAACTTGATCCGAAAGATGGGAATGGTTTTCATAGCCATTGTGCGGTTCGCCTCTTTTCCAAAAACGAAATCCCCGTTCTTGATTTCACCGACAAATCCCTCACGGATATGGCACTCAAGTCGGTGGGCGAAGGAAAGGCGATCGCGGGAGTCCAGAAAAAACTTTCGCTTCATCTTTTGAGCGGATCGGGCAAAAAAAGTTTGCGTTTCACCCTCGTTGGCTATCCTTTGGGTTTTATTTTGAAACCGCCTTCGGAGGGCTATCCCAATTTGACAGAAAGCGAAGGGCTGGTCATGGAGTTGGGAGAGGAAGTTGGCCTTTCGGTTGTTCCTCATTCGTTGATTCGCCTTTCTCATGGCGGATTGGCCTATCTTACCAAGCGGATTGATCGAGTGGAGAAAGCCAAAGGAGAATGGCATTCCATACCGATGGAGGATTTCTGTCAATTGGATCAGAAACCCACCTCCGAGAAATACCATGGTTCCTACGAAAGAGTCGGGACGATCATTGATCGTTATTCCAGTCGGCCTCTTTTTGATAAAACCGAACTTTTCTTGCGTCTGGTTTTCTGCTTTCTTACCGGCAATTCCGATATGCATCTCAAAAACTTTTCTTTGATTGAAGATGATCAGGGAGAAATGGTCCTTTCGGCGGCCTATGATCTTTTGCCCACGAATCTTCTCATTCCCGAAGATCAGGAAGAAACGGCTTTGAGTCTTCATGGCAAGACAAAGAATTTGACCCGGAATGACTTTTTGGCTTTGGGGGCTTCCTACGGCATCAATCAAAAGACTGCGGATAAACTCATTGATCGATTGCTTTCTTTTAAGCCTTTGTTCAAAGAAAGAACGGCCCATTCTTTCATGGATGAGAAAGGGAAAAAGGATTTCGAAACCCTTTTTGAAGCCCGGTTTGCTCGGCTCAGAAAGAACTGATCTTTTCCTTCCGTTAGGGAGGTTCCTAAAGGCCTTTTGACGTAAAGACGCCAAAAATTCGATTTTCTTAATTCATTAAGAAACGCCTTGGGCTATACTAAACGCGCA
>DAISHV010000125.1:0-4380 GCA_036822315.1 Bacillota bacterium | reverse complement strand
ATCTTTGGCTGAAAAAACCTCTAGTTTCTTTAAAGCCCAAATTCGCAAAATAGTAAATGGAGGTAAGTAAGAATGGAAAAGTTTCTAGGCCAAAGTTTCTTTGTCAATCTCGCAGAAACGCAAACCGGGCTACTCGGTTTTAATGGGAAGCTTCTCGCGATCGATGGCGATTTTTGGACGTTTCGGACTTTAGAAGACGTCATACTCATTGTCAATTCCAAGTATATCAAAAGCTTGCGGCCCACGGCTTAGGAGATCCAAATGTCCTTCATAAAGAAGAAAAATAGTGATACGACCTCTTTAACGGTCGTCATTGGCTCCTCTCGCTTGGGGGCATCGCTCGCCTACGAAAACTCTTCCAAAGGTTTTTATACCACTCTCGTCGACAAGGACAAAAATGCCTTTAAGAAAGTGGATGCCAACTATACCGGCTTCTTTTTAGAGGGGGATGCCACGGATGAAAATATCCTGGCCAAAGCCCATATTAAAGAAGCTTCACAATGTATCATTGTTACTGAGGACGACTCAGTCAATATTTACGTGGCGTCTCTCGTTGCGCTTTTGTCGAAAGCCCGGCTTATCGTGGTCCGCTTGCACGATGAGAAGAAAGCCTTACTCTTGCGCGATCCCCGCTTCCGGGTGATTTCGCCTTCTCTTTTAGCTCACGATGCTTATGAGGCGATTTTAAATGGCGAAAAGAAAGGAAATCTATGAGAATCTTAATTTGCGGTGGCAAAGAAGAAGCGGACTTTGTGATTTCCGCCTTTAACGGGAAAGAAAACCATCTCGTTGTCATCAACGAAGATTATGAGACCGCCAAAATCCTTTCTGAACGTCATGGTATCGACGTTTTGGTGAGCGATCCCCTGAAAATATACACCCTTGCGGAGGCGGGGGTCAGCCATTTTGACCTCGTGATTTCGTTGCTCGAACGCGATGTCGATAATTTTGTCGTTTGCCGGTTGAGCAAGGAGATTTTTCAAATACAAAAAGCGATCTGCACGGTAAACAACCCTGGCAAAGTCAGCGCCTTTCGCCTCATGGGCATCGACTCGCCCATCAGTGCTTCTTACCTATTGGCAGACAAGATTCAAGGGGAAAGCGACGTCTCCTCACTCGTGAATTCTTTGTCGCTCGAAAACAAGAAAGTTGTGATTACCGAGATAAAAATCAAAACCAATTTCGCTTGTGTCAACCAAAGTTTAAAAAACCTAGCCTTGCCGATCGAAGGAAATATTTGTTGTATTTTCCGTGATCCCGAAGTGGTGATTCCTCGCGGCGATACCATGATTAAGGCTGGCGACACTTTGATCGTAGCGAGCGCCTTGTCTTCGCAAAAGAAAGTAATTGACTTTCTTCAGAGAGAAATATGAAGGATCTCGAACGGCAGAAGGCTTCCTCTTGGCTACTCCTTCTTGGCTACTTTGGCTTTTTCCTGATTCTCATTGGAGTCATTTGTTTAGCCCCGCTTATTCTGCTTCCTTTTTATCCGAGCGAGACGGGCCAAGCCTATGCTTTCTTGATCCCGGGTTTTGGCAGCATTTCCATCGGTTTTTTTCTATCGCTTCTTTTGCGAGGGAAGCAGGGTCGCTTTACCCCCTTTCAAAACAACTTTCTTTTTGTGATGGTTTGGGTCTTGGGCATCTTGATTGGATCGATCCCCTGGGTTTTTGAAGGTCATTATTCCTTTTCTCAGGCCGTCTTTGAGGCCACCAGCGGTTTGTCGACGACGGGCTTATCGGTGGTCGATGTGTCTAAGACGAGCCATTTATTCCTTTTCTACCGTTCGTTTTTGTCGTTTGTCGGTGGGGTTGGCCTCGTGCTTGTTTTGACCTCGGCTTTAGCTAACCATTCGGAATTTGGCCTCTATCTTTTGGAAGGACACAACGACCGCTTATTGCCGAATCTTGGCAAGTCCTCCCGCCTTATCTTTGCTATTTATACAGTTTATGTGGTTTTCGGTACCTTGCTTTATCTCTGGGCGGGCATGCCTCTATTTGACGCTGTCAACACCGCTATGGCCGCCTTATCGACCGGTGGCTTCTCGACCAATCCTTTGTCGATTGCCGGGTATCAGAGTTTTGGGATAGAACTGGTCACAGAACTTCTCATGATCTTGGGCAGTTGGAACTTCGTCGTTCATTATTTTTTGCTCAAGGGGGAAATCAAAAAAGCGTTTCGTCATTACGAATTTGGCGTCTTCCTTTTTTTGCTTGTGACCGCTTTTCCTCTTTTGTCTTATTCTCTTGGTGTTTTTTATCATAGTGCCGCCCTGGGCATCCGCTATGGCTTTTTCGAATTCGTGAGTGCCATCACCACCACCGGTTTCACGTCGCTCCCCTCTTATCAAGGGGTTCCTCCTTCCGTCATGGCGATTCTGATTCTTTTGATGGTCATCGGCGGACAATCGGGCTCAACGAGTGGGGGGCTTAAAGAATCCCGAGTTGCCTACCTCTTTTTTGGCTTGCGGGAGTATCTTGGGACTTTTTTCCATTCGCCTCTCAGTGTGTCAACCCATTATTGCCACCATTTCGGGGAGAAAGAAGTCATTCATCGCGAGGAGACGCATCACGCCTTCGTTTTCGCTTTGCTCTATCTTCTTCTGCTCTTATTGGGAAGCCTTGCCTTAACCTTGCATGGTTATTCGTTCGAGGACTCTTTGTTTGAATTTTCAAGCGCTCTCGGGACGGTGGGACTGAGCATTGGAATTGTGAGCGCAAGCGCCCCGGCCTCTGTCTTGTGGATTGAGATTCTCGGAATGTTTCTTGGCCGTCTCGAGATCAGCGCGGTTTTCTCTTTATTTGTCCAAAGCTTTAAAATAGAGAAGGAGGCTCTTTATGCCCACCAGAAAAAAGCTCATCGACAGTCTGAAATATAGCGGGTTTGCCTTTCTCGCCATTTTGGTGGCAACCGGTCTTTCTTTTGGCCTAGACGCTTTGGGCATTTCGCCCGAAGCCATCCTGCTTGTTTACCTTCTTCCGATTTTGGCGATCGCCATCGTTTGCCCATCCTACCTCTATTCGATGGTATCGAGCGTCACCATCCTGTGTCTTTTTAATTTCTGTTTCACCGCCCCGCGTTACTCTTTCGCCATCGATAACCCCGAACTCTATATTTCTCTTGCCATGTATCTTTTGGTCAGCACCCTCTTGTTTTTAGAGACCCGGGGTGCGCATCATGAGATCGAGAAACGAAAAGAAAACGAGAAACGGCTTTATCTTTTGAGTGACTTTTCATCGTTTCTTCTCGAGGAACGGGAGGAAAAGGAAATTCTTGCCCGGCTTTGGGAACATCTCAATTCCTATTTTGCCTCTCCGATTTATGTCGTAAGTCAAGATGAAGAAGCCTCATATTTGGATAAACATCAAAGCGAAGGGCCCCTTTGCGAGGCGGTTTCCTATTCTTTCGCCTCTTCTCTTCCCTCGGGTAACGGAGAAAGCCACGCCTCTTTCTTGCCTTATAAAATTATTCCCTTAACCAGCGGAGACAAGACCTATGCCTTGCTCATTTTTGCTTGGTCGAATAAAAGGGCGATGAGCGAACTTGATGCCTCCTTCGTGACTTCTTTATCTTCGCTTGCCGGCAACGCTTTGGCGAAGAAAGAAGCGATAGAGGCAAGTGAGAAGAGCCGTCTTTTCGCTGAAAATGAGCATTTTAAGACGACGCTGCTCCGTTCCCTATCGCATGACATCAAAACCCCATTAACAGCCTTGGAAACGGGGACAAGTCTTCTATCAAGTTCGTATCATGATTTAAGCGAAAACGATCGCCTTTCCATCGCCAAAAATCTATCGGAAGAGGCTCACGCCCTCAGCGAATATGTCGAGAATCTTTTATCCTTAAGCAAAATTGGATCGCTCACTAGCGATCTACCCAAAAGCTATGAGTTCGCTTCCGATTTATGGGAAGAGGCTTATGAACGGGAAAAGAGTATTTTTGCCGAGCACCATATTCAGCTTGAAGTGAGCGATAACTTGCTCGTTCGGTGCGATGGCAGGCTCATAGTCGAAGTGCTCGAAAATCTTCTTCGCAATGCCTTGACTCATACACGAAGCGATTGTGATATTCGTCTTTCGGCCGCCTTTGATAAGGGCGAGGCCGTTTTTAAGGTTGTCGACAACGGCGGTGGCATCCCAAGTGCGAAGCTTAATCATTTATTCGACGAGTTTTCGCCCGAGGCTTCGCTGGCAAGCGACCGTTATCAAGGGCACGGCCTTGGCTTAAGCATTTGTCAAAGTATTGTCAAGGTCCATCAAGGAACGATCAAGGCATATAATAATCAAGCGGGTGGAGCCACTTTCCTTGTGACGCTTCCCGAGGCGAAGATAGGAGAGAAACGCGATGAATGAATCCATCTTGATCATCGAAGACGACCCCGTG
>DAISHV010000124.1:0-4399 GCA_036822315.1 Bacillota bacterium | reverse complement strand
TTTCCCGTTGGATTTTCCCATTCTAGCGGCTGGCATCGAAATCACCTCCTCCTAACTGCGATTGATAGAGTTCACGATAAATGGATGAACTCTTCATCAGTTCGTTATTGTTCCCTTGGGCGACGACCGACCCGTTATCCATGACGAGAATCGTGTCGCAATCGCGAATCGAGAGGATTCGCTCTGCTACCACGAATGCCGTGGTCCCAGGAAGCTTGTTCTTTAAGCCCTGACGGATCAAGGAATCCGTATGGGTGTCGACCGCCGAAGTCGAATCGTCAAGAATGATGATCTTGGGGTTCTTTAACAAGGCTCGGGCGATACAAATCCTTTGCTTTTGACCGCCTGAGACGTTTGTGCCGCCTTCATCAAGTTTGGTTTGATACTTATCCGGGAACGATTCGATAAATTCGTCGGCTTGAGCAATCTCACAAGCGGTTTTGATTTCTTCATCGGTCGCATCAGCTTTGCCCCAGCGTAAGTTCGAGGCAATCGTCCCAGAGAATAGGGTGTTCTTTTGAAGGACCACCGCCACCGCTTCCCGTAAGGAAGCAATGTCATAATCCTTCACATCGATTCCACCGACTTTGACACTTCCAGAAGAAGCGTCATAGAGACGGGCAATAAGACTTGTTAAAGTCGTTTTACTCGAACCAGTCGAACCAACAATGCCCACCGTTTCACCGGGCTTGAAATGCAAGGTTACGTCATGCAATACATCTTTTCCCGTGCCGTAATGGAAGGCGACATTCTCGAAATCGACCGAGCCGTCTTTAACGTCGTGAATCGAATCTGGTTTACTCACCAAGTCCGGTTCTTCGACCAAAATCTCTGCGATGCGCTCAGCCGAATTCCGTGAAACGATGATCATGACATAAACCATGGAAGCCAACATGACTGCCAACATGATCTGCAAGACATAAGAGACCAACGTGGTTAATCCGCCAGTCGTTAACTCCGTGGCTCCGGAAGCGACAATGATCTCCGAGCCAATATAGGCAATTAAAAGGATCGCCGCATAAAGCAAAAGCGACATGACAGGCGAGTTAAACGCCATGATTTGTTCCGCTTTCGTGAAGGTCTTATAAATGAAAGACGAGATCCCGCCAAACTTCTTCTTTTCTTGCTCTTGCCGACCATAAGCCTTAACGATGCGAATGCCCGCCAAGTCTTCTTGGACTTGCTGGTTCAAAGCGTCGTACTTATTGAAAACAGCCACAAACAAAGGATGAACAACCGTCGCTAAGACAATGAGAATCACGAGAATCAGCGGAACGAGAACCACGAAGATCATCGCTAGTTTCCATGACGTGATGAAACTCATGATAATGGCGAAAATCATGATGAGCGGTGCTCTCAAAACAGCCCGAATGGCCATTTGAAAGGCAAATTGAACGTTGCTAACATCGGTCGTTAACCGCGTGACAATCGAAGAAGTTGAGAATTTGTCGATGTTGTTAAACGAGAAATCCTGGATGTGATAATACATATCCTTTCGGAGATTGTGGCCAAAGCCTGCAGCGGCACTAGCGGCCCAATAGCCAGCCCCAACACCCGAAGCGGCTGCAATAATTGCAATGCCAATCATGATGCCACCATAGACATAAACGTCGTAACTGCCAGCTGAGGAATGGATCCCGCTAACGATGCCTTGCATCAAGGGGCCATATTTTTGAGAAAACGTTGCAAAATAGCTTGACCAATCCGTGCTCGTATCGAAAGTTAATTTCATCGAATCGATCAAAAACTGCATAAAGAAAGGAACAAGAATTTCACAAAACGTTTCGATAATAACGAAAGCCCACGTCAAGATAACGTCTTTCTTATATCCCCGCAAACTCCGCATCAAATAGCCATAAGTTTTAAACATAATGCTTACTTATCCTCCTCTCGAACATTGGCTCGTATCTTTTTAAGAACATTCCGAACTGTCTCTTCTTCTTCTGGTGTAACGCCTTCTTTGACCTTCAACGAAATCCCGATAAAGATTTCTTTAAATTCCGCTTCGACCTGAAGACCCTTATCGGTCAACGTGATCACCTTTTTCCGTTTGTCGGAGTGCGAAGGCTGCATTTGAATATAGCCCTTTTTCTCAAGCCCACTTAAGGTCTGGGAGGTCGTCGCTTTTGAGGTTCGTGATCGTTCCATGATGTCTTTAGCTACAATCTCTTCGCCTTGATGACGAAAGATATAACCAAGGGTCATTCCCTCAATCCCAGTCAGTCTCTCTCGGAGCTGGCTCTCGAGGGTACGATCGATATAAGCCTTAATCAAATTGTTCGTTTGGCGAATTTCTGCGCCTAAGGGTTTTTCTTCGTTCATAAATGAGACACGAATTAATTAGTTCGTGTACGAACATTCTAATCAAGAAAAACGCTTCCGCAAGGAAAAACCTTCTGAAAGCGTTATCAAAGATGCTCGCGTTTCTCGATGCCGGCAAGGATTTTTTCTAAATCATCAAAACTTTTAATGTTCATCGCAATTTCTGCCCGAATCTTTTTGTAGCCAGGATATCCGGAGAAGAAATGAGGGATGAGACCCCGCAATTGCATCATGGCGACTTTTTCGCCTTTCTGCTCGACGAGCATCTGAGCAAATTGACGGGCCCAAGCGACTTCTTCGATGATGGTCGGATCGGGCAGTTTTTCTTGACCAAGATAAAGTCGGTTGATGTCACTAACTAAACGGGGATTGCCTAAGCCACCACGAGCCACCATGACGAAAGAAGCTTTTGTCGTCTTCATCGTTTCAATCGCTTTTTCGGCCGTGAAAATATCGCCCGAAACACAAAGCGGGATCTTTAACTGGTCACCAAAACCCTGAAGTGGCTCATAATTTGCCACTCCCATATACATCTGTTTGCTCGTGCGCGCGTGTATGGTTATTAAGGAAATGCCAGCCGCTTCCAAAAGATGGGCGACCTCAACAAAATTAATACTCTTGTCATCCCAGCCTAAACGAATCTTGGCTGTCACCGGTTTATGAGAAGCGCTAACGATGCTCCGCATATAGGTATAAAGCTCTTGGGGACGACGAAGCCAGCTGGAGCCGGCCCCGGTTTTCGTCACCTTATAAACGGGGCAACCAAGGTTTATATCCAAGAGATCATAATCCGCCTTGCTTTCAAGAATCGAGATGGCTTTTGCGGAGATTTCAGCATCGGAACCAAAAAGTTGAAGGCCGACAGGACGATCGCTTTTCGAGGTAGCTAAATAAGTATAGGTTTCAGCGTTACCATAGAAGATTCCACAATCCGAAATCATCTCGGAATAGGAAAGGGCCACGCCAAAAGGCTTCATAAAGTCCCGATAGGCTAAGGTGGTTACCCCAGCCATCGGTCCTAGAATAACCGGACCATTAACTTCGACATTTCCAATCTTCATAGAGCAAAGAAAGAAGGCCTCGCGGCCTTCCTTCGTTATTTTTTCTCGTCGTCTTTCGTTTCAGTTGTCGGCTTAACTTCCTTCGTCCCGTTATTCGAGACTGGAGTTTCTTCCGTTGGCTTCTTCGTCGGAGCAGGTTTTTCCTCGTTCTTGAGTTGAGTGTCCGCGGAAATGGTGCCATCAAGGACGCCTTTTTCTTCATGGGTCTCTTTCTCTTTGACGGTAGCTGCCGGCTTTTCCGGAAGCTTGCCCGTCTTGATTAAGGATTCGATTTCTTCGGCAGTAATGGTTTCTTTCTCGAGCAAGGTCTCCGCGATCAATGTCACATCGGCCTTATGCTGAGTCAAGATCTCGATCGCCTGCTTGTGAGCAGAATCGATGATTTCCCGAACGGCTTTATCAATTTCGAAAGCCACTTCTGACGAGAAGTTCCTCTGAGTGTTAGCGTAATCACGACCAAGGAAGACCGAACCGCTATTTTGCTCATATTGGATCGGGCCTAAATCGGACATGCCGAATTCGGTGACCATCATACGAGCCAAACGGGTGGCTTCTTGAATATCATTCTCGGCGCCCGTCGAAATATCATCAAAGAAGATTTCCTCACTAGCCCGTCCACCAAGCAAACCGGTGATTTGGGCTAAGAGCTCTTTCTTCGTCAATAAGAAACGATCGTCCTCTGGAGTCATCAACACGTGACCGCCAGTCCGCCCACGCGGAATAATCGTGATTTTTTGAACCTTGTCGGAATAAGGAAGCACAAGGCCAATGACGGCGTGACCAGCTTCGTGGAAAGCCACTTCTTTCCGTTCTTGATCGTTCATGCCCTTACCGCTCTTTGCCGGACCAGCGATGCGGCGATCAATCGCCTCATCAATTTCGGCCATTCCAACGGATTCCTTATGGAAGCGAACTGCCAAAATCGCTGCTTCGTTGAGAATATTTTCGATATCGGCACCCGAGAAGCCAACCGTCCGCTTTGAGAGAGCGTGGAAGTCGACCGAGGGATCGATTTT
>DAISHV010000123.1:0-4411 GCA_036822315.1 Bacillota bacterium | reverse complement strand
GATTTTTATCGAATGTTTTTGTCTTTTTCCTTTGGCCTTCTTAGAATGAGGTGCCTTTAAAGAAAGACGGGTGATAGACGGCAATGGAAAACGCACAAGGAGACGACTGTAGTATGAGCCTGAGACTCGTGATTTTCCTTCCGTCTATCATCTAGGATTTTTGCGTTTCCTCAGGATAATTTTTGGGAGGAAACGCGCATGGATAGCGTGAATAAAAACCTCGGGGTAAAACCCCATGCGTTTTCGGATGAGATCCGTTATAAAAACGCATCGGAAGCCACGAGTGAAGAACTTTATCGAACCTATGGTAGTTCGCCTGAGGGACTCTCGGACGAAGAAACCATTAACGAGAGCCGCGAACGCTATGGTCGTAACGTGGTGATCAAAAGCAAAAAGCGCAATGCCTTTTGGCGCTTCTTTTTGTCGTTTGTTAATCCCTTTACATTAGTGCTTTTGATCTTGGCGGCGGTCAGTTTTATAACGGACTTTATTTTGGCTGCGCCGAGCGAAAAGAGCCCGGTCGCGAGCATCATCATTATCGTCTTGGTTCTCATCAGCGGAATCTTTCGTTTTATCCAAGAAGAAAAGAGTGGGAAAACCCTCGAGCGTCTCTCAAATCTCGTTGAGACAACGACCGCGGTGACCCGGGCGGGTGAAAGCCAGGAAATTCCTTTGGATGAAGTGGTGGTGGGTGATGTCGTGAGTTTCGCGGTCGGTGATTTGATTTCTGCCGATGTCCGAATCCTTTCAGCTAAGGACTTTTTCGTGAGCCAAAGCGCTTTAAGCGGCGAAGCAGAGCCGGTCGAAAAGAGCGCTGAACTTCGCGGTAATCCTCAAGGACTTAGCGATCGAAGCAATTTGGCTTTCCTTGGTTCGACGGTGGTTTCCGGGAGTGCCAAAGCCTTGGTCATTGCCGTTGGCAATAACACGACTTTCGGTCAGATTGCGAGCAAAACGAGCAGCACGAAGAACGAGAAGACCGCCTTCGATAAAGGGGTTGATTCGGTCAGCTGGCTCTTGGTCCGCTTCATGCTCGTCATGGTTCCGGCGGTGCTCCTCATCAATGGCTTCACCAAGCACGATTGGCTTCAAGCCTTCCTCTTCGCGATTTCAGTGGCGGTGGGGCTTACCCCGGAAATGTTACCGATGATCGTGACTTCTTGCCTAGCCAAAGGGGCGATTACGATGGGCAAGAAAAAGGTGATTGTCAAAAACATCAACTCGATTCAAAACTTTGGGGCAATGGATCTTCTTTGTACCGATAAAACGGGGACTTTGACCCAAGACCGGGTCGCTTTGGAAGATCACCTTAACGTCAATGGCGTTACCGATTATCGCGTCTTGCGTCATGCCTTCCTCAATTCGTATTATCAAACCGGACTCAAAAATTTGATGGATCAATCCATCATCAGCAAAACCAAGGAACTCTCCTCGTTGAACCCGGCTTTGGCGAATCTCGATAAAACCTACACGAAAGTCGACGAAGTCCCCTTCGATTTCTCTCGTAAAAGAATGTCGGTCGTGGTCAAAGACGCCTCGGGAAAAACCCAGATGATTACCAAAGGGGCGGTTGAGGAGATTCTCTCGATTTCTTCCTTTGCCGAAGTCGGCGATAGCGTCGTTCCCATTTCTGAAGACATTCTCGCGAAGGTTCGTTCGATGGTGGCGGATTATTCCCGCCGCGGTTTCCGCATTATCGCAGTGGCTCAGAAAAACAATCCGAGTGCCGTGGGCTCTTTTGGCCCGCAAGATGAAAAAGACATGGTGCTCATTGGCTATCTCATCTTCTTCGATCCCCCCAAGGAGAGCACAGGAAAGGCGCTCCAGCATCTTCAGCGCTATGGGGTGGCAACCAAAGTCCTGACCGGCGATTCCGCCGAAGTCGCGGAATACGTCTTCCAATTGGTTGGCTTACCGCTCACAGGCGTTTTGCTCGGCAAAGATGTGGAAGGGATGGATGAAAAATCTCTGCAAATCGCGGTCGAAAAATGCAATCTCTTTGCCAAACTCTCACCCGAGGATAAAGCTCGGGTGGTCCAAGCGTTACGGAAGAACGGTCACGTCGTCGGCTATATGGGCGATGGCATCAACGATGCTCCGGCCCTCAAAGCTGCCGATATTGGCATTTCGGTGGATACGGCCGTGGATATCGCCAAAGAGACCGCTCACGTGATTCTTTTGGAAAAAGACCTCGAAGTTCTCGTCGATGGCATTATCGAAGGTCGCAAGACCTATGCCAACATGATCAAGTACATCAAGATGACGGCCTCGAGTAACTTTGGCAACATCTTCTCCGAACTCGCCGCGGCGGCGTTATTGCCCTTCCTTCCGATGCTTCCGCTTCAGTTACTTCTTCTCAACCTCGTCTACGATTTCTCCTGCATTGCGATTCCTTTCGACAACGTCGATGAAGATTACCTTCAGAAACCGCGGAAATGGGATGCCTCGTCTTTAGGGCGTTTCATGCTTTGGATGGGGCCGACTTCTTCGATTTTCGATTGGCTGACGTATCTCGTGATGTATTTCATCATTTGTCCGTTATGCGCCGGGGGTCATTGGGGTGATCCTGGAACCGATGGCGCCCTTTTCATCGCCCTTTTCCAGACGGGTTGGTTCATTGAAAGCATGGCGAGTCAATCGCTCGTTGTTCATATGATTCGAAGCGATAAAATTCCCTTATTCCAGTCGCGCTCGTCGTGGCAGTTGGCTCTCGCGAGTTTCTTGGCGATTGGCATCGCGATCGCTTTGCCCTTTATCCCAGGCGAGAACGGAGCCTTGGGCTTTGCCCCCTTACCCTGGGAGTACTTCATTTATCTCGCGTTGGCCATTTTGCTTTATATGCTCCTCGCCACGCTAGCAAAGAATTTGTATAAACGCCGCTATGGGGAGGTGCTCTAAATGAAAATTTCTTTAGGCGAACTCGATTGGGGTCCCTTTTGCCTTTGGCTCGGCGTCATTCTCGGCGCCCTCGTGCTCTTTTTAGCCGTGCTCTTTATTTTGGCCTATCGGAAAAAATGAGCATTTCATCCTAAAAAATCCGGGGAAAATAATAACAAATAATAACAATTAATAACAAATCCGAAAAATAATAACAAATAATAACAAATAATAACAATTGATTTAAATAATAACGAATAATAAAATGAGACAGGAGGAAACTAAAATGGCAATGTCAATCCCGTTTTCGATGACTTTTGGCATCGAGCCTGACAATTACATCGATCGTGTTGAAGAACAAAATCAAATTATTTCAGAATTTTCGGCCGAAAAGCCAGCCAATTACGTCTATCTCATCACCGGAGTCCGAGGCAGTGGGAAAACTGTTCTTCTTTCGGCTGTTTCTCATCATTTTATGGAACAGGGAGATTGGATTGTTGTTGATCCCGGCCCGAAGGATAACATTTTGGAAAATGTGGCTTCTGAAATTTATGAAACCGGTAAAGTGAAACACCTTTTTCTTGAGAGCGAGTTTAGTTTTTCTTTTCAAGGTTTGACCTTCTCCATCAAAGGGAAAAATCCGGTTGCGACGGTTAATACTTTCTTGAAGAAAATGCTCGATCAGATCAAGAAAAAAGGAAAAAGAGTTCTCATTACCATTGACGAAGTTGATAACAGCGAACAGATGAAACTTTTTATTCAGGCTTATCAATCGCTGATTCGTTTGCAATATCCCGTTTTGCTTTTGATGACTGGGCTTTATGAGAACGTTTCGCGTTTGCAGGAGAACAAAACGCTGACTTTTCTCTATCGCGCCCCAAAATTGATGATGGGTCCGCTATCCCTTAGCGCAATCGCTGCTCGTTATGCACGCTATCTCCGCGTTGACACGGCCTTATCCGTTGAACTGGCAAAATTGACGAAAGGCTATGCCTACGCCTATCAGGCTCTTGGCTATCTTTTTTTCAAAGGCCATTATCAAAACATCAACGCTGATTTGTTAGCAGATTTCGATCATTATTTATCCGATTACGTCTTTGAAAAGGTATATTCTTCTTTGTCACTAAAAGAACAGAAAATTGTAAAATGCTTCCAAAGCGATGACCCGATAAAGACAGAAGAGATTCTTCGGCGCTCTGGTCTTGGAAACTCCATGTGGAGCGTCTATCGCGATCGGCTGATCAAAGAAGGAGTGTTGGTTGCCCCCTCTTTTGGGAATCTTGAGTTTGCGCTGCCACGCTTTAATGAATTTTTGCAATATAAGTAGGCGGCCTTTTAAAATCCCGGCAAAACGTTGTTCTTTTTTTGCCAAACCCTTTTGGTTCATTTTTGTGCACGGTGAACAATCCTTGAGAGAGCAAAAAGAATCGTTGCATTAGCATTCGCTCGCGCGTATAGTATTTCACGTGCGCACAAAGGCGCATAGCGTGGAAGAGCCTTCTGACGAGGGCCCAATCACCACTGCATGATTGTT
>DAISHV010000122.1:0-4434 GCA_036822315.1 Bacillota bacterium | reverse complement strand
AAAAACGAGCAATTTTCGATGGATGATTTTGGCGAGAAAAAGCCGTTTTCTATTTATTTGGGGAGAAAGTGCGGGAAGGCAGTCGGGCGAGCGTTTCCCAGACCATTCTCGTTTTTCGTGGGCGAAAACCTAATAGATGGTATTCTTTTCTTTGTCATAGATGCCAAGAATTAGGCCATTCATAGGAGGCCACAACATGGCAAATCAAGATATGTCGCTCGTCATCGCTGAAAGAAGGAAGGCCCTGAGGATGACCCAGACCGAACTGGCAGAGAAGTTGAACGTCTCCGACCAGACAGTGAGCCGCTGGGAGACCGGCGCGGGCTATCCCGACGCTTCGATCATCCCCGCGCTCGCGGAGGCCTTGCAGATCGATATTTCGGTGCTTTTCTCCAAGGCGCCGAAAGCGGAGGCCCTTACCGAAGCGGATAAGACGGACAACGCCAGGATAAGCCGGTTCCGCGTCGAGGCGTTCATCGGCGGGTTCCTCGTTCTTTTCGCCGCCGTCTTCGCCTATCTCTTCACCGGCGTTCCCTTCGAGGGAGCCACCTATTGGGCTTTCTTCATCCTCGCCGTCGCCTTGGTCGTCGCGGGGCTGCTTGTCTTCGGCGCCGGCTACATCGCCTTCCGGGATTTCTACCGGGGAAAGTTCTACAACGAGAGATACAAGGCAGTCGGCTACTGCGGGCTTTTGGCTTTGGGCGGCCTGGCTGCCCTCTACTGCTATGCCTTGGTCTTCTCGCGGTACGCCGCTGACCCCGGGAGCCATCCGTGGATCGTCTACGTCCCAGCCGTGGCGGAATCGGCGATCTTCCTCGCTTTGGTCCCCTTCGGCAAGAAGGCCGACATGCGGATCGCCTGGGGCTGGAAGAGCATCGCTCCCCTCATCCTCGGGCTCGCCTTTGCCCTGTCCGGAGAAATGTTCCTGGCGATGGGCATGACCACGGGATGGATCATTGCCTACGCCGTCTTCGAGGTCGTTGGACTAACTTTGGAAACGCTCTTACTGCTCCAAGCCAAGCCGAGCAAGAATTGAGCGCCAGGCAAAAAGAGGGGCTGCATAGAAAACGATTAAATTTCTAGCCAATATCTAACTGGACGCAGCCGAAGTGCAGAAACATGGACGTTAAGCGAATGTGTTCTATTGGCTTCTTATTTTAAGACGAGGAATTTCAATCATTTGATTGGATGGCTGGGCGGAAATGAAGTTTCGATTTTAATATTTAAGGACTTTCTCTTTAGAAAAAATATGCAATTTTTCCGAAAGTGTTAAGAAGGTTTCCCCTTTGCGGACAACAAATGACATCGGCCTTAAAAATTCCGTATTTGCATCATCGTCGTGACCCGTTTTAACCAAGCAGAGAAAAAGCCAGATGTTTTGGTTTGGGAGATAAAGCCCGTAATCCGCGTTAATCTTGGTTTTCTTTTTCAGTGACTCCTTATCCAATTTAACTATGGAAACATTTTCACTGTTTACGAGCGCTTTAAAAAACTTGTAAAGGTATTTTTGTTTTTCGCGAACGAACTCCCGGAAGGCTTGCTCGTTTTCTGCTTCCATCGATTCGTACGTAAGACATTTCGAGACTATTTTCTTAACGGCGGCCTCCCCGGTGAATTCGTCCGAGTTCGGGAAAACGTGATGGATCCCAGCCAAATGAGGAAAGCATTTTTGATCGAAGTCGATTTTCATTGTTCCGGCTTCGGTGTAGAAAACGAAAAAATAGCGAGATAGATTCTTCTCGTAATAATCAAAGGTTTCAAAAAGCGTTTTATCCATTAGCTCTCAAAGAATTAAAAACGCCTGATAAACAGGCGTTTTTGCGAGAACTGGATCTTTTTTAGACTGTAGACCATCAGTGTGTCTCCCATACGAATCCTAGGAGCGGGGCGTGGCTTGCGTTCTCCTGCTAACCGACTTTATTTAACCCTAAATAATGTAAAGTGTCAAGTTTGCAGGTTCCTGAGGATGGCCGACGCGCTCGGCGTCCGGAAGGTCGGCTCCTCGGGCAAGGGCGGCGCGGGTACCCGAAGAAGAAATGAAAGCGGCGGCCGATCCATAAATCGGAATTTGGCTATTCGCGCCGCTTACAATTCTGAAACCGAAGGGAGCTTAAAGTTCAGATTAACTATCCATTCGGAAACGGCAATCTCGACAAATATTAGTATCAAGATTCTAACAACGTCGCTCTGCACAAGCATAAGGACCGCCAAGCTGTCTATCAGCATATGCGCAATAATGCATGGGACTGCGCCTTTGGATAATTGCTTGATTGTTCCGAAAACGAATGTGTTTCCAAGTATCATCAAGTAAAAGATGAAATAATTCGATGATCCCGCCGTGATCCATGGCAGCCTATAGATTGGGAAATGCCATAGGAACCATACCACAGAAATACAGAGCATTTTTAAGGTAAAACTGTTCTTAACGTTGACGTGAGGCTGGAGATACCACCGCCAGCCCACTTCTTCGAGCCCTCCCTGCAGAAGCGTCCATGGCAGGTATTCCAGCATCGCCACAAAATGTTCGCCCGTCATCTTCACGTTGCCAACAGAAAAAGAAACGCCGTAATAGATGGCGACCGCAGACAAGGCGCAAAGATAGGCAGCAGGCCTTTCCTTAAGAACAAAGACTTCCTTTAGAAAACCGCCCACTCCAGCGATCTCGTGGGATTGCGCGGAAAATGCATACGCCATTATCATCGGAATCAGATTCATCAGAATGAACAGGACAGAAGCCCATATGCTATTCCCATTCGGGAATGCCGATAGAATTATTTGTCCAACGAGGAAGGTAAGCAGAATTGTCGCAACCGAATATCCGATTGCCCAGAAATTACTTTTATTGGCCAAAATGAAGTTGCCCTTTCATCTATACAAATTCCGGTTTCCCTGCCCCAACAAATAGCCGCCCGCTGGAAATCTGTCTGGAATAGTATACCAAAGACAATACCCATCCACGCATGAAAAAGCCGCCCGTCATCCGAGCGGCCTTAGCTCATTTCATCAATTGATGTGGCTCTTGTAGCCGAGGCCCCATTCCTTCATGCTGTCGAGCACGGGCGAGAGCGAGCGCCCAAGCTCGGTCAGGGAGTATTCCACCTTGGGCGGGACGACGGGATAGACCTTCCGGGCGATGAGGCCGTCTTCTTCCATCGAGCGGAGCTGCTGGGTCAGCATTTTTTGGGTGACGGGCGCCAGGGAGCGCTTCAATTCCGAAAAGCGTTTCGTCCCCCCGAGGAGATCGCGGATGACGAGGATCTTCCATTTATCCGAGATGAAGAGGAGGGTCGTCTGGACGGGGCAGGGCGGGAGTTTGCTTTTGTCGATCATGGATTAATGGTTTCCTTTTAGGTACTATGGCACTTTTTAGTGCGTTCTATACGAAACGCAACCGTGCTTTTATAGTGTATTCGCATCCAAGGAGGATTGCAAAATGAAAAAGACAGACTTTGGGCAGATCAACCTCAGCAAAGGATTCGTGAGAATCTATGATTTCGGAGCCACGAAGCTCCATTATTACACCGCGAACGACCCGATCGGCGACCAGGTCATCCTCGTCGAGGGGGAGAAAGGCGTCGTCTCGATCGAGGCCGCGCTGTTCAAGGAGAGCGTGGCCGAGCTGAACGCCTACGTCGCCTCGCTCAAGAAGCCCGTGAGCATTTTGCTCGCCAACCACGTCGCGCCGAAGGACTACCTTCCGGACGCACCGCTCATCACCACCAAGAAGGCCTACGTCGCCCTCACGAGCGGATCGCAGATCGCCCTCTACAACTCCTTCCGCAAGGCGTTCGGGGACGCGATCCAGGCCGAGGACCGCGAGAGCTTCGCCTTCGTCAAGGAAGGCAAGAACGTCATCCAAGGCGTGGAGCTGAACCTCTTGGAGAACCACGACGGCTTCGACGTCGAGGTCCCGTCCGCGAACTCGCTTTACCTCCACATGCTCGGGCATGACGTCCACAGCGTCGTGCCGGGCGTCGATGGCGCGAAAGCCATGATCGCCGAGTTCGAGGGCGTCGAGAAGAAGGGCTACGACCTCCTGCTCACCAGCCACTACGAGGCCGAGGACGAAAACGACGTCGCAGCTAAGGTGGTCTACCTCAAGAAGACCATCGAGATCGGATCCGCCTCAGCCGACCGCGCTTCCTTCACCGCCAAGATGAAAGAGGCGTTCCCGAAGTACCAAGGCGACAACTACCTCGGCATCTCCGCGTCGATCTTCTTCCAGAAATAACGCATTAGCGAAGCTGGGGCCCGGCGATGCCGGGCCTTTTTCGGCTGGCGAATCTAAGCAAACAAAAAAACGTTCTGCGAAACTGGCCAGAAACCCGAAAAGATGCGGTGGCTAGTGGAGAAAAGCCCGTTTTTTTTGCCGATTTCCCGCATGATGCCGAAATGAAAATTTTACAAAAAACGGCTCGCGCTGGATGCGCGGGC
>DAISHV010000121.1:0-4464 GCA_036822315.1 Bacillota bacterium | reverse complement strand
GAAAAGTTTGCACTTGGTGATAAGAAGAAGCTCATCCCGAGGGGTGGGTCAAAAGACAAGGTTTTATTTTATTGCGACTTCGCGGTAGAGATAAAGGGCTTCGGCCGCAGCTTCGACGAAGGCAATCTCCGAGAGGACGCCAAGGAAGAGACCCCAGAAATCCAAAGTGTACTTGGCTCCGGCAATCGCAAAGCAGACGCCAGCGCCCGCCAGCAAGAAGGCTGCGGTTTCGGTATTGGCTGAGGGTGAGAACTTCGGGTTTTCTTTGCCCTTAACAAGACTCACCACTTCGTAAGCGGCGGCTTCGACGACGGTGATCGCACCGATGAAATACCAAAGGTAGCCTAAGCCGACCGGCCAAAAATGATCCTGGAGGACCCCGGTCGTAAAGACGGCGATATTGCCAAAGAAGACCGCGGTGCCATAGATGGGCATCACGATGAGGGCGCAGATGTAGGCGCTGACCTTGTTGTTCTTGAGGTAAGCGATGGCAATCCACAATCCCGCGAAAAGAATCACCAACGAAAGAATGAGATTCTCAAGGACACCAGTTGAAGACTTGTTTTGAATGGCGACGATCAAATTGATGACGATCGAAGCGATGGCGAGGACGGCGCAGCCAAAACCATTGAGAATGGCATCGCGCCGGGCAACAGAACGACTGAAGAGCATACAATATGCCTCCTTTATTGCCTCTTATTGTTGCGTTCTAAAAGGGATTTTTTAAGAGGGTAAGGTCCCACTTTCAATCGCCGATAAATCAAACTTTATGGCGTTAATTCGCCGAGCAAATGTAAATGGCGGTGAGATAAGAAAAAGCGCAACCGAAGGAACCATTGTAATTCTGAAGGTGAATCAGCGGATAAGCGTTATGCGTCCCACCGATGGAAATGTCCAAAGGACTCGTTGAACTTAAAGTGCCGGTTTTGGGAAAGAAGGAATTGGCGGTATCGTAATCGTCCATTTGGATGGCGAGGTCATCATTCACTCCGCCCCGGGCGAGACCAAAACGCATGTTGCTATAGCCAACCCCATGGGGTGAGGCAGTGACGAGGTAAGGAGGAAATTCGATGAAGGCGTCGGTTTCATTCCCATCGAGGACAATGTAGTCACCGGAACGGTAAACGGCCTTGCCGAGCGAGAGGGCTAAACCCTGAAGAGTAATCGTGTAGTTTTCGCTGCCTCTTTGACTTGGAAGCATCTCCGGGGTCAAAGTGACGCTCCGGGAATAGGTGGTGGAAGTCCCGGTGGCTTTTAACGGCTCCGGTCTTTCTTCTATGGCGACAATGGCGAGCAAAGAAATCGTCGCTAAGGCGCAAACCAAAACATATCGGCTCTTGGACATAAGTGATGTGTCCCCCTGTTGATTTAACAATACGCCGGATTTGCAGGTCAAATCAAGAAGAAGCGAATCATTATTTGACATCCTTAATCGGGTAAAAGGGTTTCTTTGCAATCGAAAAGACCGATAGGATATGATCTTTTTGAGCTTTTTAAGAAAGAAGATCTTCAGGTGATCTTTTTGGAAAAACGCAAAAGAAAAGAGACGGGATTTGTTGGAGATAATGAAAAAGGAAATCGAAACATCTGGAGCGAATATCATTCAAGGGTCTCTTACTAAGTCCAAAGAGAAAACCCGGGCGCAAGAAGAATCTCCTCATTGATTTGTCGAGGACTAAAGCGAGACAAAGGGGAATGAAAAATGAAGACTCTTTTAAAGATTTATCTTTAAGAATGGCAAAAAAGAATCGATGAAGAAAAGTATCAGAAGACGATATTGAAAAAACCGGGGAAGGAGGGGGAATAACACCATGGTTTTTTGGACGTTAAGACCCGCAATGGAAAAAGTTGAGCAAGATCAAGCTATGGAAGTGAGTCATGAGAACACGCTATTAGAACCTTATCCTTTGGAAGGGAATCCCTATCAAAACGTTTTGGATATTATTCGCGCCTCTTTATTGAAGCAAGGTTTAAGGGTCGAAACGGTGGAAGAGGATAAGAACCTTCAGTTTTTAGCGCTATCTCCATCAGGAAAAGAACACTTGGGGATCCGAGTCGAACTTTTGCGGATGTCGAAAGAGGGCTTGTTCGAGATGGAGTGGACGGCTAAGAAGCAAGCCGCTTTAGAGAAAAGCTGTGCCAAAAGACAATTGACCCCCGTTTATGCTTTAGCGTTTTTTACCCAAGAAGATTGGGAGCATCTTCATCTTTTGATGGCACGAAAAGAAACCCTTCTTGTTTTGGCGGAAGAGAAGAAGACTCCGTGGCTTAGGATGGACCTCGAAGGGAACATCCGGATTCGCTTGGACGAAAAGAAAGGCGATTTGAAACTCATGGCTGATAGTCTCGTGGTTCATTACGAGCACTATAAGATTCGAATTGCGCAAGCTTAAAGGTTCTTGAGCCATGCTGATTGGGGCTCTGAGCCATTGCTTTTTCTGATTCCTCAGTCCGATTGGCGAACCGCAATTTCAAAAGCGATCAGCCTTTTCATGATCGCTTCGTCTTCGCGGTCAGCAGTCTCGTTCAGTTGAGCCCGCTTGGACCATATGCTGAGGAGAACTCGACGAGTCAAATCTTCTTTTCTTCCTGGCAAGATGATGGCGAAGTTGAACGCCTCTTAAGGAGCCCTCGGGCATGGAATTTGTTTCCTCCGGGCGATGCGTTTTTTTCGCTATCCTTCTTCGCTATTGCGTTTGGCCATGCCCGAGGTCGCTCCGAAAGAAATCGGATCCGTTCTCGCCCCCATTTTGGAAGAAGAAAGCCAGCGGAAATGTCCGATAGAACAGCTGACTTCCTTGGCGTTAGAGGACAGTTTTGCCACCTTAAGTAATCTCTTGGTGGCCTTGAGCAATGCGCTATTAGCAAAAGGCGGTCACGCCCTTGAGATCACGCTTTTGAAAACCGGGGCTTTCCGTTTCCGTTTAGACTGCTCTTTTCTTCTTGCGGGGGATTCGCCCTCGCCTTTGGAACTCTTTGAAGGAGAAAGCCCGAAAGTACGAGGTTGTCTTTATTATCTGGTGAGCGAGATGACCTTATCTCTCGACGCTCAGATCCAAAACGATGAAGAGATCTATCATTATCGAAAAGGTCGATTGATCGAGGTTAAGAACGGAAAAGCGGATTCATTAAACCCCTTCACTTTCCTTCTCGAACCTCTTTATAACGATTTTCGTGATGTCCTCGATCGCAAGGACGTTAACACCATCCTTCGAAACCTTACCGGTCGTTATGGCGAGTAGATCCTCTACATCTATGAGGACGAAGAAAATAGCGAGAAAGGGAAAGAAGACTAAAAGGTTCGGGTTTTATCTTGGATATCATTTCTTCCGATGGAGGAGTTTTTCGTCTTGAAGAAGACGACGAAGTGATGTTCTCCTCGATCCTGGCAAGGATTCTTAAACTGGAAGGATAAAAAAGTATGCTTCGTCAATCTCTAGATTTTTTTATTCTAACAACAATTAATAGAAACAATTAAAACGTTGCCGATAGTAAATAGAATATCAGATGGGAGCATGGTCGGATTCGTTCAACAAACGGATAGGTAACTTTGCAATCCTTCGGGGGGTTGGCCTTGTTGATGAGGAGAAGAAGTTAAACGCATTTGTAGGCCGCAGGACTTGTGTTCGGCGGCCTGAATCGCGTGTCAAAATCGCGTGTCTATATAAATGTACGTACAATGTACTTGCATTATCTCGATTTTATCCTATCCTAAATAAAGAGAGGGCAAAGTGTTTTATGGAAAAGAGTGGTCGCGTAAATCTCCGGGTCGATCCCGAGGTCAAGAAACGTTGCGAGGAAATCGCTAAAGCCTCGGGGGTGTCGCTTTCGTCCCTGATCCAAACGTATTTGGCTTCTTTGGCCTCACGAGGTAAGGTTCCTCTCATCGGTCTGGCTCGGGCAGAGCATCTTGAGCAAGGCCCTTCGGTTTTGTCTTTTGACGCGATTTATCAGACGGTCAACGAAGTCCTTTCGGCTTTTCCGAAAGAAAAAGTCAAAAAGGCTTATCTTTTCGGTTCGTACGCTCGGGAGGAGGCAAAAGAGAAAAGCGATGTCGATATCCTTTTGGAAGCGGGGGAGCAACTCAGCCTTTTTGACTTAGGGCGAATCAACGGGGAACTTTCGGAGCGGTTTCATAAAAGCGTGGATGTGGTCTCTTCGCTGAAGAGTCTTGATCCCCGGATGGTCGAGCGCGTAAAGAAAGAGAGGCAGATTATTTATGAATCCCGTGAAAGATGAAACGATCCCTCTAGAAAGAATGGCTGATCTTTGCCGGGATCTTCTTGTTAAAAGCCGGCAGTTGGTTTCGGATGAGGATTTCACAAAAGAGACAGATACTGCGAAAATTATCGCCTTTGATTTTGTCCAAATGTCGGAAACTTTTAATCGTTTGAGCCCAGAAATCAAAAAGAAATTCCGGACAGTGAATGAGGCAACGATCAAGGGAATGAGAAACGTTTTAGT
>DAISHV010000120.1:0-4492 GCA_036822315.1 Bacillota bacterium | reverse complement strand
CGAAGTTCTTCTCGCTCGACTCGTCCCCGTTGTGCCAATACCAGTCAATCTTGTCAGCGTGCTGTTCGAGGAAGGCTGAGAAGTCGGCTTCCAAGGCATCCGGGGCGTCTTTGCCTCCGTAGTTCTTCAAATAGAGCGGCTGATAGAGGGAAAGCGGCCTGTCGTCTAGTCTCGTGTTGCCTTCCTTGGTGTAGGACTGGCCGGCCGGGATGCCCCAGTTCTTGTCAAAGTGCTCGATCGTCGGCTTTTTGTTCGCGTCTTCCTTTTTGTATTCATCGACCGAATCTTTGAGGATCATCTGGAACTGCTCACGATTCTTCGGATTCATGAGGAAGCGCTGGATGATGAATTTGCTCGAAATGTCGAGTGTGTCTTCGACGGCTCGGTAGATCGCCATCTTGATGTTGCTGATGGACTTGCCGGCGTTGTAGCCTCCGAGATTGGCTTTGATCATCGCGTTGAATTGATTCTCCAAATCGATGGCCGACATCTGGACGGAGACGGTTCCAGTGCCCTTGGCTCCCGTTGCCTCATCGACATCGGTGCCGGCAATCTTCGCGTCGGTCATGATCTCCTCTTTGATCTCCCTATCGTTGAAGTCGATGAGGTTTCCCCGCCCGAACATGTTGCGCTTGATGTAAGTGCTGATGCCATAGCGGATATAGAGGATGTTGAAATTCTTGCTTCGATAGAAGGAAGTGAGGCGAACCGGTGTCATCGTCAGCCTGTTCTCGGCTTTCTCCGACTTGATGATGATCGGATTGTCCGGGTCGTTTTGGGCTTCGACCGATTTGAGGTTCGAATAAACGTATGACGTGTTCAAGGCTTCGTCGATGTAGAAATGGCGCTCTGGCATGCGCGTGATGCGCCCTAAAACCTGAATGTTGAAAATCTCCGACCTCACCTCGCGGAATTTCACGAGGATGTAGGCCCGTGGGCAATCCCATCCCGTGGCGATTGCCTGCTTGAAGATGAGGTATTCGACGGGATTGTCGTTTTCGCTGATGCCTTCGAGATTAAGGTGGTTCTGGTCATCGCCTGAAAGCCAGATGGCAAGCTTGCCGTTGTCGGTCGTCTTGCCATGATCGTGGAGCCATCGCTCGGCGAATTCTCGCTTATCGCTGGATCCTGCTTGGTCTTCGTCCGGGAGTTGAATCAAGACGAGCGGGTTGACCGCTGAGAAATGGCTGGTGTCGTCTTCTAATGGCTCTTTCTCCAAAAGCGCTTTTAGTTCCTGACGCTTTTGCTCGGCCGCAGTCATGACCATCGTCAAAGTGTCGAGGGATTGCTCCTCGGCGATCTTCTTGAGGTTGAAGTTGATGACGATCTCCTTCTTGACCATGCCAGAGCGTTTCACGTCGTCTTTATCCACCATGGTGATTTGGTCGTATTTGCGTCCCGAAAGCGGCGTGGCGGTCATTTCGATGGTCAGATAGGGCTGAATCACGTTGTCGCGCAGATCGTTCGCCCTGTCGCTGATTGATGAGACGTGGCTTTCATCGATAATGAAGATGATTTTTGTTCCTTCATTTCTTGTATGTTCCATGATTTCAGGAAGGCTGATGTTTTCGCCTTCACGCATCAAAGAATTTTTCCAATTTCCATCTTTGTCTTGCTGGTTTAGTTTTTCCCAATCGACAAAGACAACCTCAGGCGGTTGAATTGAGTAGCCAGATCCGTTGAATTCATCTTCTAGCAAAACGCATTTCGGAAAACCCTCTAAATAGGCGGCGACCTTCTTTTTTGATTGAATATAGAGGTCCCCTTTGCCTGGCGAGATCCAAAAGAAAGCAATGCTTTGCCCTTCCATCTCTGGGGAATTCACGATTGCTTCGATGTATTTTGCCATCATGACGGTTTTCCCTGACGCTGTGCACGACTGAAGCAAAAACGTTTTTCCACTCGTGTCTTTTTGGAAAACGCGTATCGTTTTCTTCAAAAGATCATCAACCGCATTTTCTTGATAATCGATTTTGCTCATTAGCATACTTTATTGGCCTCCATCCTCTTCATCGCATCTTTGTATCTTTGCAGCATTTTTGTAGGAATCGGTTTAATTTTGCAACTGGTAATTCCCGAAATTAACTCCTCATCCGCCAAGCCATCAAACGAAAATTCGAAGATAACTTTTTCTCCTTTGTAGTTTTCAAAGTTTTTTCTGTTTTTTTCGATTAGTTCCGGAGCATCAAGACCGAAAAATACGTAGATGCGCTTTTTGTCGGCACAGTCTGAAAATGTTTCAAAGCCTTCTTCATGACTCAGTTTGATTGGGCAGTCTTCTTTTATTGAAAGAAGAATCGAACACTTTGACGCCAAATCCGTTTTGATGTCATCGGCATTTTTTTCTTTACCACCGCTAGTTAAGTCTACAAAATCAGCTTTATAATAGAAAACATTCTCTTTGATCGGATCAGCTATTTTTTCACCTTTTCCATTCGTTCCGCAAAAAACGTTTTTGATTCTTGGGTAGCAAACGGATTGGCAGACACCCAGCTGTTGATAGTCAGGATCATTCTTGTATTTCTGATTGATTGATTGTCTTTTCTTTAGCCATTCAGAATGCAGAATGTCATTTTGTTTATTAGGCTCGTTTTCAATTAGCCCTTTCCCCACCAAATAATCGGTTTCTTTTTCAAAACTTACCTCATTGTTTGTGCAAAGAATGAAACGCCTTTTTCCCCCGTCTTCTTCATTCAGTTCAGCCACAGCCTGGCCTGTAGTCCCTGAACCAGCGAAAAAGTCGAGCACGATTGAATCTTTGTCCGTTGACATTTTTAAAAGCTGTTTGATTAAACGAACTGGTTTTTTCCCATTTTCAAAAACGACATCTCCTTCTTTAGAAACGTTCCCCATATCAAGATAGAAATCTTTCCAAAGATCGCCCCTTATTTTTCTGAGGCCCGTCGAATTGTTGAAGTCATCACATGGGCCGAAAGAATCGGAAAGTTTAAGGAACTGTCTCATTTTTGTGCCATTATTATAAATTAAATAAGAACGCCCTTTTTTCTCTACTTTATAGACTTTCATCGGCTCGTAATCAGACATCTCAAAACCGGAGATTTTATCGTCGGCAACGATTTGTTCCAAATGATTTTTAACAAATTCTCTAAACTTCTCACTTTCAAGATAAAGTTTTTCCAAACTGTCTTTTTGGAAAGATGATTCGATTATTGGTTGAACCTTTCCCTTTAAATCAACCACGTGATCTCCATTTAAAAATTTGTTGTAATGTCCATCGTAATTTCTCAGATCATAAAGAAGGTGTTTAGCGATGTTTTTATGGCCGTCCTTCGAATAAACAAGGATGTATTCGCAGTTTTTAACTAGGTTTCCGTTTTGAGCCGCCTTAACCTTCATTCCTTGCGTAGTAGACATTTCGACGTGAATGGTCGTAATGAATCCGTTTTTTCCAAAAATAGAATCACAAAGCAATTTCAAATTGGCTTGTTCATTGTCGTCGATTGAAATAAACATCACGCCATTGTCTTTAAGCAGCCCATACGCTAAAAATAAACGTTTCGAGATCATGTTCAGCCATTTTGAATGAGGGTACTTATCGTCTTTGTCAACAAATTCATCGTTATAGGCAAAATCCTTGTTTCCTGTGTTATAAGGAGGATCGATATAAATCACATCGATCATTCCGCTTCCCGATTCGTCTTTCATGACTAAGTTAAGTGAGCTAAGAGAATGAAAGTTGTCTCCTTCAATCAAAACGTTGTTGGTTAACCCGTTTTTTAACGTTCGTGAGGGAACGGGAGACAAAATCGGGAGTTTTGTTTTGCATTCTTCCACAACTTTTTCGGGTTCAATTTCCTCTTCCCAAACCAAACCGAACTTTTTTTGCCCCAAAATGATTGTCTGCATTTTTTTAAGCAGCGCGTTTTTTTCATTTACTGGAAGAGCTTCAATTTCTTCATCGGTTAATTGCTTCATTATTTTTGCCAATTTTTATTTTCTAATTTTACCTTTTTTCTCTCTGAGTTTGTAGCCTTTTTTAAATTTTCTTCTTCGATGAAATGGGCATTTTTTAAACTCATGGGGCACGTTTTGCCTTTTCTTGTCTATATGTAAGTGAGGAGGTCATCATCATGTTTGACCCAAGAAAAGCCGAAATGTCCGCCGTCGCCGGAGCCGTCTGCGCATCGCTCGCTCTGGAGGAGGAAGGCCCTGGCGCCGCTCTGGCTTGGTACCAGGCTGCCGAGCGCTACTCCGTGGCAAAGACGAAGAGCGAAAAAGAGGCCTTCAGCGCGCTGTTTGCCTCCGCGATGCTGAAATACTCGAAGCCGTCTAAAACCATCGCCAAAACGCTTGCAATCGATTCCTGAGCGATGCCCTGAGCGCCCTGCCTGCCATCCCTCCTATAAAGCCTTGTCATGAAAGCGACGAGAGCGGCCATAAAAGGCCACTCCGGAGCGCGCTTTCGCCATCGACGAACGATGGCAAAAAGCGGATGACATCGATGACGGCAAAGGCTCGGAGCGCTGAAGCT
>DAISHV010000119.1:0-4552 GCA_036822315.1 Bacillota bacterium | reverse complement strand
AAAAAGAACAACTTCGTCAGATATTTTGAGAAAGCCTTTATTAGCGGGTTCGAGGAAGACTAAAATAAGACCAGGATTCTTTGAGGAGGATGAAGGATGAAATTCTTGCATTTGAGTGACCTTCATATCGGTAAGCGCCTTAAAGAGTTTTCACTGCTTGAGGATCAGCGTTTCGTTCTCAATCAAGCTTTGGATTTGGCCAAAGAAGAAAAAGTCGATGGGCTCTTCCTCGCTGGGGATATCTACGATTCAACGATACCCAGCAATGAAGCGACGGAACTCTTCGACGATTTTTTAACGCGCGTCCACGCGATGCATCTTCCTTGCTTCATTATTTCCGGCAATCATGATTCAGCTGAAAAACTTCATTTCGGCAGCGCGATTTTTAAAGAAGAAGGCATCCATGTCGTCACCCGGGTCGAAGAAGCTTTAACGCCGATCACCCTTCAAGGGGTGAATATCTATCTCCTTCCCTTTTGCCGCCCCCTTGACATCAATACGGCTTTCGGCACGGACTTTAAGAGTTATTCGGATGCGATTAATGACGTCATTAAACGGATGGCAATTGACCCGAAAAAGACCAATATTCTCTTGGCTCACCAAAGCGTGCTACCGATGAACGGAAAACTTCCGCTCGGGGGCTCGGAAGATCTTTTGAGCCAGGATGGAGTTATGGTGGGCGATGTCTCGACCGTTAGCGTGAGCCTATTTCAAGCGTTTGACTATGTGGCTCTAGGCCACATTCATAAACCCCAAATGGTTGGAGCGAATGCCCGCTATGGCGGATCGATTCTAAAATATCATCGGGATGAAGCGGATTCGGAGAAGAGTTTTACCCTCGTTGAAGTTGAAGGCAAAAACATCAAAATCTCTGCAAAACCTATCCGCTTTCTTCATGACGTCATTCATTTGAGCGGCACACTTGAAGAGATTTTAGCGGCGAAAGCCGATCATAATGCCTACCTTTTCGCCTCGCTCAAAGACACCTCGCTTCTTGAGGACCCGATGAGCCAACTTCGGAGCGTCTACCCTTATGCGGCTTGGGTGGATTATCTCAGCCATGAAGCGGTAGATTCCCCAATGAAAAAAGTCGATATTGAACACGTTTCTAAAACGCAGCTGTTCACCGATTTCTTTCTCGCCCAAAACGGCACTCCACTCAGTCCTGAACAAGCGGAGATTGTGACGGGTTTACTTCAAGACAAAGGAGAAAAGAAATGAAACCTTTATTCCTTGAAATTTCGGCCTTTGGTCCTTACCGTGATTTGGTTCAGATTGATTTTTCCCGTTTTGGGGATTCTTTATTCCTAATCAACGGCCCAACCGGGGCAGGGAAAACGACAATCTTTGATGCGATTTGTTATGCCCTTTATGGTGAAGCCTCGGGAGACTTCCGCGAGAACGATACTCTTCGGAGCGATTTTGCCTCCTTAGAGACGCCGACCTTTGTCCATCTTCGTTTTGCTTATCAAGGCAAGAATTATGATGTCAAACGCTACCCGAGCCAAGATCGTCCCGCCAAAAAAGGCAAAGGCGGCGTTACCCACGATAACCCGAAAATCGAATTGACCGGTCCGGATTTTTCGCCGATCAGCAATATCAAAACCGCCAACGCCAAACTCGAAGAAATCATCGGCTTAAGCCGCGATCAATTTGAGATGACGATGATGATCGCCCAAGGGGATTTCAACAAACTCATCAATGCCTCGACCGAAGATCGCTTGCCGATCTTTCGCAAGATTCTCAAGACCTTCGATCTTCGCGATTTCATTGACGCCCTTGAGGCCGAAGATAAAAAACAGCAGCAACTTCTCGCGGAGCAAAGTCAGCTTATCGTCGGGGAACTCAATGCCTTCCAAAGCGAGAATCCCGCTTTGGTTTCGCTGATACAAAATAAAGACGCCATCAATCACTTTGATGAAATCGTCCTCTTGGCGGAGCAAGAGCAAAATACCTTAGCCAGCCAAGAAAAAGAAGCATCGAAGAAAGCATCAGAAGATGTGAGCAAAAAAGAAGCATTACTTTCGGCTCATCAAAAAATTCATAACGACAACCTTAACCGCGCTTCGTATTGGGAATCTTTGGAACGGAAAAAAGCTTTGGATGTTTTAGGACCGAGCCTGAACGAAAAAGCCACCCGGCTCGAACAAGCGGAGAAAGCGGAACTTGTTCTCGCCTTAAGCACGAAGAGCGCCACGCTTTTAACCCACCAAAAAGAACTCGAAGCCACCAAGACCCGTCTTGATCAAGCTTATCCGCAAAGCGAAAGCCGCTACCAAAATGCCTTAAAACAAGCTCAGGAAAAATCGCCGGCTTATGAAAAAGACAAAGCGGATGCCATCGCCAAAAAGACCACGCTTTTAGCGGCCTTGGAGAAATTGAAGAAGCTCGGTGTTGCTGAACAAGAAGAAGCCGAGGCCAAAGCCCGTTACGCCCAAGAGGAAAATTGTTTTGCTGCCCTTGAAAAAGAGAAGAGCGATGGCGAAGCGAATTTAGAATCGCTCCGACAAAGGCTAAGTCAATACACGGCCGATGCCGATCAAGAAAAGATCAAGGGGCATCTCGCCTTACTCGAGCAAACAACGGCCGCCCTGACGGCAGTGAAACTTCAAAGCCAAGCCTATGAAATGGCGGGACAAGAGGCGCAAAATGCCCAAACGGATTATCGGAATAAAAAGCAAGAATCTTCCTTGGCGAAAGCGGAGCACGATGAGGCCCTCCAGAATTATCTTGATAGCCAAGCGGGCATCCTTTCGGAACGTCTCAAAGACCATGAGCCTTGTCCCGTTTGCGGAGCCTTAGAGCATCCCCATCCCGCCGTGAAAAAAGCGGAAGTCCTCGATCGTGAAGGGCTAAAGAAACTCGAAGAGAAAGCATTGGCACGGCAGCAGGCGATGGAAGTCGCAGCCCAGTTCGCCGAGAAGAAGAATGCGTTGGTGGAAGAGAAACTCTCCACTCTCAAGAAAGCTTTCGCTCCTTATAGCCAAAAAGAATGGGATTTGCAATCCTTTAAGCAGGATTTGCAGGGATTATGCAATCAAAACGAGAAAGATATTCTTCAAGATAAGGAACGTTTAAAAACACTTGAACAACAAAGCAAGGTCCACCAGCAAGATCTTTTAAAAGTCCAAACGTTAACCGCGAGCATTCAAACTCTTTCAGCGAACTTAGAACGGAAACGGCAGACGAAGGATAATTTAGCCAAGCTCCAGGCGGAGAAGAGCCAGCAGGTCCTTTCCTTAAAAGAAGAGACCTCAGGGCTCGAAGCGAAAGCGATTGAAGAAAAGATTTCCGAAGCCGAGGCACAGCAGGACAAAGCTCTTATCGCTTTATCCACTTTAAACCAAGAGCTGACCAACGCGACGTCCGCTTTCGAATCCTTAAAAGAACAGCAACGAATCAACGAGCGGGATTTACCCGTGGCGAAAGAGCATTATCTTGTCGCTTTAGCGGAGTTAGAAGCCGCTTTAAAAGAACAGGGATTCTCTGATTTAGGTACAGCGAAATCCGCTCAACTTTCTTTAACGGAACGCCAGGGATTAAAAGCCGAGGTCGAAGCCTACAAGAAAGAAAAGAACGGACTCGAGGAGCTCTTAGCCGATGGCGTGAAAAAGGGCTATGACAAACTTCTTCCTATCGACGAGGCGCCTTTTGCTAGCGAAGAAGATGCTGCCCGGGCTCTAGCGGAAGAAAGCGAACGCCTCCATGGGGCTTTGGCGAGTAAAATCTCTGCAAATCGCACTTGTTTGGACCATGTGAATGCAAGGCGAAACGCCGCAAAAGAACTCTTTAAAAAAGCCAGCGCCATTCATCAGCTCACCCAGACCGCGGATGGCAAATTGACCGGCGGGGTTCCCCACATCGATTTTGAAGTCTATTACCAAGCCCAGATTTTTGATGAGATTCTCGAAAGTGCCTCGCAAAAATTCGGGGTCATGAGCGATGGTCGTTATGCCTTAAGACGGCGTGCCGTCCCCACCGATAACGTTGGCCGGTTTGGTCTCGACATCGACGTTGAGGATTTTGAGACGGGCAAACTCCGTCCAGTCTCTTCCTTAAGCGGTGGCGAATCCTTTATGGCTTCGCTTTCTTTGGCTTTATCACTCTCCGAAGTCATCCAAATGAAGGCGGGTGGCATCGAACTCGACAGCATGTTCATCGACGAAGGCTTCGGTAGTCTCGATCCCGATTCCTTGTCTTTAGCGTTAAAGATTCTTCATTCTCTCAGTGCTTCCTCCCATCGTCTTATTGGCATTATTTCGCACGTGGAGGCCCTTAAGAACGCGATTCCCGCCCAGATTGAAGTCAGTAAGAGCAGCAAGGGTTCAACCCTAAGTTTCCGTTACGAATAAAATAGCTGATATATTAGCCAAAACACCCTGTTTTTCTTCGGAAGAGCAAACTGATTAGCCAAAATCTTCTGGTCTTAGTGTGGCTCACAATTTCAATTCCGAAAAAGAAGACGCCGAAAAATGAGCGGATTTTTTCTCTTAGGCTCAAAGCGTTACAAGGTCATTGAAGAAGAAATCGAAACCGTGGTTAATCGTCGGTT
>DAISHV010000118.1:0-4589 GCA_036822315.1 Bacillota bacterium | reverse complement strand
GAAATAACGGAGGGCGTCGACGCCATACTTGGCGATCACATCCAGCGGATCGATGCCATTCCCTAAGGATTTGGACATCTTGCGACCCTGGCTGTCGCGGATCAGGCCATGGATCAAGACTTGCTTAAACGGCACTTCCTTCGTGAAGTGGATCGACTGGAACATCATGCGGGAGACCCAGAAGAAAATGATGTCGTAGCCCGTGTTAAGGAAACTGGTCGGGAAATAGCGCTGATAATCGGGGCTATTCGTGTCGGGCCAGCCCATGGTCGAGAAGGGCCAAAGACCACTCGAGAACCAGGTATCAAGCACATCTTCGTCTTGTTGATAAAGATCAAGATCAGGTTCGGTCTCAGAAACCAAGACTTCACCGGTCTTTTTGTTGTAATATGCCGGAATGCGATGCCCCCACCAAAGCTGGCGGGAAATGCACCAATCATCGACGCTCTTCATCCAGCGGATCAAGACATTCTCGAAACGCTTGGGGAAGAACTCGACTTTATTGTCGCTCTTTTGGTTGGCTAAAACTTCTTCGGCGAGCGGCTTCATTTTGATGAACCACTGTTTGGACAACATCGGTTCCACCACGGCGTCGCTTCTTTCGCTATGCCCAACCGAGTGAACGATATGCTCGATTTTAACAAGATGCCCGTTCGCTTTGATGTCTTGAACGAGAGCGTCACGGCATTCGTAGCGGCTCATGCCTTCATATTTGCCCGCCAATTTGTTCATATGGGCGGACTCATCGAGGACTTTGATGAGCGGGAAATTGTATTTTTTCGCCAATGCGAAATCGTTCGGATCGTGGGCTGGCGTGCATTTCATAGCGCCAGTGCCGAAGCTCATATCGACATAAGAATCCGCCATGAGCGGCAGTTCTTGTCCGTTCGCGGGGTTAATCACTTTTTTACCCACTAAATCTTTATAGCGTTTGTCCTTCGGATTGACGAAAACGGCGGTATCGCCGAACATCGTTTCCGGACGGGTCGTCGCGACGATGACTTTTTTGTCACTTCCCACCACGTCATAGGAGAAATAGAAGAATTCGCCTTGGTCGTCTTTATGAATGACTTCGATGTTGCTCAAAGCGGTCTTCAGTTCCGGATCCCAGTTGATGATGCGTTCGCCTTGATAAATCAGCCCTTCATTGTAAAGGGTAACAAAGACGTGTTTAACCGCATCAGAAAGACCTTGATCCAAGGTGAATCTTTCCCGGGTGTAATCAACGGATAAGCCAAGCTTAGCCCATTGCTCATGAATGGTTTTGGCGTATTCGTCCTTCCACTTCCACGCTTCTTTGAGAAAGCCTTCACGTCCAAGATCATAACGAGAAATGCCTTCTTTACGAAGACGCTCTTCAACCTTAGCTTGTGTGGCGATGCCCGCATGGTCCATTCCCGGAACCCAGAGAACATCAAAACCCTTCATTCTCTTATAGCGAGCCACAATATCATCCGGCACCGTGTCCATCACGTGGCCGAGGTGAAGTTTGCCCGTGACGTTTGGTGGCGGAATCACGAGTGAAAAAGGCGGTTTGCTCTTATCTTGTCCCGCGGTGAAATAACCCTCGGAAACCCATTTTTCGTATTTGCCGTTTTCCACGGCGACGTGGTCGTAGTGTTTATCGAGCATAATTGCCCTCCTCAAAAAAAGAAAAACCGCTTCCCCGATAGGGACGCGGCGCGTGGTACCACCCTAATTCCTGAGCGTTGCCCAGGCTCTCTCTATCGTAACGGGATAGTCCGAGGATCTGCTCCTATGCCTCCGAAGCGACTCACGGGTTTAAGAATGACTGGTTTCCACTTAACCCAGCTCCCTAGACATCCTCCGACCCGATCCCTCTTCTTCACCGGCACGCTTATTCTAGAACGTTTCTTTCCTAAGGACAAGAAAAAGGGAGGTTTCCGAAAGAAAAGCCCCGCGAGGGGCTTCTTTTAACGATTATAGCAAGCTAAGAGGATTTCTTTCTCTTCTTTGGTTCCGCCGGCGTGATGGCCTTCGTGAACGCTGAAGTTTTTATTCGTCACCGTATCAATTAAGAGCTGATCTTTGGTCGCGATAGCGATGTAATCCCCTAGCGAAGCGTAAGCGTGGGGATTAATCTCCCCTTCGCCGAAATAGTTCTCCTTGAGAAGTTCGCTCGTTTTCACGAGAGCGAAGCGATCGCCGAATTCCTTATTGAATTCTCGGACAAATTGTTCTTCCATGCCTTCTTTTAAGAAGAAAGCACAGGTGCGACCTTCAAGCGAAGAAGGCTTCCGTAAGCAGGATTCCACGAGCGGGAAGGCCTTGATATCGCGGTATTGGACGTTAATGAGACCATGATCGGCTAAAGTGAACACCAAAACATCGGGGTTGGCCTTAACGAAGGCTTTGACCGTGTGATTGATCTTTCTCAAGGTTTGGTGAAGGGAAAATGAGCGAACGCCTTTTTCGTGAATGATATGATCCGGATTGGTCCAATAGCCGTAATAGAATTGACCGCCATTGGCGAAGAAATCCTTGGCGTGAAGCGGTAAATCCTTAAGCTTCTTCGGGCCTTTTCCATCCCATAAGGGAGCTTGAAGATCGAGGCGGGCTTTAACGCCTTTCTCTTTCAATAACGCATCGATATAGGTCAAAGGGCACATCCCTTTCATCACATCGGGTGTCGTTAGCTTCGCTCCACTAAGGGAGTCTTCGTTGGGGAAAACATCGATCGGATTACGATAGCCATCAACATAAAGCGACCAGCCGAGCCAGCCATTCTCAATCGGGTTTTTGCCCGTGAGGAGGGCGGTCGTGCAAGCGACGGTCGTCGCTGGGTTGACCGAATGAATCGTCATGAGTTTATGCTCCCTCATGTAGCGGGTCGCATGGGGATATTGGGCAAGGTTATATTCGCCCGAGCCATCAAAGAGCAAGAAAGCTATTTTATCGTGCCCCTTCATCGCTTCATCCACTTGAGGGATGGTCGAATGAAATGGACTCACGCCGAAATGGGCCAATAAAGACGAGGTCAGATTGACCAAGGTCGTCGTGGTATCGAACAAGCAGGAATCCAGTTTTTCCATAGTGGGGTATTATAGGGTAATCTCTCTAAAAAGGCTAGAGGCAACTTCCGAAAGAAAAACGGGGATTACTCCCCGTAGAAATGAGCGACCAGACTGCGAAGCGGATCGATCTTTTTCCCATCAAAAGAGAAATAGACATTCTCAAGTCCGCTCTGTTTCGCTTCTTCGCGAGCGCGGGCCAAATCTTGTTGTTTCGCCAAGTCACTTTTGGTAAAAACCAAGATCGTGGGGACGCGCGACTTCTTCAAGAACTTCAAAAGCATCGTATCATCGTCATTCATTTCCCGCCGGGCATCGAGAAGGAACACCGCTCCTTTCAATAAAGGATTATCAAAATAGGTCTCCATCATGTGACCAAAGGCTTCATCTTCTTGACTTCCATAATGGGTGAACCCGTAGCCTGGGGCATCAACGAGATAATGCTTTTTGTCCACGAGGAAATAATTGAGATAACGCGTTTTCCCTGCTTTTTTCGAAGCAAAAGCCACTTTAGCGCCGCATAAGGCATTGATTAATGAACTCTTGCCGACGTTGCTTCGACCTAAGAAAACCACCTCCGGGTAATTGTCTTTCGGACGATAGGTGTAATCCGGGCAGGAGATCACGTATTGGGTATCATGAAAATTAATCATGGACTCATTATAGCAATATCCCTGCAAAAAGGGCTTCTTTCGATTCAGAGTCGATCTTTTCGAAACGGTTTAATCCTCCCTGGTGAGAAACAGGGAAGAGACTTAACCCCATAAGAGTTAAATCGCACTAAAGTATTTATTATTTTGTACGATTCCATATTTTTTTCGTACGATTTCCGTTATAATAGTTAAGGAAACAAAGGAGGAGAAACGATGATCATCACCGTAACCGAGTTCAAACAAAACCAGAAAAAATACCTCGAGAAATCCAGCGAAGAAGACGTGCTCATTTCGAAAGATGGCAAAATCATCGCTCGGATCACCAGCCCTTTCAAAGAAGCCCTCGTTTCCGCCCACGCTTTACGTGGAATTTTGCCCGTGGATACCGATGCTGAAGCCATCAAAAAGGAACGGCTTGCTAAGATATGAAAGTGCTCTTCGACACCTGCCTCATCATCGATTATCTCCAGAATCGCCTTCCTTTCGCCGAGGAAGAAGAACCGTTGATAGAGGCTGCCATTCGCGGAGAAATCGAAGGTTATATTACAGCGAAATCCCTCACCGAAATTTATTATTTGACCCACCACGTCTTGCACGATGGAGATAAAACCCGAAACGTCATCGCCGAACTCCTGAAGATTTTTCACCTCAGCGATACTTCCGCGAGCGATTGCCTTCTGGCCTTGGCTTTAGAAAGCAAAGATTACGAGGATGCCGTCATGGCGGAAACGGCGAAACGGTTGAAGATTCCTTATCTTCTCACGCGGAACGTTCCCGATTTTCCTCAATTACCCGGAATCCGTATCCTCACGCCTTCCGCTTTCGAAAAAACGATTCTCTAGCTCTTTCCACAAAAATTAGATAACCTTTTTCAAGTATTTTTTTCTCTCGTTGGGCCCTCTCT
>DAISHV010000117.1:0-4615 GCA_036822315.1 Bacillota bacterium | reverse complement strand
AAAGACCGATACAAGCACGTGAAATGAGGGTACAACTTTGTATAATCTTCTATTATTAAAAGAAAACAGCAACTATCCCTTGCACTCGTGTACGATTAGGGATAATTCGGGGAGGGGTGAGTGGAAAATGACATCGTTGCCTTGTGCAAATTGCACAGAAAATTGTTTGGAGTCCATCCCTTTTTTAGCCGGTCTTTCGCCCAAGGAGAAAGCTCTCGTTCAAGCCCATGCCGTCTTTAAAGAAGTCGACAAAGGCGCTTATCTTTTCGAAGAGGGTCAGCGAATTACCTCGCTTTTCGTTTTGCGCGAGGGCGCGGTGAAACTCTCCAGTCTCGATTCGGAAGGAAGAGAGCAAATCATTGGCTTGTTCTTAAAAGGGGACGTCATTTGGGAATCCTTATTCCTTGGTGAAGCAACTTATCCTTATTCGGCGATTGCTTTACGGAAGACGCGTTATTGCCAAATTCTCAAAAAAGACTTTGAAGCGACAATCGAAAATCGCGAAACCGCTTTACGGGTTATCACGTTGCTCTCGAAGAAGCTTCACGATGCCAATGAGCGGAATCTCATTCTCTCGACGGCCGATCCCACGAAACGGATCGCCAAGTTCTTTCTTTACCGCCAAGAGCGAAGCGTTGAGACGGAGCTCATTCTTCGATTGGATGACATCGCCGCCTCAGTCTCTTTGCGTCCCGAGACGGTGTCCCGCAAATTGAAGGCTTTGATCGAAGAAGGCTATCTCAAGAAAGTCGGTCAAAGCGGGTTTCGGATACTCAATTTCGAAGGACTCAAAGATTTAGCCGAAGATTGATTTGAATCAAAGTTATTCGAAAGACGGCAAGGGAGAATAGAGGAGCTTTTAAAGCAAGGAGGAAAAAGTCATGACTCAAGGACGGCTTCATTCCATCGAAACTTTTGGCTCCGTTGATGGGCCAGGCACCCGCTTTGTCATCTTCTTACAAGGCTGCGCGATGCGCTGCCGGTATTGCCATAACGTTGATACGTGGGATCCCGCAACGAATCATCTCGTGAATGCGGAGGAGCTACTTGATCAAGCGGAGCGTTACCGCGCTTATTGGGGCGAAGAAGGCGGCATCACGGTCAGTGGTGGCGAGCCCTTGTTACAGATCGATTTCTTGCTTGAATTATTTCAAGAAGCCAAGAAACGTGGTATCTCCACCTGCATCGATACGGCTCTTCAACCCTTTACTCGGCAAGAACCCTATTTCTCGAAATTCAAGGCCTTGATGGAGTTGACGGACCTCTTGATAGTCGACATTAAAGTCATCGATCCGATCATGCACGAAAAACTCACTGAGCATTCGAATGAAAACATTCTGGATGGGATTACTTATCTGTCTTCGATTCATAAGAAAATATGGATCCGCCATGTCCTCGTCCCGAGTTGGACCGACAACGATGATTATCTTTATCGGACGAGAGCGTTTATCAAAACCCTCGATAACGTCGAAAAAATTGAAGTCTTGCCCTTTCACAAACTGGGCGAATATAAATGGGAAAGTCTTGGCATTCCTTATCTCCTAAAAGCGGTCGAGCCTCCTTCAGCGGAACGAGTCAAGAATGCCGAAGATATCTTGCAAGGACGAAAAGTACGCAAAGATTGATTTAAATCAAAGTTTCTCCCCATCGCCTTGCCTAAAATCAATGCGGTCGAGAGAGAAAGGACGAGAAAACAACATGAAAACAGAGTGGAAAAACTTCCAAGCAGGAGCTTGGGAAAACGAAGTCGATGTCCGGGACTTTATTCAAAAGAATTATCATCCCTATTCGGGGGATGCGAGCTTTTTGAAAGGTCCGAGCAAGGCGACCGAAACCTTATGGGCTCGCGTTCAAGAACTTCAAAAGGAAGAACGGGCTAAAGGTGGCGTTTTGGATATGGAAAGCGAGGTCGTTAGTTCGATCACTTCCTATCCGGCTTCTTATATCAGCGAAGACTCGAAAGCCCTCGAACGGGTGGTGGGATTACAAACCGATAAACCTTTGAAGCGGGCCTTTATGCCGTTTGGTGGCATCACGATGGCCGAAGAAGCGTTGACGACTTATGGCTATAAACCATCGGCGAAATTCCATGAGATTTTCACCGAGTATCATAAGACTCATAACCAAGGCGTCTTCGATGCTTATACGCCCGAAATGCTCAAAGTCCGCCATGCCAAACTCATCACTGGTCTTCCCGATACGTATGGTCGGGGTCGCATCGTCGGTGATTATCGACGGATTGCTCTTTATGGCATCGACTTTTTACTTGAAGAAAAAGAGAAAGACAAGGCGATGATTGGTCTCGAGAGAATGGATGAAGACAGCATCCGCCTCCGCGAAGAAGTCACCGATCAAATGAATGCCCTCAAAGCGATGAAGGTCATGGCTCTTTCTTATGGCTACGATATTGCGAAGCCTGCCGCCAACGCCAAGGAAGCGGTCCAATGGCTTTACTTCGGCTATCTTGCCGCCATCAAAACCCAAAATGGTGCTGCGATGTCGGTGGGTCGGGTCTCGACTTTCCTCGATATTTATCTGGAACGCGATCTTGAAGCGGGCGTCCTCACTGAGGAAGGAGCCCAAGAACTCATCGATCATTTCGTCATGAAACTCCGGCTGGTCAAATTCGCCCGAATTCCTTCCTATAATCAGCTTTTCTCGGGTGACCCGGTTTGGGCTACTCTCGAAGTGGCTGGCTTAGGGCAAGACGGACGGAACATGGTGACGAAAAACGATTTCCGTTTCCTTCATACCTTAGAGAACATGGGCTCGGCACCGGAGCCGAACCTCACCGTCCTCTATAGCGAACGCTTACCGAAAGCCTTCCGCGATTATGCGGCGAGGATTTCGATCGACACCTCCTCGATTCAGTATGAAAACGATGATGTGATGCGGCCGATTTGGGGCGACGATTATTCGATCTGCTGCTGCGTGAGCGCGACCGAAACCGGGAAAGAAATGCAATTCTTTGGCGCGAGAGCTAACTTGGCCAAATGCCTCCTTTACGCGATCAATGGCGGTGTCGATGAGAAACTCCATGAGCAAATCGGTCCGAAATATCGTCCGATCACCTCGGAATACCTCGATTACGATGAAGTCATGAGTCGTTACCTCGACATGATGGATTGGCTGGCCCACATCTACGTGAGCACGCTTAATCTCATTCATTACATGCACGACAAGTACTATTACGAAGCGAGCGAAATGGCTCTCATCGATACCCATGTTCGCCGGACGTTTGCCACCGGTATCGCTGGCTTCTCCCACGTGGTCGATTCTCTTTCGGCGATCAAATATGCCAAGGTGAAAACCATCCGTGATGCCTCGGGTATTGCGGTGGACTACGCGGTGGAAGGGGATTTCCCCCGTTACGGGAACGATGATGACCGCGCCGATGATATCGCGGTGATGCTTCTCAAAACGTTCATGGGCAAAATCGCTGCTCAGTCGACCTATCGAGAGAGCGAAGCGACGACTTCGATCCTCACCATCACCAGCAACGTGGTTTATGGCAAAGCGACAGGCTCGATGCCGGATGGCCGCAAAGCTGGTGAGCCCTTATCGCCTGGCGCTAACCCCGCTTATGGCGCGGAAAAGAACGGCTTATTAGCCTCGCTCAATTCCGTGGCGAAACTCCCTTACGAATATGCGCTCGATGGCATTTCGAATACTCAGACGATTGCCCCCTCGAGCTTAGGGCACACGAAAGATGAGCGTGTCGCTTGTCTCGTTCGGGTGCTCGATGGCTACTTCCATAAAGGCGCTCATCACCTCAACGTCAACGTCTTCGGCCTCGATAAATTGAAGGATGCGATGGAGCATCCGGAGAAGCCCGAATACGCGAACTTCACCATTCGAGTCTCCGGCTACGCCGTGAAATTCATCGATCTCACGAAGGAACAGCAACTCGATGTGATCGCCCGCAACGCTCACGAATCTCTCTAAGACTTAAACCTCATCATTCTTGGTGAGGTTTTTTGATGTCTTTTTCTTTTTTGTGTGCTTACAATTAAATAATACATTGAAGGAGTTTTTATGGCTTTATGCATTAAAGAGCGCATCTTCTCTTGGAGCGAAAGTTACGATGTTTTCGATGAAAATGAGACTCTTCTTTATACGGTCCGAGGTGAGGTTTTCTCATTAGGGCACAAGATTCATATCCTCAATGCCAAAGGCGAAGAAGTGGCCTACATTCACGAGAAGGTTTGGTCCTTTTTGAAGAAATACGAACTCTATCTCCATGGCGAACTGAAGGGCACGATCAAAGAGAAATTCTCTTTCATCCATCCTAAATTTGCCGTCGATTTCCTCGATTGCCGAATTGAGGGGGATATCTTGGGCTGGAACTATCAGATGTTTAAAAAAGACGTCCCGATGGCGATGATTCAGCGCAAGATCCTATCCTGGGGCAATGTGTTTTATCTTTCTTATACGAATCCGGAAGACGAACTAGCGGTGTTAGCCTTAGCGATCGCGGTGGATTGCAGCGAGCACGATAATGAAGCTGAGGCCATTTCAAGCGTGTCTTATTACTATTGAACCGAGAGACTTTTTCCAAAGGAAAAGATGTCCTAATCGCCGGACATCTTTTTTCGCTATGGGGTTAATTCGAATA
>DAISHV010000116.1:2913-4663 GCA_036822315.1 Bacillota bacterium | reverse complement strand
ACCACATGATCATGCAGATCTTCTGGAAGTACCTCGAGACCCGCGAGGGGAAAACTCCCGTCTATAAGATTAATAAGTAAAATTGCTTAGCAAAAAGACCCTTATCGAAAATGATAAGGGTTTTTATTTTCGATTTTTCGGAAGCGCTTTCGCCTCTTGTATACAAGATAAAAATTGAAAAAGCGCACCGTCGCCTGATACTAAATTAAACCGAAAAGAGCTTTTCATGAAAAAACAATTCTGCCTTGTTCTAACCTCGCTTTGCCTCTTAAGTTGCCAAGCCGTCCCTTCATCCTCAATAATCTCTTCCTCGTCAAATCCCATTTCTTCTTCATCTTCCTCATCGTCGTCATCCTCGTCAGCAAGCGCATCTTCCTCCTCCCCTTCAATAAGCCCATTAACTTCGGCTATATCCTCCTTAAAAGCGGGTTTTGACGCGACAACGTATTTCCGGGAAAGCTACAAGGGTTCCTATGGGCAAGTCGTCAGCAATGGCCAAGCAAAACGCGTAGTTTTGGATTCTAATAAAAAAGAAGTAGTTGTGAAAAACCTCGTCTACGATTCAACCATCGGGGCTAAAGACAATAACTCCATCCCGAGGTATTACCATTTCGACTCCAAAGGCTACCTTCAGGAGCGGTTGTTAAACGAGAAAAACGAAACCTACGATAATAGTTTAACCACCGGCGGGATCCGTTATGAGACTCGCTTTTATAATCCTTTTGAAATGCTCGATGAAGAAGATGTTGTCGATAACAAAGACGGCAGTTACACCCTTAAAGAAGGATTTGCTCGCCAAGTCGCTTCGTGGTTTGGTTATTCCTTCAGCGAAATCGAAGATCGAACCCTGAAAAAAGCCCTGATTACTTTAGAGGGAGAAGCTTTCAAGTCCCTCTCGCTTGTTTATAATCCTGTGGCCGTTCCTCTAAGCAATTTAGTTGGAGAGTTCCAAATCAAATTCGCGGCAACGGGTTCAGCAATGTCGCTCCCAGCGTTAACTCCGCTTCAGGATGACGGGACGGACAAAACCGCCTTAGTTTCAGCCTTTCAAAGCCTAGGTAACAATTTTACCTGCACCTTCTTGCTGAAATCAGGAACCATGAATCTTGTTACCTCCCAAAAATGGAAAATCTATTTCGCGGGTGACAGTGTTTATTACGATTGCGATATCTATAGCAGCGTTCCGGGATTGACTACTGGCGATTTGTACATGACAAAAGCGGCGGCCAGCGATTCATTCTTAACCCTCTACGATTACGATTCCCCAACCAAAAAGTTCAACAAAACGACCGCAAAGACAACCTACGATGCCGAAAAACCATCTTATAGCGCCATTAGCACGAATTTCTTCAGCAAATCCTCATCGGATTACGTGTGCCGGTCCGGTTATGAAACCTCGGTATTCGCTGCCTTAGAACCTCCGAGAGCCCGTTATGATGCTTACACCTTGGCGGCCGATAGCTGCAAGATCAGCATCGATAACCTAGGATTTCCCAGCATCAAAGAAACGTTCCTCAATGATTCGATGGGTTTCGGAGAAGAAGAAACGATCACCGTCAGTTATAGCGACGTTGGAACCACCACAATTCCGACAGCCGTAACATCCGCCACTTTGGGTCAATAAATAGTGATAAATAAAAAGGATAAAAATATGAAAAACAGCAAAGTCGTCTTCGTCTTAGCCGCCGCTCTTCTTCTTAGTGGATGCGGAGGCGTTGTCCAATCGAATTCTTCGATTCCAGCGTCCAGC
>DAISHV010000116.1:0-2813 GCA_036822315.1 Bacillota bacterium | reverse complement strand
CTTCATCATCCAATTCCTCTTCAGCTTCATCATCCAGCTCCTCTTCAAGCGCGGTCGCCAAATTCATCGTGACGTCAGTCCAAACCCTTTCACCAGATTTCTTCACCTTATCCGTAAAAGAAGGGGACGAATTTGAAGGCAAGAGTCAAATCACCATCACTTTGACTGCCGGGGATAATCTCAGTTCGGGCTTTGAAGCGACGAGCAGTCATCTTGATCATATCTACGTTTATGTCAATGACGTTTGCTATAAGCCAGTCTTCCCCGAAGGCGTAACTTTTTCAAAAACCGTTGATATTCAAGTCACAATGCCCGAGTCTGATGTGTCGATTGTGGCATGCTACAGTGTTCAGCAACACACCAAAGCTGATGGCCATAGCGTCAGTTTCGAAGAGAATGCCAATGTTAAAGCCGTCGGTGTTCTTGCGACTGAAAAATACGATTACCTCGATTTCCATGCGATTTGCGCAGATACCTATATCATCACCAAAGCGGAATACCGTTTGGCGAAAGACACCACAAAAACTTGGATCGACATTCCTTTCGATAGCAGAACCACAACGATCACCAAAGTGGTGAACGGCCATTATGAGGTCGCCGTTCGTCCTGATGCAAAGGATTTAACTGATGACGTCGTGATTCGCTTTACGGGCGAAAGCCATACCAAACATTCCATCACCTATTCTGGGGTCGATGAGGATAAAAATATGGTGGACCAAAGCTTATTGCCGATTTCGGCTTTGGATGGCGAGAACGTTACCGTTTCAGTTTTTGCGAAGACTGGCGTTTACGTTAAGACACTTACCCCGACAGGGATTCCATCAGAAAACATCTACTATACCGACACCGATAGCGTTCAATTTACGATGCCAAAGGCGGATGTGAGCTTTGTGGTCACCTTCGGAGATGCAATGACCATCACCACCGTCACAAACGCTAATATCGATAGTGTCCTTTATTACACCGATGATCCGGCCTATAGCGAATCCTTTACAACGGCAGTTCCAGGCAATTCTCTCTACGTGGTTGCCACAGCGAAGAGCGGCTATCTCTTCACTGGCGCCTCAATTAATGGCGGGGATAAGGTTACCATCAGCAATGAGGCGGGTCTCGTCTACGCTTTGCTCACTGTCCCACAAAATGCCGAAGCCATCAGTGTGACGCTTTACGTGGAAGCCTCTTATAGCGCAACTGTTGTTGCTTCAACTAACGGAGCCATCACGATGGATCGGCCCAGCGGCAAATATTCAGCGGGCGAAACCGTCTCGCTTACGGTTAGTCCGACGACTGGCTATGTTCTCGATGCCATTACCATTACCAAGAACGATGACACCGCTTCAGGAATTACCGCGACGATTGATGAGGCCACAGGCAACGCCAGTTTTGTCATGCCGAATTATGACGTTAAGGTTTCGGCCACGTTTAAAGTCGATCCTGATGCGGCCAACAAAGTCACGATCACATCGACCTATGATGCCGATGAATATATCGTCACCCTTTCGACATCTGAAACGACCTTCACCGACAATCCTTTCACCGTCAGCAAAAACACTTCGCTCTATTTGTCAGTTTCAGACCAATACGGAGACAATTTCCACGTTACCGTGACGGTAGGAACAAATGTTGTGGTGAACACAAATGCCAAGGTCGACGAAGAATCTGGCGAGTACACATTCGGCCAGTCGTTTAAAGCCACGGACAATACGACCATCGTCGTTGGTGCCGCTCAATAATTTTCTTCCGGGAAAGAAACCGTTTTACTGCTCCCGAAAAATGGAAAACGCCTTAGAAATCTAAGGCGTTTTTGCATTTTTAATGGGCTTTTTGCAGTGGTTATTTGACTTTATGATACCAAATAACGGAATGCTCTTTCCAATTATTATCAGGGTAAGCGTAAACCCCACGGCTCACTTTCACGCCTTTGGCACCATTGACCAATTCCTCTCCCCGTGAGACAAGTTCTTCAACCATGCTCTTGCTCAAAAGGCCATCGTTATGTCCGCAATAAAAGGTGAAATGATCTGCAAGGGATAAAAGCTGTTTCGCATTCGGGAGCCATTTCTCTACGCTGGTACAGCCAGGGAGCTGAAGCCACAACCAATAATTGATTTCGTCGCCGGTAAACATCAAATGTTCTTTTTCATCAATAAAAACAGTCGAGCCCAAGGTGTGACCTGGGGTATTCATGATGCGAATAATCCGCCCGCCTAAATCAAAGACAACATTATCATCGAACAGCATCTTCTTGGCTTTATGAGGCTTTTTGCTGAAAACGAGTTTCTTTCCTGACATCCGGGCAAGATGTTTAGCAGCCCAGTTTGAGGCTTCGAGATAATAAATGCCTTTGTTGTCGTTTCGATGATAACAATAAGAATCAAACCAATTGACGCCACCGGCGTGGTCACAATGGAGATGGGTTAAAGCCACGGTGACGGGAAGCTTCGTGATTTCTTCGACCGCTTCGCGAATATTGCCAACTCCATCACCAGAATCAATCAAAAGAGCTTTCTTTTCGCCAAGCAAAAGATAGGCATTGGCAATGCCGTTTTCATCGATCCGGAATGTATCCGGGGCGATGCGGTAACTCTTGTGAAATTGGTCGGCCACGATTCCCCTCCCAAATTGCCTTTATTTTACCCTCCTTGGTGAAAAGGATGAATAACGATATTCTTAACGGTTCAAATGTGTGGGGTTCTTCTTCTAAGAAGAAGTCCACAGTGATATAGTTTCATTGTTAGGGCATTTTCCAATGCCCCAAAGATTGTCATTAGGAGGACAATATGGCAGAAAAGAAGTACGTCTACTCCTTCAAA
>DAISHV010000115.1:0-4739 GCA_036822315.1 Bacillota bacterium | reverse complement strand
CGTTCTTCATCGGGTCCGGCTCCGGGCAAAATGAGTTGAATGTCTTTTTCGTAATGACTGTAATGCAGGGCTTTAAAGAGGATTTTATGGTCCTTCTCTTTGCTGTAGCGGGCGGTGAAGACAAGGACTTTCTTGTCTTGGAGGCCGGCGGGCTTTTCGCAAAGCGTCGGATGGAAATCCTTTTGAATGCCGTTGGAGATGACGTAACCGTTGGATTTGAAGTGGTTTTTCGCCTCGAAAAGATCGCGGATGAATTCGCTGGGATAGTGGATGGCGTCCACCTTGGAGAAAAGCCACTTATAAAGCAAATGGTACCAAGAATCGTTGGCCCAGCTGACGTTCATGAGGCCGACGTGGTTGGTATAGTTTTCCGCCTGGGTATGAAGCGAAGCGGTGCAAGGGATGCCCATTTCGTGGGCAATATCGACGGAGCGAGCCGAAAGGAATCCACAGAAATTAAAGTGACAGATATCCGCGCCTTCAAGGGCTTTACGGATCGTGGCTTCGTCTTTTTTCGAAGCAGGACGAACCCCATTTTTCCTCACGTAGCCATTAAAAAGACCGAAATTGATCGCGGGGACGATGTAGTAACCATCTAAACCCCGTTTATCTTCATCGCAGCAGACCACCCTCACTTCATGGCCTTTGGCCTTCAAAGCGCGAATGACGTTCATCGTTGCAATGGTCGTGCCGTTATTTTCTTCGCCGAGCACGTCACAAATAAAAGTGATGATCATAGTTTTTCCTTCGTTAGCATCGCCTGCCGGAGTCGTTGGAGATACGTCGATAAAGACAAAGCCTCGTTTGCGCTAAAACCTTCTAGGAATTCCGCGTTGATTTTTGCTTCGATCGCTTCGTAATGGCTCTTGAGAGCGTAAGAGCCTTTCGAGGCCGAAACGAGAATCGTGCGCCGATCCGTTTCGCTCCGTTTTCGTTCAATGAGCTTTTTCTCTTCCAACCGGTCCAGCATCGCCGTTAAGGTCGTGGGAGCCAAAGAGGTGGCAAGGGAAAGCTTATGGATACTTTGACATCCCTTTTCCCAGAGCACAACCAAAATTCGTCCTTGAGCTCCGTTAAAGGCCGCAAAACCCTCTTGGGTTAGTAGGGCGTTAAAGCGCCGATCTGAAAGCTGCTTGATTTGAACGATGAGATAGCCGATGTCCGTTTTCATAGATACAACTATATAGAAATATACTACATAGTTATAAAAAAGGAAAGATGCGGTGGAATCCGTGCTTTTACCTCTTCGATGAGAAGGGGAATCTTAACCCATTCGAAAAGAACTAACAAAAGGGCATTCAAATGCCTTACAATATTCTCAATGAATTTGACCAAAAGCAAAGACCAACTTCTTTATGAAGTTCTAAAAAGCCGGACCAACTTTTTAGCCTCTTACGTTCCAGTGGGAAACACTTTCTTAACGGAACCTTTCATCTTCCTCACCCCGAATTTCGAGACGTTAGGGCTTAAAGGCGTGGTGACCCCCAACGATTTGGTGCAATCGATCGACCGCAAAAGCGAGCTTTGCGAATACGAAGGCTATAAAGAATACCAAGAAGAAATCCGCCACCAGATTTTGCAAATGAGCGAATCCGTTTACTGCCATCAGGTGGTGCTTTTGCCTTTGAAGATCCGTGATGAGCGTCACACTTACGCCCTCAGCGTCTTTCGTTTGATCGAAGAGGACATCATTTGCTTCGTCTTTGAGGAATTCAATAACTCCGTTGTCAATCTCGAGCAGCTGTTCTTCTCCTCTTCAAAAGACGATTTAACCGAGCTCTTTAACCTCCACACGTTCTACGATCACACCAAAAAGAATTATCGCCCGCTTTATATCGGCTTGTTCGATCTCAATCATTTCAAAAGCGTCAATGACACCTATGGCCATTCCAAGGGTGATGAAGTCCTTGCCGAGATTGGCCGCCGGCTTATCGCCATTTCGGGGCCGGATGAAATCTATTATCATCGTTCCGGCGATGAGTTCATCTTCTTGTCCTTCGTGATGGATCACGATTATCAAGTCCGCTTGCTCAGCAAAATCGAAAACCAACTCGAAACCATCAATCTCGGGACCGATACGATTCAAGCCGCGTTTGGCTTGGTTCGCGTCGATCACCATAACCAGATTCCCGTCAATAGCACTTACGATGACCGCGATCAGCTTCTCTTGGCGGATGTGGCGATGTATAAAGCCAAATTGGCGGGTCAACGTTACCTGATTCTCGAGAATGACGAGGAGATCTCCGCCATCTTAGCGGAAGGGCCGATTGAGACCACGATTTCCCGTTTGGCCGGTGCCTTAAAACGCTAAAGTCGTTTTGACGAGAAAAAATAGCCCCGGCAAAACGGGGCTATTTTAAGGATATCTCCGCAAAATAGGTTAGTTATGCGCGATAGACGACCAGTTCGATTGAAGTCGCTTTAAAGACGACGCTTGGGTCGGAAGCGGAGGTGATCTGAGCATTGATGGTAAGCACGCTGCCACCCGGGAAATTGGAAGGAATCGCTAAAGAAACGACCGGATAAGGATCGCTTTCAACGAATTTGAGCATCGAAACATCGACGTCAGCGCCGTCGATGGAATAGGTGGCGGGATAGGCTTTGCGGCTGACGGAGGTGAAATCGAAAGTGGGTTCCGCGTAAAGCGTGAACGAAATCGAATGGCCCACAACGACGCCGCAGGTCCGGGACTGTCCTGAGGTCGTGATGACAACGAGTTTGCTTAAGCCAGGAATGAGCGAGGAAGAATTGGAAGTCGAAGTTGAAGAAGAGTTGGTGCTGGAAGAGGTGTATTGATAAGGGGCTGAAGAAGAGGAACGGGCCTGTAAAGTGGGCACTAAAATCCCCGTAAGAAGTCCGCCGCCAAGGAAAAAGCCTAATAGGAAGAGCAATAAGGGTTTGCCTTTCCGCTGCCGTTTTTCTTCAATCGTTTTCCTTTCCTCGGGGTAGAGATCGCTATAAAAGAAAGCGTTGGGAGTCAGCTGATAAAAGGCCAAAAGCCTCTCGATGACTTCAAAGGAAGGCAGCGACTCGCCTTTCTCGTAATGGATGATGGTTCGCTTGGCAACGCCAAGGGCTTCGCCTTCATCCTTTTGCGAAAGGTGGTGGGCTAAGCGGGCGGCTAAAAGATTATCGGTGATGCGGTTGGCGTCAAAAGGCGGATTGAGCGGATTGGTGGGAGCGGGGGTTTCATTCCGGGTGAAAAGATCATCGAGCGTGAGATGAAAGAAATTGGCTAAAGCAGGCAAAATCATCAAGGTCAAAGAAGACTCGCCGGCTTCAAATTTGCTGATGGCTTGAGAAGTGTAGCCTAAAGCCTCAGCCAGTTTGCATTGACTGACTCCTTGGGCTTTCCGTAAGACCGCGATATTCTGGCCAAGAGGCATTTTGTCCATAATTAAAAAATATTTTAGTCTTTGCGGGGCTCGACTTGTACACCAATTTGTCACCAAAAGGTTCGGGGCTTCGGGAGGAAAAAAGAAAGGAAACCAATCGAGAGGGCTTTTGCGGGGATTTTACGTTTTTCAGGCTTGTCCTTCTTCCTTATTGCTCTTCCGGCGCGAAAGGAAGCGAAGCCAGATGAGGAATTGGCGAAGAGGCTAAAAGAGAGAAAATCGTTGAATTTCGATGGGATGGGCCCCATTTTGATCGAACGTTTTTTTGCCTACTTGAATATCGCTCTTTCGCCACCTATGATAGGTTTTCCCCGAAGAGAAAGGGGCTTAGATATGGCTTTAAAAATCGTTTTAGATTCTTCCATTGGCTATACCAAGGAAGAAGTATTGCAAAAGGGTTACTATTTCATCCCGCTTCTGATTACGTTAGGCGACGTCACCTACACCGAAGGGGTCGACATTACCCCCGATCAGTTTTATGCTTTGCTCGCTCAAGGCTTGATGCCGCATACGGCTCAGCCGTCACCTGAACTCTACAAAGTTGCCTTTAATGATGCCAGCAAAGATGGCGATGAGGTGATTCTTTTATCCTTATCCAGTAAGATCTCGGGCGCTTATCAAGCGGCCAACATTGCCAAGAACGAATGCGATCATCCGGAAAAGATCCATATTCTTGATACCTTGTCCTTCTTTTGCGGGAGCCAAATCCTTTTGCACGAAGTCGAGGAACATCAGGATTTGCCGATCAATGACCTCATGGATTATCTTGAGGATCTCAAGACGCGAATCCACGTTTTCGCCGGAATGGATTCCTTGACTTACGTCTATAAAGGCGGACGGCTTTCGAAGTTCCATTATGCTTTAGGCATCTTTCTCCATGCCAAACCGATTGGCACCCTCGATGAGGGATCGGTAGTTTTGGCAGGCAAGGCGATGGGCACGAAAAACGCGATGTCTTTCGTGGTGGACAAAGCTAAGGAATTTCCGATCGATTTCACCTATCCAGCCTATCTTTTCTATTCCTCAGATCGAAACATTCTTGAACGTTTCGAACAAGATTTTTTCTTCCCGGCTTTCCCCGAGGCAAAAACTTGGCCGACCGCGCAAATCAATCCCCTTATCGGCAGCCATATCGGCCCAATGGTCTATGGGCTTTTCTACGTGAGCAAGCCTCAGGAATCCTCACCGAAACCTTCCTTCTTTCAGAAGATTCACCAAGACATTCATTCCGTCTTTCACAAAAAAGACTAATCGCTCTTTTTGCTCTTTTGCCGACTCCGCGGGTCTGAAGCGAAGAAAGCGAAAGTGTTTTTTGTCATTTCATAAGGCCCTTTTGGTATAATC
>DAISHV010000114.1:0-4872 GCA_036822315.1 Bacillota bacterium | reverse complement strand
CTACGGGCACCGTCTTACAAGCCTTGCTCAAGGCGGTCAACGATTCGATCCAGACCAAACTTCAAGTCAGCATCAAAGCCTTGCTATCGAAAAAGACGTTCTCCCTCTCTTATTCCCAATGCGAAGGTAACGAGACCATGCGCCTCGTCGCTGCGGCCGACGAAGGGGCGAATGGCTCGGGCGATATCGGCATTTACATGGTCAACATGGCAACCCTCGTCGAGGCGATCACTTCGATTGTCTTCGGTCTCCTCTTCTTGTGGCCGTTATTTAGCAAAGTCCAAACGACCACCAACGAGCCATTACCCCTCTATCTAACTTCTATTTGGGCGCCGCTCACGATCCTGGGTCTTGTCTTCCTCAGCACTTTGGCCGTGGGTTTGCTCGGTTTGTTGGCCAATACCATCTCCTACAAGGTCATGATGGACAACGTCGACGGCAACCGCCGCTTTCACTATTTTTATGATATCAGCACAGATTATGAAATCGGCAAAGACGTCCGTCTATATCACCTGGAGCCTTTCTTGCATAAACTTGAGTTCGATCCTAAGGCCAGCGTTAGTGCCGCTTGGGACAAATTCAGTTGGCTTGAGGGCGGCTTTGAATCGATCATTCTCTTCTTTAACGCCGTTCTCGCCTGTGGAAGCTATCTCATCGTCGGCTTACGGGCCGCCTATGGCTTCACCAGCATCGGCGCGGTCGTCTCAATGGTGGGCGCGACGACCTTACTAAGCCAAGGCCTGACTAACTTTATCCTCTATCTCGGAGGGATGAACCTCTGCGCGAACTATCTTCAGAATTATTTCGTCTATCTGAAACTTCCCGAAGCGATCACCTATGGGGATAAGGCCCTTGATCTTAGCCAGGCTCTCACCCTGGAATTTAAGGACGTTCATTTCACTTATCCTGGTCAAAAAGAAGAGACCTTGAAGGGGCTGAACCTCAGCATCGAATCCGGAAAACGCTTGGCGATCGTCGGCTTAAATGGCGCGGGCAAAACCACCTTGGTCAAACTCTTGTGCCGATTCTATGATCCAGATTCCGGGGAAATCCTCCTGAATGGCGTGTCCTTAAAGAACTATAGCCAAGACGCCCTCAATTCGCTTTACGCGGTCGTCTTCCAAGACTTCAAAATCTTCTCCTACTCTCTCCGCCAGAATATCTACTGTGGCTTAGAGGGCGATGAAGCCAAAGCCATCGATGCCTTAAAGCGGGCCGGAATCTATTCACGGGTCCTCTCTTTCCCGCAAGGCCTCGACACCATGCTCTATCAGGATAATGAAGAAAATGGCGTTGAGATTTCCGGTGGAGAGGCTCAAAAGATTGCGATCGCGAGGGCGCTCTATAAGGATTCGCCCATCATTATTCTCGATGAACCCACCGCTGCCCTCGACCCCAAGTCCGAAGCCGAGATTTACGATGACTTCGCCGGCTTAATCAAAGGGAAAACCGCCATCTTCATCTCCCACCGGATGTCCTCAACTCGCGATAGCGATGCGATCGCCGTCATCGCTGATGGTGTCGTTAAAGAGCTTGGCAACCATAAAGACTTAATGAAGAACCCGAACGGACTCTATCATCAAATGTGGGATGCCCAAGCCCAGTATTACCGATAAAGGTTGGCTGTTTTTGAACCACACTTCCCCGAGATTGAGATCAAAAGAAAAACTCCGGAACTTGATGTCGGAGTTTTGTTTGCTTTGGTGGAGCGAGCCGTTTCATATCCGAACCGAATATCACTGAAGAATCTTCCAGTAACCATCCTTTTTAGACCCGACCCTTTCCAGATAGTTGTTTTTCTTCAAAAAGGCAATATTTCTCTCAATTGTCGTTTCGCCTAGACCCAATTTTCCAACAAGAATATTGGTTGTGATATTCGGGTCGTTTCTCATTTCTTTGAGAACAGCAAGTTGGGTCTTATTGAGACGGAGTTTTATTCCCCCATTTGTTCCCCCGCATATTCCCCCAGTAAAGGGAGAGGTTTGGTAATCAACAGCATTAATCCGAGTGAAAGGAATCGTAACATTGATTGAATTCTCGCCGAAGTCAAAGGCGCTTTCTCCAAAAGCCTTAACGATTCTTGGAACACCCCTACCTGTTTTTTCAGAAAGATGAAGCTGTAAAAAGATCTCTGACAGCTCTTTATTGACCGGAACGCTTTCGCCCGAGAGAAAGCCGAGTTTCGTTTGCCCAAAAGGAATCCCGCCATGGGAAAGGATCTCGATTCGATCAGAAAAAACGGTAATCATAGGAGCGTTGCCCTCAATCCAGAGATTGTGCAGTACCGCGTTGATGACGGCTTCCCGCAAAGCATCGGAATCAAACAACGGCACTTCTTTGCGTTCCACCTTTCTGTCGCGTTCATCCGCTTGGGGGATATTAATGGCATCAAAATAGTTCAAAAGTTCGGAAAGACTGATCAAAACACATTTATTGCCATACTCCTTGACAGAAAACATCGGGTCGGCCTTCGTCTTGCCAGCGAAGACAGAAACTCGAAAAGGCAGATGATTTTGGTCGGAGAGAAGTTCGGCAAGTTTGTTGTATTTCCCAGATTTGACGAGAAGGTTTAGGTTCTTCTTGAATGTGGCTTTGCTTAAAGAGACTCCTTTGGAGGCATAGAACATCCATAAGCCCTCAAAAGAAAGTTCCTGATTATCGGAGACGAGGTTGGCAAGAGAAGGGACGCCTTCGGTTAATATCTGCCAAAGTTCTGACTCGCGATGTGGATAATCGCGAAGATTCGCTTTGCTGGAATCGATTCGAATATATCTCTGCCCCGCAAAAGAAGTCGGGTATTTCTCCGCTTTTGGAATAGAAAGAACAACAATCGGTTTCCCATTGACAGCAATACGCTCGAACTTGAAGTTAAGACTGGGATTCAAGTTCCTCGCTAAATAATTCTCAAGCGGTTCTTTCTTGTAGTCCACCTTCCAATCAAATTCTGTACCCACGAGTTCGCGACTCTTGTCTTGGACACCCCAAACAAAATAGCCGAAAGGCTGCCCTTTCATAGCCGCGCCATTACTCAAAGCCGAAATATATTCGCCCAATTGTTCGGGCTCGTACCAATTCTCTTTATATTCTACCCATTCAGCCTCAGAATTATCGCTAATCATCGTTTTAATAAAATCTATATCCATTGCCGATCCTTCCCGTGAAATCTTTATGTGATTAGTATAGCATAGCGGGGGGAATAAATGGGGGATTAAACGGGGGAATAAATAATTCTTAAAAATTAAGTTTTAAGAAGATTAGTAAAGAGGGGGAATATCAGGAATAATTCGCTTAATATTTGTGTAAGCAAGAACCTTCCCGACCGAAGTAATCTGCATAGAATGTGGAATTTGGTTCCACCATTTAGAAACGACCTGTATTGATGGATAATCTATAAACTTTTTTCTAATGCTACTATCGGATGTTGCCTGTAATTCGGGATTTTGAGTATACATATGGAAAATCTGATGCAGTGCTTCCTTTTGTTCTTTAGTTAAATCGACAGTTACCATCCAAGATTGAGCAAGAGTCAACTTGTCAATCTCGTTCTCTTCCGTAATTGACAATTTGTAATAGTTTGGGCCAAATTCAGTTGGCACAAGAATACTGGGAGGAAGAGCGTTGCGCTGAGCAGCCCCAGGGCTTTTACATAAATATCGCTATCTTTTTTAAAGCCGCAAGCAAACCTTTGCTTTAAAAAACCAAGGTAAATATCTTCTAATTTAGAAGCTGACATAACGTCTGAAATTCTAACGCAGCCAAGTACATCAAGTTGATCCATCCAATCTGTTCCAGTTGGCAAAAGACTATGCTGCATGATTTTGGAAAATAAGTCATCCATAACACCGAGCGCTTTTGAAACGTCGGAAGCTATCGGAGTGAACATAGAAACTGCAAAATACATTGAGAGTGATAGCAAAGAATCCGTATCAATTTCATTCACAATTTGTATAGCACGTTTGATACCAGTGCCTATTTTTTATCTTCGTGCTTTTGAATCTTGTGGGCAAGTAACTCTGACAGCAACTTGTATTCATCGACATTGTCAGTTTGCATTGCAGTTTTATTTGCCAATCCCAAAAGTATTTGAAATTCCGGGTCGGAAAAAGACGCCAAAGTATTCTCGATTTTCTCGATTCTAGGAATAAGAACCTTGCCAAACTCCTCAGTCCTTTTTGAAGCGGTTTCTCTTGCAACAGAGGTCAATTCTTGGGCTTTTTGAACAAAAAGTTCATTGACAATTTTTTCCGCTTCTTCCTTTGAAACCTCGCGTTGAATTGTGCAATTTATGGTTTGGGCTTGAACCAACTGGGAATTGTTCCCAGCTTCTTGTTTCATCTTATCGGTCATTGTGAATTTCCCCCACTTGGCTTAAGTTCGATCCATCTCCGCCCTTCTGTGATTGCTTAATATTCGTATTGTTAATTTGCTTTTGTTTAATTGAATAATATTGAAAATGATGGATCGTAATTTGGAGCGTAATTTCAGCCGGGACACCGGCGCCACCAATTGCAGCCAAAATTTCTAGGAAAACATCAACAATTTTGGAATAATCGCCTACGGCAAACAGAATTATTCCGCATAACAACGCGGAAATGGATAGAAAGAACAAAATCAAATTAAATATTTTCTTTTTCATAAAAAAGTTTCTTATTTATTACACTCCTTGCCCCTAATCTGAAAAAATAGATCAACGATCTTTTTTATGATAAAAAGGAATCAAATTTTCTTTTTTCGTTGATAGCGAAACCTTGACTCCAACACAATCTCCGATTAAATAGATAGAATTTGGATAGTTCGTTCCTGCCAAGTTGATTTTTTTCGCTCCATTAACTATTTCATTTGGTGTTGTTACTTTTGAATGTTTTTTATAAT
>DAISHV010000113.1:0-4929 GCA_036822315.1 Bacillota bacterium | reverse complement strand
TCCGGGTTTTTGTGGCGAGCATCCGCAAGAAACTTGCCGAAAAGTCGAACGAGCCGTTTATCGTTACGGAGGTCGGGGTCGGCTACCGCTTCTTGGAATAAAGGTCTTACAATCCTTCGAATCTCAATTCATGCCGGCTCAAGCCAAGTTTTAAATACCCTCTCGAAAGAAAAGAAGCCGGATTGCAGCGATGCGGTCTGATTTTTCTTCTGAAAAGCTCATCAACAGAAGAACTGACTGATCGAAGGGCAAAGAATGTAGAAAAGCCGCCCCTGGTTTGCTCTACTCCTCATTTCTCTTCTCAACGGAAGAAAAACAAGAAAAAAGACTTCGTGTGGTTACCGCCTCCCATTCTAGTGCGAATGAACTCTCTCCGATACGGCTATGGAGAAAAAATGGTCAAGCGATCTTTTGTTCAAAAAGCGTCTCCGTTCTTGCACGGGTCTCGTCTTTTTCGTCTTGGCTAGACTCGTTTTCGGCGAAGTCGCGGAATGAGGCTTCTTGTTAAGGCAGGGGCAGAGGCAGTCGATGAGTTCGCTTCCGTCCCGTTCGTGCCTATCAATCTCTCATGCAACCTGAAAAAGCGTCTAGCAGAGGCCTATGTTTATTTTTATCGCTCCTCGAACTATGGGTTCGAAGGGCTCTGCTCCTTTTCTCCATTTATAAATCTCGTCGGAGGAACTCCTTGATGATCAAAGACCCACCGGGTTCAATAGCCCTTGCGGAGATCGACGAGATTGGCAATGGGTTGGCCAGCCAGATAAGCGAGAACGTTGGCCGTTGCATCTTCAACGTAATGGGCGTGGCCATCGGCGATCTGAGTGGCACAATGAGGCGAAAGGATGATGTTATCGAGATGGTCAAAAGGCCATTTCTCGTGGTCATAAGGATAGGCTGCTACTTCGCGATTATCGGGGGTTGAATCCCAACCATCGATTGCGGCGCCTGCCAATTGACGGGTCAGTAAAGCATGATAGAGATCGGGGAGGACAATGTCGCTGCTTCGGCCGACGTCGACCAAGTACTTGGCTTTCATTTGGGCAAAGATCTTCGCATTCAATAATCCCCGGGTCTCTGGGGTGTCGGGGAGCGAGGAAATCAACACGTCGCAGTGGGCGATGAGTTCTTCCAGCGTCGCGTAAGTTTCGATGCCTTCGTAGTGGCCGCTCCTCAACAAAGTGCAAGTGGGAATGCCATTCATCTTTAATAGTATCTGGAGAGATCGGCCGATATGACCATAGCCTAATAGGCCCACTTTTTTATCATAGATGCTTTCCCAATCGTGATAGTGTTCGGAAAACCAAAGCCCCCTTTCCCGCAGGTCTTTATCCCGCGGCAAAATATGGCTGGCAAGGGTTGAGGCCAAGACAAAAGCATATTGGGCGATCTGGTCCGATTCGACATGGGAATTGACGAGGATAATGCCTTTTTTCTTCAAGAGAGAAAGCGGAAAATCATCAACGCCGGTCTTGTAGGCGAAAACCGCCTTGAGCCGATCGGCACTCAACAGGTCTTTTTCTTCGAGCGCTTTGCCAATAAGGATATCGGCGCCTTTTAAGGAATAGCCGGAAAGAGGAGCGACTTCCACTTCCGCATGGTGGCCCAAAACTTCGGCCATCCGGTCGAAGGCGGAATCGCGGTGGGAGAGGGATAAAACGATTTTCATAATGTGAAATGGTCGCGGAGGGCATCAACATCCTCTTTCTTTGCCAAGAGGACATCACCTTTGACCTTGTGTTTAAGGATAGCACAGGAGAGCCCATTCGCCAAAGCCAGAGGGTAGTTGCCTTTTTGATGAAGGAGGATTTCTAGGACGCCGGCGTCGAAAGCGTCGCCCGAACCAATCCGGTCGATCAACTTGAATTTTTGTTTCGGCAAAACGAACGAAGCACCCCGCCAATGCGCCTCGGCGCCCAGGGTGCCGACGAGGGGGCTCATGTTCTCTCCGCGCTCTGTCGAAAAAATCGCCTAAACGCCATAACGGGAAAAGAAAGGCGAATAAGGGTCGGAAGCGGGAAGAGAAAAGAAGGTGGTGAGGTCGTATGCGCTGGCGAAAAGGAAATCGACGTCGCTCATGATGCTTTGATAAGCCTTCTTGGCTTCTTCGACGTTCCAGAGGGCTTCGCGGTAATTGACATCGAAAGAGACTGGAATACCACGCTGATGGGCTTCGTGAGCCAAAAGAAGGGCGGTTTTGGCGCAGGAAGAAGAAAGGGCAAGCGAGATGCCCGAGACATGGAAGTGGGTAACCCCATCAAAGAGGTGGTCACGGTCGAGTCTCGCCAGATCGATGGTCGTAATGGCAGAGTTTTTCCGGTCATAGGTAACCTTTCTTGTCTTTTCGCCGGGAAGATTGGCCGAATAGTAAACGCCGAGCCGATCCGTGGGACGAGTTAAGAAAGCGAAAGTGGTGCCAACTCGATAGGCCTTCAAATGAGCTAGGGCACCGGCGCCGAGCGGATTGTCGGGGAGGAGAGTGAAGAATTCAGTGGACTCCCCGAAACCGCTGAGGGTGGCCAAAACATTGCTTTCCGTTCCGCCATAGTAAGCGGTGATCGGGGCGTGATCAGCTACGCCCTTGGACGCGGAGAGTCGAAGAAGGATTTCACCGAAGGCAAGAATGGTGCTCATGCCGGATCCTTTTTCTCTTTTACCTCATCTTCATTTACTGACTCGAAGATATCCCGATGGATACTCTTTTCTTTTTTGATTAACGCCTCGACGCCGCCCATTTCTTCAAGATACGAGAGACAAACGAGCAGGGCTTCGCCACAACCCCGTTTGCGGTGAGAAAGATGAAGGTGGTAAGCTGGACGCACCGTTTTGATTTTCGCGTTTTTGTTTTTTCGGAAGGATAATTTGTAATCCATGTCGACGACAATGCTGTCGTAGGGGGCAATCACGTAGCCAGACTGGAATTTCTCAAACGGCAGGCAAATTTTCGAGGTGTAGGCATCTTTGTTGGCCTTCATTTCACTTTCGACGGGAATCGGATCTTTCCGAGTTTTGAGGCTACGAAGATGTTCCGCTAATGCTTCGTGGTCCAGATCAAGAATGACATAGTAATAGAGATTGGGCTTTCCGCCTTCGAGTAGATCGCGGGCCAAGCCGAGGAAGTGAACGGTCCCATCGAAATAATAATGTTCATATCCTTCATAAAACTTGGTATCGATTTTGGTTTCTTCAATTACTTTATCAGGCGCGGCTTTTCTTTCTTTTTCGAGACGTTCTTTCTTCAGATCGTCGTAGTTTTTGACGATTAAGCCGTAGTTATCGCGGATGGTGTGGCGGATCAAATGGCTTACAACATCTTTCGAACTCTCGAGGCCAGAGGCAATGGTCTTTTGCCCTGGAAGAAAACCCAGTTTACTGACTTGCATCGATAAGGAGATCGGCTGGGCGTATTTGCCCTTCCACGTCGATTTTTTCCGACTCCGTTTTTCAAGGAGAAGCCAACCATCCTTGGTGATGATCAGCCCATTGATTCCGATTTGATTGGCCAAAACGGAATCTTTGAACGATGAGACGCGGTTTCGATACTCGTAAAGGTTGCGGAGCGTCATGCCATTGCCAATATCGAAATCCATGCAACGGTTGGTCATAAGCATGTCGTAATAGGTCGTGCGCGAGGTGGTGAGTTCAAGGGTCTTCGTTTCGGGCTTATATTGGGCATCATCGAGACGAACCGTTTCGCTATTTCGGGTGACAGAGTGGCTATGGGCGGCGAAAATCGCCGTCAAATTCCCACTGACGAGTTCCGGCAATTCATAAGGGGTTGATGAATCGGCAAAAACGGGTGTGACATCATGGTCTTTATTGGTGAAAAAGTTGATGGAGGGTAGGAAAAGCTTTCCTTCGGCCATAAAGACTTCATTGGCTTTTTCTTGTTGGAAAAACCCTGGGGATTGCTTGATGAGGATTCGGTTGGTTGGATAAGGAAGCTTGTCATTCTCCTTTTTGGAGATGGGGCGATTGACTGCCGTGAGCTTCATCAGGCACTCGGAGGCATTGAATTTTTCGTTCTCGCCATCAACAAGCGATTTGGGAGCGTAGCCGCTGTAGTGGCGGATAACGGCGTGGTGATCTTGCGTCGTTTTTCGTCTTTCTTCGGTGAAAGAAGAAATCATTAATGAAATTTGCCAAATGATAACGCCAATCAGGGCCGAGGTGAAGACCGCAACAGCATTGGAGTCGGTGATGAAATCGACGATGGCCCAGATGAAGCCAGGATTATCTTTTTTCCAAGCAAGGGTATTATCGAGATTTGCCCAGTGCTTAAAAAGAAGAAGGCCGGTGATGATGAGCAGCAACACGAGAACTTTGAGATAGCCGAGTTCCCATCCTCGCTTGATGATGTAAGAAAACTTCCAGAAGAAACGGCGGGTACCGTTATTCTTTGCTTTGATCATTAGGTGTCCTCTTCATTAAGTTTCATTATAAGGGCCAAAAAAGCGGAAAAAAGACGAAAACCCTTTTCTTCCATCTTTCGTTTCTATTGCTGGAACGATGATGAAAAATTGCAAGCCAAAGAAAAGGAAAAACAAGGCTCATTTTCCGGAGGTTCCCTCAGCGAAGAACGGCCTTGTCCTCTTTCAAAGATAAAAAGATGTAAGATTTTTATGTCGGAAGTGTCTTATTTAATGTAGCTACAAAAAGGAGCCTCGGGATGCCGTTCACCAACGAAGCCCTCTTATCCGAGGCTCTTCATAGCGGAAACCGTGCTCGGATAGAAGCGGCTTTTGAGACGATTTACAACGATGAGGTCAAACTCGTTGCTTTCGTCGTCGCAAAATACATCGCCGATCTGGAGACGGTGAAAGATATCACCAACGACGTTTTCCTACGTTTTTTCCAAAATGCTGGCGCGGTAACGGGCTCAATCAAATTCTATTTATGCCAGAGCGCCAAGAACGCGGCGATCAATGAAGC
>DAISHV010000112.1:0-4949 GCA_036822315.1 Bacillota bacterium | reverse complement strand
CCTCCATGGCATGGAGGAGGTCGAGAGTTCGATCCTCTTACGCTCCACCAAATCAGAAATTAACCTTGACCACGTCAAGGTTTTTTCTTTTTTCAGTCGATTGTGACTTCAAACTTCTTTGCCAAATATTTATCGATTATTCGGATATCGCACGATAGCAATTTATCTCGAGAAGGGAGCTCGTCAATGGAACAGAAAAAGACTTCGCTCGATTCTTTATCGTGGGTCGCAATAACGGCTTCGCTTTTGCTGAGATAAGCAATAAAGGTGATATCGATATAGTTCGTGATGTCGCCATTAGGATAATGAAGGGTAGTCTTCTTGCCACTTTGAATCATAAAAAGAGAGGCTTTTTGCAAAGATATTCCAGTTTCTTCTCGGATTTCTCTTTTTAGGCCATCCAGGACTTCTTCTTCATAATCAATCGAACCGCCTGGGAGGCAATAAAGACCGTTGTCTTGTCTTTTTTCCAAAAGAATTCTTCCTTCAGGATCGACGAGGATGGCGCTGAGACCAACGCTAAGGCAGCGTTCATGACCAATGAGCGAACGAAGATAATGGATATAGTCTTCCATTGTTATTTCTTTTCTCCGGGTTTAGCTAAAGCGAGATTGACATGGCAATAACCCCCGGGATTCTTGTCGAGGTAATCTTGATGATAGTCTTCGGCGGGATAGAAATTATTCATTTGTTTGATTTCGATTAACCAGCCTTCTTTTAGATGGGTTGAAAAATAGCTGTCAGCCCGTATTCCATCCATCAAATTCGTGTAATAAACACCAGTGCGATATTGGTGGCCAACATCATGACCTTGTTGGTCTTGGGCATAGGGATCGACAAAACGGAGATAATGCTCCAAAAGCTTTTCTAAGCTGATGAGTTGATCGTCATAAACAATCTTTACCGTCTCGGCATGCGTGGCCTTGCCGCTCTTGAGATCTTCGTATTTTGGAAATGCCGTTGTGCCATTGCAGTATCCAACCGTCGTATCTAATACCCCTTTTAATTGCTTAAAATACGCTTCAACGCCCCAGAAACACCCGCCTGCCAGATAAATGATTTGTTCCATAATTTTATTATAATCCACTTCATATAGAAGTAAGGGTTGAAAAACGCTAAAATAGGTAAGGTAAAAAGCCTATGTATTGTCCAAAATGTGGGAAAGAAATTCCTGATGACGCTTCCTTTTGCCCCGAATGTGGGTCTCCGGTGAAGTCTCAAGACACGACGCCTCTGAGCGATGAAATCCCTGCCCAAAAGAGCACATTAGCAGCTGGCCTATTTGGTATCTTCCTAGGAGCTTTTGGTGTCCATAATTTTTATCTTGGCTATATCGGAAAAGCCGTTGTTCAACTCGTTTTGTCGTGTTTGATAGTTTTTATTCCGATCAGTTATGTTTGGGGCTTGATTGAAGGCATAATGATCCTGACAGGTCAGATCGATGTCGATGGTCAGGGAAATTTACTAAAAAAAGATTTCTAATTGGGATTTGCGGAGGATATTAACATGGATTCCATTGAAGAAAAGGCGAAAGAGATTGTTCAGAAGCTCAGCTTAAAACAAAAAGCCAAACTTCTCTACGGTGATGGCGATTGGAAAACGAACGCCATCAAAAGGAAGCCGATTCGGGCCTTGGAAATGCATGATGGTCCTGTTGGTTTACGTCTGCCCGGTCCTCAGGGGGATCCCCAAAACGGTGAGTTGGTTGGCGCCTCGCTCCCATCCACTTGCTACCCGGCCCCTTGTCTTACAGCCTGCTCTTGGGATCCGAAGCTCTTGTCGGAGATGGGCGAAGCCGTTGCTCAAGAATGTCTTATGCATGGAACGGACATTATTTTGGCTCCGGGGGTTAACATTAAACGCAACCCTCTTTGCGGAAGAAATTTTGAATATCTTTCAGAAGATCCTTTGCTTGCCGGCAAAATGGCAGCTGGCTATATCAATGGTGTTCAAAGCCATGGCGTTGGCGTTTCTCTCAAACATTTTGCCTGTAATAACCAAGAATATCGTCGGGTCAGTTACTCGGCGGATGTCGACATCCGCGCCCTTCGTGAGCTTTATTTGAAACCTTTTGAAATCGCAATTGCCGATTCGAATCCTTGGACCGTCATGTGTTCTTATAACAAAATCAATGGGGTTTATTCCTCTGATAACGATTGGCTTTTGAAAGATGTTTTACGAAAAGAATGGAATTACAACGGCGTTGTTATGAGTGATTGGGGCGCCACTGTTAGCCCCGTGAATTCTCACAATCATGGTTTGGATTTGGAAATGCCTTGCCACGAAAAACGAGCTTCTCATTTGGCCTGGGCCGTTCGGCGGGGAAAACTAAAGCTAGCCGCAGTCGATGAAGCTGCCCTCCACATGGTGACGTTAAATCTTCGCTGTCAAAATCGAACGGCTGCCTCCCAAGCCTTCAATTCCGGTATGGCACATCAAAAAGCCTTGGAAGTTGCCCAAGAATCCATCGTCTTAGCAAAGAACAATGGTGCGATTCTTCCTTTGAATGATCTTGAGGATGTTTGCTTGATTGGCGCATTAGCAAAGGACTTCCGCTACCAAGGCGGAGGTTCAAGCCACGTCACGCCAAATCATTTGACTACGTTTTATGAGGCTCTCAATGAAGGGCGGGCACCTGGGAAAGAAATCAAATATGAACCGGGCTATCCTTTGAAAGAAGGCGAAAACACCAAACTTCTTTATCTCAACGCGGTCGACATCGCTTCCTCACACAAGAATGTCATCCTTTGCTTAGGTCTTCCGACCTATTACGAATCGGAAGGTTACGATCGGCGCAATATGCGTTTGCCCGAAGATCAATACGCACTGGTCGACGCTCTTCTCGCGGTGAATAAAAACCTTATCGTCGTTCTTTTAAGCGGTTCCCCGGTCGAACTTCCTTTCATCGATCAAGTTCCGGCGGTCCTTTTGGCTTACCTTTCAGGCGAAGCCGGCGGCAAGGCTATTGCCGATATTTTGTTGGGGAAAGTTAATCCCTCTGGTAAGCTTGCAGAGACTTGGCCAGCACACTATCTTGATGTGCCTAATCGGGACTTTTACCCTGGTTCTGCAGAGATTTCGCCTTACAAAGAGAGCATTTTTGTTGGCTATCGTTTCTTTGCCTCCGCTGGAAAGAGCGTTTTGTTCCCTTTCGGGCATGGCTTGAGCTATACCGATTTCAAGTATTCGGATTTTACTTTGGCAAAAGAACAAGTTAAATCTGGCTCGTCTCTAAAAGTTTCCGTAATTGTCACCAACGTTGGGAAGAGGGACGGCGAAGAAGTCGTTGAGCTTTACGTGGCGCCTCAGGCCAGCAAAATCTATAAACCACTTCGCGAATTGCGGGCTTTTAGTAAGATTTCCCTAGCTTCCGGAAAGAGTAAAACTGTTGTCTTTACTTTGCCCTATTCGGCTTTCGCTTATTTTGACCTTACTACGAAGAAATATGAAGTCGAAGCCGGACAATACCTTATCGAAGTCGGCTCTTCTTGCATGAATATTCGCGCTTCAGGACTTGTCGAAGTTCAATCTGATTTTATTGGGGAAGATAAACATTCGGTGCTTCCTTCTTATTATGCTTTGACCCGTGAAGGCGGATTTAACCGCGTTTCTGATGAAGAATTCTCGTTTTTATTAGGACGAAGATTGTCTGTCGATCACGATCGGCGCCGTCGCCCCTTTACTCTCGATTCTACTTTGGATGATATTTCGGAAACCTTTGTCGGAAAGAAGATCAAAAAAGAAGCCGAAAAGCGTTGTTATATTTCAGGTCGTAGCGAGCAAGAAAATGATGATCTTTATCATATGGTGATGGATACGCCATTACGTATGGTTGGCATGGCAGGGTTCACTGAGAAGAAACTTCTAGCGATTCTTGACTTGGCCAATGGTCATGCCTTTCGCGCCTTATTTACGCTTCTATTTGGACACCGAAAATAATGGTTTTGTTGATTCTTTACAATATATTAAAAAACGCGATAGACAAGAACCTGGCTTTTACCCGTTCGGATGGGTCTCCTGCCTATCCTTATTTTAAGGCTTCCGACTTTAATGTTGACACCTCGGATTTTACCTTTTATTCCGGAAAATGGCTCTTGCATGGCTCACGATATTTTATCGGAAAAGGACCTTATAAAGGGGTGTTAATTTTCTTTCACGGCATCGGATCAGGACGCAATGCCTATATTAAACCGATTTGTCTTTTCGCTCTTCAGGGATATTTGGTTTATGCCTTTGACTATACCGGATGCATGGAGAGCGAAGGAACGTATCTTTATGGAATGGGTCATGTCGCTTACGACGAAGATGCTTTTTTTGAATGGCTTGATCGCGATCCATTAGCTCAAGGTTATGAAAGATATGTGGTCGGACACTCTTGGGGTGGCTATGCTGCCTTAATTTCCTCAAACCCCGTGTATAAGGTTAAGAAAGTTATTTCGATAGCGGGTTTTAATAGGGTTTCAGAAGAGCTAAAATCATTAAATCCTAAGGTAGATTCGAAACTTTTCAGCTTTTTAATGGGTTTTTATTTTCGGGGTCGAAATGGCAAGTACGGAGATCTTGCGGGAAGTGATATGCTGAAAAAAAGTAGTTGCCATCTACTCTATATTCAAGGCGGGGACGATACTATGGTTAGTCCGAAAGCTGGCTATTTATCTCTTCAGAAGGATTTGAATGGCCGATCTGACACTCAATATTTGATTGTTCCCCATCGTGGACATCAGGTATTTCTTTCGATTAAATCTGAACAATATATTAATGAATTATTTGACAAAAAGTTGAATTCACCCGATGGGCCGATTGGACTGAAAATGAATCTCGAAACCTCTGGTGAAGAAAATAAAGAATTATTACAAACGATGTTCGACTTTTTGGCTAATTAAGGGTATATTACTAAGCGTGCACTGGTGGCGGAATTGGTATACGCGCTAGTCTCAGGAGCTAGTCGG
>DAISHV010000111.1:0-4999 GCA_036822315.1 Bacillota bacterium | reverse complement strand
ATTGCCGCGATTCCGAGTGCCTTGGTGAATGAGGCGAAGAAGGAATGATGGAAAACGTTAAAGCAACCAAAAAGAATTCGATCAAAACGGGCATCATCTTAACCTACATTCGTTTGGCGGTTTATTTGGTCATTGCGGTCGTTTATCCCCCTTATCTTTTGCAGAAGGTCGGCGAAGCCGATAACGGCCTTTATACCTTCGCGGTATCCGTATCGGCGTTGCTCTTGCTTCTTTCGTTTGGCATCGAATCGTCTTATGTTCGTTTCGCGACCGTCAGCGAAGAAAAGAACGGGGAAGAGGGATTAAAGAAAACAAATGGTTTCTATTTGGTCGCTTTCATCGTGATTGGCCTCCTTGTGATGATCGTGGGGACTCTAATCGCCTTCTTTTATCGGGATGGAGTTCTTTATCTCAAAGATGGTGGCCCAGAAATCCGATCGAAGCTCTTTGCTTTGGTATTGATTACCACTTTGGCGGCCTCGAGCGATTTCATCATGTCGCTCTTCTCGTGGTTTGCTTATTACCGAAGCCGTTTTGCCTGGGAGCAGGGGATCATCCTCTTTTCGCATCTCTTGACCACGGGGCTTACAGCCTTGGCCCTCTATTTGGGTGGTGACATCATTTGGGTCGCTTGGATTGGGATGCTGGCCCAGTTCGTGATGGATGTCGCTAACGTGATTTATTCCTTGGGTTTTTTGAAAATGAAATTCGCCTGGATGAAACCGGCCGAGTGGAAGCCTTATTTAAAAGAAATCCTCGTATTCTCCGTCTGGATTTTCTTTGTTGTGGCCTTTACTCAGATCAACGCTTACTTGGGCAAGACCGTTTTGGGGGTTATGGTGGACGCAGGCAAGACGGTGACGGTATTTACCTATGGTTTTCAGTTCTATGCCTATGAGTCTTTGATGAGCCAAGGCATCAGCAATAACTTCTCGCCGAAGATCAATGCCTTGGTGGTGGAGCATAAAGACAAAGAGGTCGCTTCGTTATGGCTTAGGGCCTCCAAACTGCAAATGGTGGTGCTCTTTTGTGTTGTCGGGGGATTTCTTACCTGTGGCCTGGATTTCGTGTCCTATTGGCTCAGGAAGAGCCAATTAGACGCGGCGAACTTTGAACAGATCTATTACATTGGAGCCGCGATGCTTGTTCTTTGGCTTATCCCGATGTCCGAGACCGTCGGCATCGAAGCCCAAAGGGCTTATAACAAGCACCGTTTCTTGGCGATCTTCAATTTGAGCTGCGCTCTCGTGAGCGTTGGCATCGCGATTCTAGCCGTCTATTACTTGCCACCAGAGTTAAAGGTCTATGGCCCTTTGATTGGCATGGCTTTTTCGATTGTGGCTGGGATGATCGTTGCCTCGAATATCTATTACAAAAAGGCCATGAATTTTCCCGTTGGGCACTTTTTTGCTTCGTTCGGGATTCTTCTTGGAATCACCGCGGTTGCCTGGCTTGTTCCGTTTGTGATCTTTACCTATGTGGTTCACTTCCCGTCGGGGATGAATGGATACGTCTCCACGATAATCAAAGCTTTGGTCTTCTTGGCTATTTATCTTCCGCTCATTGCGGTCTATTATCGGAAGGAAATCCACGAAGAGATTCTGCGACTCAAAGCGAAGAAGGAGGCAAAGAAAAATGCGGAAGAGATCAAATAGCACCATCCGCTTTATCTTTGCGTCCTTAAGTCTTCTTGCTTTGGCAGGATGCTCCGCCTTGCCTTATCGGCCGGTCTATCCGATTAATCTCTCCAACGTTGCTTATAACCTGATCGATAATCGGGATTTCCGGGTGAGCAAGAGCACTTATTCCCAAGTGAACCCCATCTACGAAGTCGTTCCCGAGTCCTTAACCCACTTAGACAGGGGTTTTGCAGAGATTTATTATCCGGCCATGCATGATTACGGAACGTTTTCGTTTTTAACCGGGAAGGTTGCCGTTCCAGCGAAGTACACCCAGTTGACTTATTTGAACAAAGGGCAGGCCGGAGTCTATGTCCTCGGGGATTTAAGAGCTCCGGAAGGCACGCCAGACTACACCAGCGATAATCAACTTTGCGACCTCTATGATTATCGAGGCGGTCTTGTTGCGACATCCTTCCTCAAGCGAGATTACTCCTTTGAGACGGTCATCTTCAAAAACTCTTTTGGGGATACGGGCGTTGCCGAGCACTTTTCTACCAGTGGATCCTCCTCATTCTATCAAGTAGGCGAAGATGGGGTTCGGACGGCTCTTAAGGCAGCCGCGATCAATTTGTTTTACTTCCCGAGCGGTCTCTTTGTGCCATTTCATTCCTCTTTGAGCGTCATAAACCTTCCTCGTTATAATGGCCTTCTTTATTCGACAGGCTGGTTCCGTTGCACTTTCTTAAGCGATGGAAGCTGGGTTGATTTCAAAATCCCCTATCGGATGGATCATTACGCCCTCTTTAATAAAGCTTTGGTCTATCAAAATGCTGATGAAACCCAAAATGATTATGACTATGAGGATGGGGGTAAGAAGTACAAGTTATCTACCCACCAAATCGCCATTGTTAATGGCCGTGATACTTCTTTGTCTTTTCCATACAAGATCGTGAACATGACTCCGATTTATGATGCTGATCACGTGGCGATGTATGCGAGAGTGGACGCCTATCCGGTCCGAAATAAAAAACTCGGAAAGCTAGCAACTTACATCATCCAAAATGATGGGGTCGTTCTTAGCGACGTCACGGATAATCCCATCTATTCCACCTCGCTATCCTTGCTTGATGGCGAACACTTTTTGGATTTATGGAGCCAGAACCTTTTGAACAGCAACTTTGCCGTTGAAAAGACGCTTTCTGCGGTTCCGAGCGATGTTGCTTATGGGTTTGGCTGTTTTGCGCTTTCGGAAAACAATAAAGAAACGATCTATTCCTTTAGCGGGACCCCCCTTCTTCAGAGCGATTTCGTTTCTTCGTCGATTACCCATTCCTACGAAGGCTATGGATTGCTTAAAGATGCTTTGGGCTCTTTCTATTCTTTGGATCTTCAAAAATTCACGGCCTCAAAAATCCCTGCAGAAAGCGGTTATTTGGTTCATGACTTCGGCAATGGGTTCCTTCGTTTTCGAAATGCCGACACTTGCTATTACCGAAGTTATAGTATGGCCTATAACCCCGATGATCCTAACGAAGGAACTTTGCTTTATTCAAGCCAAGGCAAAACATTCTTTGATGAGTTTGCCGTTGATGTTGTGAAAGACACAGAAGGGGTGCCTTATAGTTTCCGCGCTTTTTATCTCCGCTGAGCTTTATAGGCGTCTGCTTCGCGTATTCCTTGGAGGAAGAGTTTGATAAAATTATGGAGTGAGATGCCAGGGAAGAAGGAGCGGTGCACAAAATATCGGTAGATGCCAAAGGGCATCGCCATCTTCTTGCGGTTTAACCGATAGACATATCCTTCAGTAACGATGTCGTTTTGAACGTCTTGGCCATACCAAGATGAATTAGCCATAGGCGTAGTTCCTATCACCAAAGGAATCTGATAGGCTTTTGGCTTTTGATCCATGAATTCTTTGAGATAGACCGTATCCTCGCCATGGCTTTTTTGGACGCCAGGCCCAAGTTCAGGATGGAACGATAGCTGATGGCCGATGAGGAATGACCGCTTGAAGAAGAATCCCCAAACCCCGTATTTGCTGACTTGGTGGAAGCCAACTTTCTTTTCTTTTGAAATCTGAGGAATGGGTCTTTGGGGATTGGACGAAGTGATGTTGTAACGGATCATCTGAGCGTCAGGGTGCCGCTCAAAATCCTCGAGGACGATGCCGGGGTAGTTATCGATAAAAACGATGTCATCATCTGCAAAGGAGACGATATCTGCATTTGTCTTTTGAAGAAGAGCATTCCGGTTATTGGATAGCCCTTTGCTATCAAAGAAATAGAGGGTGACATCCGCTTTTCCGATCTGGCCGAGTTCTTTTTGAGACGCTTGGCCGCATTGATCGCCAACCAAGACACGTCCTTGGAGGTTGTTATGGACGATTAAAGACTTTATTTCTTCTTCGCTTTTATGAAAGGTCGTGACGAGAGTGACGAAATTCATGAGACCATTTTAGCAAAGATTACATTCCTTCGTGTTTGAACATTGAAGGAATCGTGGACAAGACCAATCCCAAATCAAAGAAGAAGCCTCTTTTTTCGAAGTAAGTCATTTCCATGCGGGTTCGTTGCCCCGATTCATAGGTGGCATCATTTCTCGCCTTGACTTGCCAATAGCCCGTTAAGCCCGGGCGGCAGGAGACGAGAATCTTTTGCTGGTCGGGAGAGTAATACCGATTAAATTCGGTTTCGGTGATGGCTCTTGGACCGACCAAAGCGAGCGATCCATTCAGGATGTTGAGGAACTGGGGGAGCTCATCCAGCGAGGTTTTGCGGAGAAAACGACCAAAGGGAAGGATGCGTGGATCGTTTTCAACTTTGCGCTCCGTGTTCCATTCATTAAGCTGATCCGGAGTCAGGTATTTTTCGGGATGGGATTCAGCATCAGGATACATGCTTTGGAATTTATAAAGCCAAATCTTTTTGCCATTAAGGCCTACACGTTGGTCTTTGTAGAAGGGGTGGCCTTTGCAGACGAAAGAGTTAATGATCGCGAGCAAAAGAATAAACGGGGACAAGACAATGAGGGCAACGATGCTGAAAATGATGTCGAAGATGCGTTTGAAAAACCGATAGCATCCCGATGCTTTTTTGACTTTTGGGATAAAAGTTTTCGCCTCTTCCATTGACGGAGAGACAGCGTAGTTGTTGTTCATGCCTTATAGCTATTTTAGACCAACTTAGTCTAAAGTGCTCGTAACACTATACGCTTTCTCTTTTTGAAGGGAAACCACCAAAAGGGCGTCAAGGTTTGATATCCGTCTTAAAGATTTTTGTGTAAACCGAATAATTGACAACAAAAAGGCCAAAACAATGAATTTGATACAGGTGTTTGCACCATTGAACGAATTCTGCTTTCTTGCCAAAGCGCTTAGT
>DAISHV010000110.1:0-5001 GCA_036822315.1 Bacillota bacterium | reverse complement strand
TTTTGTTTTGATGGAAGCCGCCCCATCGATAGCATACGTGGCATTAGTAACACTGCCGCCAGCTTCAAAAGAGGCCGCGCCGTTGCAATTCAATTGCAAGGACGAAAGGGCAAACGCCTTCTCGCCGCTAATCGAAGCCGCCCCATTTACGGTGATAGCCACCGCATCACTCCGAGAGAGATCTAAAGACATGGCACTTCCGCCATCCATTGTTATCGTTTTCGTGTTGGCATAAACGACAAAAGTGACTTCCGTCCCGTCAAATTGATAATTCTGAGCGAAAGAACAAGTAATCTCATTTCCTGAAAAATCCACTGCAAATCCCGCGTCAAAGAAGCCTTGAGAGGCATTGACACTCACCAATGGTTTCAGTGTTGCTTCCGTTTGGGAGATTGTACTCATGTCTGCAGTTTTCTCGTTTTGGAGATAGGCTGGACAAATGCGGATATGACCACTGGAGAGCGTGAAGTTTTTGAATTTAAGATCAAACAAATTCGTGGCATCCAAACTCGAATCATTTTTAAAGTCTTTGCTTAGAAGTGCTCCGGAAAGCGTAACCCTCTTCGTCGAATAAGAACAAGAAGAAATTCCCAAAGCCAAGAAAGGCAAAAGGGTAAGAATAAGTTTCTTTTTCATAAGGATACCTTATTCGTTTAATTCTCATTGTTCAAGAAGTGTTCTTCAAGGATGAAACGGAATGCTTCCCTTTTTTTATCGTTGAATCCGATGAATCTTTCTATTCGCTTTTAAAGCGAAGGAAAATGTGTTTTTCTTTTCTTTACAAAGTCTTGGTCTTATACTTTTTTAAAGAAAGAAATTGAAAGAATCAGCACGCTCTTATTGGACTGTGCGTCTGATCATTTCAGGAAACAATCATGGCTTCACGAGGAAAAAAAGATTCGCAATTCTCTCTTTTTTTCCTTGTTTTTTGTCTTGAATGGTTGCAGCGAAAAAGGAATCAACTACCCTACTTTGGATTACACCACATTGGTGAGCCAAGCGAAAAAAGAAGGAAAAGTCGTTTCGCTAGGAATGCATGATGGCTGGCCCACAGGACAAAAGATGTGGGACGACCTTAGCCTGTATTACGGCCTTGAGGACCAAGATACCGACATGGGCTCGGCCAAGATCCTCAAATGCTTCCGCGGTGATAGTGACGCTTTGGTGTCATCCCCTGATATCGGCGATATCGGGCTTGAGTATGCTCGCGAAGCCAAAAACCAAGGACTCTTGGCAGGATACAAGACCTCTTATTGGGACGAAATCCCGTCTTGGGCCAAGGACGAAAGCGGCCAATACATCGTTAGTTTCACCGGAATGCTCGCCTTTCTTTATGATTCTTCCTTTGGCGAAAATGGACTCAAGAGTTTTGCGGATTTGGCCAAAGGCACCTATAAAGTGGGCATCGCCAGTGTCACCAGCGGTTCCACCGGACAATTCTCGGTCTTTGCCGCTGCCTTAGCCTTTGATGGCAGTTCTGATAACGTCGAACCCGGCATTCGCTTTTTCAAACAATTAGCGAGCGAGGGCAGACTCGTCGAAAACCTTAAGACCGACAATCTTCTTTCTAGTGGCTACGAGGAGCAAATCAAAGTACTTATCAGCTGGGATTTCTCCGCTTTAGCTTACCGAGATGAAGCTTCTTCAAGAACTCCCGCTAAGAATTTTGGCGCTTGCATCCCTTCCGATGGCTCTGTGACTTCCGGCTATGCCACGATTATCAGTAAAACGGCTAAAAACCCATATGCAGCAATGTTATCCCGTGAATACATTCTTTCCGATGAAGGGAAACTCAATATCGCAGCGCTTTACGCCACGCCGATTCGCTCTGTCAAATTGCCGAGCGAACTGGAGGACAAACGCATTCCTCGTTCGCAATATACCTCCAACCAAACTTCGTTAGGAGCAAAATTCACCTTGGATTTATCGACCAAAATTTAAACCGCCTGGGAGGAGGGTGTTGAGACCGAACCCGGTCTCATTCACGCCGAATAGACCATGCGAAGGTTCTGGGCTTTCCTTCCTGCTCTCCTCGCCCTGAACGCCCCCTTTCTTTCCGTTCCGGCATCCCCCGAGCCTTTGGCCCCACGTCTTTTACCGGAGGTTTCCGTTTCTTCTTCAGCGCCTTTAAAGGCTTTGGCCAGCCCGAGCGAAGATCCTTATTTCTGTTCTGTCGATGAGATAGAAACGGGCGTGCTCTCCGAGATTTCAGCATTGCTGGGGAAAAAGAGCTCGCAATCGATCGAAATGCTTCCGGTCACGAATTATGCCGAATACGAAGCTCATTTAAAGGCTAAAGATTACGATTTGCTCTCGATGCTTCTGATCTTTTTTCTAGCGACTATCTCACCGGATACGACCTCAGCGACGCTTATCTCAACTTCTCCTATTCCAAAGCGATTCTTCGAAGTGGATCGACTTCGCTTTCGACAATTGCTTGCTTAGGCGATAACTCAATGGCTGGCGCCTATGCTCGTTCATTCCATTATCCGAACCAAGTTCGGACGTTTGAAACGATGGACGAATGTCTTTCGTCCGTGAAAAATCAAGAATGCTATGCCGCAATCATCAATTCGCTTTATGCCCAAAAACTCCAGAATGAAGATATTCGAAGCATCTATTCGTTTACCAAACTCTCGGAAGGAACCCTCAAATTAAAAATCGCCGTAAAACACAGCGATGACGGGGCTATTTTAAAAGCGTTGAATGCCGCGATTGCCGCAACGAGCGAAGACTCCTTTAACGCGATTGTTTCGCGCTTTTCTCATTTTGTGAAACCAACACCAAGTTTCTTCGATCAGGTTTATTTGAATCCCGTTCCTTATACCATCGGTTTCGGCAGTCTCCTTTTAGTTTTCATCGCGGTGATTTTCATCATCCTCTTTGCTGGCCGGCGCAAAGCAATGGTGCTCGCCAACCGCGAGTTCGAACGCTTCATCGCTTATGTTTGTCAAACGAATGAAGCGGTTTTTGAGGTTAATCTTCAAACCCGGATGATCAATCGTTATCAATTGGAGAAAGGCGAGGTTAAAAATGTCGCTCAGCCCTTTTCTCCCCATTCGGATTTTCTCGACCAAGTCGCGCCGGAAGACCAAGCTATGGTCTCTCAAGAAATGGATGAAAACACTCTGCGAGCTTTAATCGAACTTGGCAGCGAAAAATCTTTTGAAACTCGTTTGCGCAAAGAGGATGGAACCTATTTCTGGGCCTACATTATCATTCAAGGCATAGTTCCAAGCCGGGCCCAACCTGCCAACTACATGGTCTTCATGCGCTCGGTCGATGAGCAAAAGCAGAAAGAAGCTCACGCCAAAGCCTTGTTACAAAACGCCGTTGACCAAGCCGAGATGGCGAACAAATCCAAAAGTGAATTCCTCGCCCTTTGATTTAGCGGCCACGCTAAGAAATCTCCGCGATATCTATCTCCCCCAATGTGCGGATAAAAAGATCAAATTGAATACCGCCTTCGACGTCCCTGACGCCCTCCTTGTCGGCGATGAGCTTCGTATTTCACAAATCCTCCTTAATCTATTAAGTAATGCCTATAAATTCACTCCCGAAGGTGGCGAAATCCGTTTCGAAGCCACGCGGGCTTCCGTTCAAGCGAACAAAGCTTATTATCGTTTCCTCATCAAAGATAATGGCGTTGGCATGTCCGAGGAAATGCAAAAACGCCTCTTCAAACCTTTTGAACAAGAGAACGCCGAAACTGCCCAGAAATATGGCGGATCGGGATTAGGCTTGTCTATCGTGAAGAGTCTTGTCGAAATGATGGACGGTACGATTTCAGCCGTTTCTTTGTTAAACAAAGGGACGAGTTTTACCATTGATTTGCCCCTCCTTTTGGCGCCAATAAAGCCGGATGAAAATCCGCTGGAAAAGAAAACGAATGAGCCAGTCAAATATGACTTCCACGGTGCGAGAATATTGTTGGCGGAAGATAATGCCATCAACCGCGAAATCGCGGTCGAACTTCTCAAAAAGGCCAACATCGTCACCGATTGTGCCACGAATGGCGAAGAAGCGGTCGCTATGTTCTCCGCTTCGAAAGAAAACCAATATCAGCTGATTCTGATGGATATTCAGATGCCGGTGATGAATGGCTATGAAGCCACCAAAGTCATCCGTTCTTCGCAAAGAAAAGAAGCGAAAAGCATCCCCATCTATGCGATGACTGCCAACGCCTATCCCGAAGATGTAACCCACGCCCTCTCTTTCGGAATGAATGGCCATATCGCAAAGCCAATCGATCCCTCAATCCTCTATCGAACCATTGCAGAGGCCATTGCCTCAGCGGCCAATAAGCCAGCCGGTAAAGTTAATTAACTGACCATCCATCCTTTTGACGACAAGATGATTCTTTTGACATCACATTTAAACGCTCAAAAAACGAGGCTTTTAAAAAATCCAAGCGGTTTTTGCAAGGATATTTTTATCAGCTATTGGAGGCCAAGCATCGCTTTGCAAGCTTTTTCAACCCGTTCAACATCTTCTTTGGGGATAGCCACATCGTCAACCCCGATCGGCCGAGAGGAACCCGTAGAGATTTGAATAAGGCAACATTTGTTCACCAAATTCGTTTGAAAGGTAAGTTTTTGAATCGTTTCTTTTTTGATTTCGCCTTGGCCTTTTCGTCCTTCGATTCGAATACCTTGAGCGTTAATGACAACAATTTCTTTTCCGCTTTTCTTGAGGACCCAAGCCGATAAAAAATCAGCAAGAATCATGAAAACGAAAGCAAGAGGGAATATCCACAAAGTCTGGGACCGTACCGAATCATTGAAAACCTGATGATCCAAAAGAACCCAAATAAAAATACCGATGAAGATGAGATAACCAAACAAACTGCAAAAGAGGATGTAACGGATTCGAAAATGATTGTCTTTCCGAAGAGTAATCTTATCGAGTCCAAGAGAATAATCCGCTTTACATACCATCCTAGATGCCCCCCTGTATCTCTTTTCTTGTTAGCCTATTGATGGTTGTTGGATGATCAAGTCC
>DAISHV010000109.1:1197-5138 GCA_036822315.1 Bacillota bacterium | reverse complement strand
CAAAGCGTTACAAGGTCATTGAAGAAGAAATCGAAACCGTGGTTAATCGTCGGTTAAGCGCGCATTTGGCGAAGCGGAAGTAAATCCGGCTTTGTTTCTTCTCCTCAGCATTCCCAATATTATTGTTACGATCATTTGGCTAAAAAAATCGCTTCATGAGGGTAAGGCAACAATCGAGGAAAAGGCGGATGAGGCGCCTTCCCTTCCGAAAGAGGCTCCCCCTCCGGCGGCTGTGAGGAAGTCCTATTCCGTCAGCGAGCTCAATGACAACCTCAAGCCGATGAAACTGACTCCAAATCCAAGTGAAGTTGCTCCGCTTCCCGTGGCTCCCGTTGTGGGCGGAGAAAGCCGCTTTGATGCTTGTTTAATCCAACTCATCGGCCATAATCTTTTGCGTTGGTTCTTGTTTATCAACACCTTCACGATTGCTTTCCCCTGGGCTAATGCCGGTCATCAACGTTGATTAGCTAAGTACACCATCATCGAAGGCAACCGTTTGGTTTTCGATGGCAGTGAGGCTCAGCTGTGAAATCCCTTTGTTTTCTCCATCATCCTTCGATTTTGAGGAAAACAGGGTGACATCGAAAAGAAGAAAATGATAGGATAAAGAAAATGAAAAAGAAAAAGGTCTCATCAAAGAAAGAAATCGGCGAAGAGACCTTGCCTTATTTTCAAGCCAAAAAACTCAGTGAACGCTGGAGCTTTTATCTCCAAAATCATGGGGGCAAAAGCTTTTTTGCTTATTCGGGCGATGGTGTTCATTATTACGCCTTTAAAAACAAAACCTGGTCGCCAATTAAACCACGGGAATTGAACGCCAGTGTTCTCAAGGATGGCAAGAAAGTAGTTTACCCCGCAAAGAGTTTGTCCTATGAAGCCTTCTTGGCCCGTGCGCCCGAAGGCCCTTATCCGGGCCTTGAAGAAGACCCCGATTTGATCGTAGGGGATTTGGATCTCAATGACCAAGGCCTTTTACGGGTCGTCCGTTTCGTTAATGGGATTCATTCCCGCCAAAAAGACCGGGGCGGTCATCCTTATATCTATCACCCTATTTGGGTGGCGGAACACGTGTCTGATGCCGCTAAAAAGGTGGCCCTTTTGCACGATTCGATGGAGGATTGTGGAGTTAATGAAGAAAAACTCCGCAGCCTTGGTTTGAGCGAAAAGGAAGTCTTAGCTGTCAAAGCGTTGACCCGACAGGGAAGCGAAAATACCTTGGAAGGTTATTTCGCTTACGTCAAAGGCATTCGGGAAACTAATCCCTTCGCCTACGAAGTCAAACAAGCCGATCTTTTGATGAATATGGATTTGCGCCGGCTCCCGACGCTTGGCGTATTGGATCTAGAACGGGCTTTTAAATATGAAGCCGCTCTCATGGAAAAAGAAAACGAGTATCTTGAAGCCCGTCATCTTGTTGAGACAAGCCTAAAAAGCCGAGCCCATACGTTCTTCCTGATTTCTTCTTTACCCAAGAAAGAAGAAGATTACCACCATTATGCCTTGGCATTTATCAAGGCTGTTTCGCCAGATTACGAAAAGGCCTTGCTCCTTTTCCATCCCTATCGTTCTCGTTATTTTGCGAAGCGCCGGTGGAACAGTGCTTTGATTAAGGAACTGCCTTTCGTCGATCTCTTCTTCCTCGCCTTCCCTGAAGTGGAAGGGCAATTACTATTTAAACCCCACTTAGCGGGGAACAAAGTCGTCGTTTCCCAGTACAAAGAAGTTGCCTCGCTCAAGAAAAAAGAACCTGTTCTTCCGATAAGTTCCCTCGAGATCTTTTCGGCTTTGGCCGAGGCTTCTCGTTAAGATTCCCCTTCCCGTTCAGACGGGATTTGAGGGGATTTTTAGATAAAACTTTAAATTTTCAAAGAAGGGGTTATAGTGGAAAAATCTCTTGGAGGTTTTGTCCATGGCTCAAACACAGCATTATCTTCTCACCCACGCCAACATCATCGACGTTGAAAAAGGCGAGGTCCTAAAAGACTATAGTCTCGAGGTCAAAGATGGTTTGATTGCCGCTTTTTCCTCGGATAATTCAAATCCTCAAGGTCTCAAAGTCGTCGATCTTACCGGGCTTTATGTTTTGCCTGGTTTAATTAATCTTCATACTCATCTTTTTGGTGATGGCGTGCCGAAATCCTCTGTCGCTTCGAAAGGCAAATCCCAGTCCATGTTATTGGCATTCGCTGCTTCGGGGTTAGGACTGCTCTATCTTAGAAAGACTGCTCAACAATGCGCCAAGACGGCGTTACTTAGCGGCGTGACAACGTTGCGGAGCGTGGGCGATATGCGTTATGCCGATGTTTATGCCCGTGACAAAATTAACGCTGGCAAGGCGATTGGTCCGCGTTTATTGGTTTCGGGACCGGCTTTGACCTGCCCCGGTGGTCACGGCGATGGGACGATTGCCGTTGCCTGCCACAATAAAGAAGAATACGTAAAACTTGTTGATCAGAATGTTGCCAAGCATGTCGACCTGATTAAAATCACGCTGACGAGTGGTGTCATGGATGCCATAGATTCGAATCATCCGGGCGATGTGAGAATGAAGCAAGAAGAAGTGAACTGGGTGGTTGAAGAAGCCCATAAAAAAGGCCTTTTGGTTGCCTCTCACACTGAATGCACGGAAGGGATGCGGATGTGCTTAATCGCCGGTGTCGATACGATTGAGCATGGTTCTTTCTTCGATGCGGATCTCACCGAACGGTTTAAGCATTCGTCGAGCGCGATCATCACGACCATTTCTCCGGCGCTTCCTAGCGTAAATCTTCCTCAAAACTATTCTCACTATACTGATGTCCAAATTGCCAGCTGCAAAATCGTCTCCGATGGCATCATTCATTCGGCCATCAGCGCTCGTGAACAAGGCATCACCAATGGTTTAGGCACGGATGGTGCCTGCCCCTTTGCCGCTCAAAGCGGGATGTGGCGTGAACTTTGCTACTACCATAAATATGCTGGTGCCAGCAATGCCGAAGCTTTAAGAGCGGCGACGATCGTTAATGCGAAAATCATGCACATTGATACCATCACCGGTTCGATTGCTGTTGGCAAGAGTGCTGACCTCTTTGTCAGCAAAGGCAACCCGCTTGAAGATCTTAAAGTGTTACGGGAAGCGGAAGACGTCATCATCAAGGGCAAAATGATTGTTCATCCTCATCCGAAAAAGAACGAGAAGATGGAGAAAATGCTCGATTCGTTAATTTAATTTTTGCTCCTGATTTTCGCTTCTGAACTCACCCTTTCGGGTGAAAGAGAAAAACTGAAACGAGATTCGCTAGATTTTCTTTTACGCTCTGTGCTATTGTGATTAGAGAAGAGACGACGAAAGAACAAGTGCTTTCTTCAAGACCATGCGAGCCTCCTTCCTTCGACCGTCTTGTTTCCTTGCTCCTTCGGGAGAGGCCTACTGGAATCACCCCCTTGATTCTGGCAGGCTTTTCTTCATTTCGCCGATTTTTTGTTTTAAGATGAACAGGAAAGAAGGCTCGTTTTATGTGGGGTGCTTTGATTGGCGATGGCGTCGGTAGTGTTTACGAGTTTGATAATGAGGCAGCCAAAGAAGGCTTCGATATCTATAATCCTGCTTTTCATTTTACGGATGATTCCGTCATGACTTTAGCCGTGATGGATATTCTTAAACAAGGCATTTCCACGGATAAGAAAAAGACGGTGGATTGCTTCCGCAAATGGGGTCGGCGTTATCCCAATGCTGGCTATGGGCGTTCCTTTTATAAATGGCTAATGGATCAAGACTATTACATCAATGATTCTTATGGCAATGGTGCGGCGATGCGGATTTCTCCCGTGGGCTGGTTTGGTCGAAACGAAGAAGAAGTTAAAACGCTATCCGCTAACGTGACTGGCCTTTCTCATCATCATCCAGAGGGCCTAAAAGGAGCCGAGGTGACGGCGATGATGGTTTATTTATCTCGAAAAGG
>DAISHV010000109.1:0-1097 GCA_036822315.1 Bacillota bacterium | reverse complement strand
CAAGACTTCAAGCCATGGCTCTTGCGGGTTTTCAAGCCGATCCTGAAGCCGTCGATTTATTGACCTCGGCTTCATCCTTAAAGATTTTTCACGAAAAATAAAACCCCGTTTGAGCAGGGTTTTGAAGAAACGATAGGCTTTTTGCGGACTATTTTGTTTTCGACGAGAGAACGTTTTTGTCTTGATCGGAATGTTCGCAATAAAGAAAGAGGATGTGGTGAGATAAAAGATCGAGTCGCAAAAGCTCCGTTAGTGAGCGGATTGCCTCGTAATAGGGCAAAGCATCTTTCTTGGGGAAATAGACATAGCGATCGACATAGACTTTGCTCCGGGGGTCAATAACGTAATCCGGGATCAAGACGACCTTGCCATAGGCGTGAATCAAAGTGTGGCGAAAAGAAAGTCCTTCTTTCGACACGGGATTCGACGTGGCATAAGAAAGAAACTTGTCTTGGCTAGCATCAAAGAGCGTTTTAAAGGCAGAATATTCTTCCTTCGAGAGCTGAAGCTGACGATTTTGGACTTCCGGATGATGATCTTCTTTGCGGTAATAACGGTAGATCACTTTGCCATCGTCATAGACCTTGAGCATCGAATAATCCCGTTTCTTATTGGCGAAACGGATTTCTTTGCTGACGGAGTGACGCGGGGTGGTGAAAGCGAAAATAGGCATATTCATGGCCTTATTGTAATCGGAAAAGAGATTAATGTCAGCCGTTGACTTTGGTTTTCACCAAATAATAGGCATCTTCCTTTCGCGAATAGCTCACTTCATAATTCGGTGAGAACGTCGTGAAATAGCAACGAAGTTCGCTCACGTAGCGCTTAAAGGAAATATCACTTGTTTCAATGGTAGAAAGAAAATCCTTTTTGCGGACAACCCCATTATGAAGGAGCGCGTCGTAAAGGACTAAAACAGCTTGCGTCTTTGTCACCTTCATGCCAAACACCCCTTTTCTTTGTAAAACATTTTCTCTCATGTAAGTATCAAAATAAGATACTGGGAGAAAAAATATTTAAAAAGGCGAAGAGATGGAGCGCAAAACGTAACAATCTTCTTTCTTTTCGTAGACTAATTCCACAGGCGCAGAGAAGTT
>DAISHV010000108.1:0-5228 GCA_036822315.1 Bacillota bacterium | reverse complement strand
CCCGGACGGCCTTGAGGATCAGCCCGAGGAAGAAGTCGTTCTGCGTCTGGACGACGCTGGATTTGAAAGCTTTGTCCAGTTCCTCGGCGTCCTGTTCGTCGTAGATTCGGATGCAGATTCTCGTAATCGGCTTGCGGTTTAGGCCGCGTTTCTTTTGGTATGGCATTTTGTAATTGCCTCCTTTAACGGGGAGAGTCGGCTTTTTGGGAAGTAGCGTTTTCGCATAATTCACGAATTCCGTGTCTTTGAGACAACACGTCTCGGATGCTCGCTCACTGTGTCCCTTTGTTCCGACTTAACTCCCCTCACTTAGAAGAATCAGAAAATTGGGGGTGTGACGGATTTTTTGGGTAAAAACAAAGATTCTATCGAAGAAGAAAATTTATTTTTTCTTCCGTTTGAGTCTGGAAAAAACCTGGTTTTCGATGCTTGAGAGCAGGTCGTTTAGCGTCGTTCTTGGCACTCCGAGCTTCTCGGATTCGGCCTTGATGGAGATTGACTGATAGACGAAAACGTCCCGGAAAAGTACGTAGTTCTCCTGAGACAGGCATTTGCTGGCCGCGTAAAGGATCTTCATCGTCTCTTTTTTCTTTTTGTAGAAGGGATTCTCGGGTTCCTGGATGTTGAGCTCTTGCGTTTCTTCCTCTTCCACGCTCATTTCCTCTACGTTGTTCCCGACGCATAACGCCGTTTCTGTTCCGTCGGAGTTTAGGTTGTAGTAGAGCTTGTGGTGATTCCTGTATGTCCGCTCCTCGCCCCGGTTGAACTCCGCGAGTTTCTCCGGCTCGGGGAAGGTTCCGGCGGGGAAATACGTGAACCTCCCCGTTATTCCGTTAATCATGTATTGGTCGTCTTTGTGTCTTCGCCTGCTCCAATGGGGCAGTTTCTTCTGACTGAGCATTCTCTGCTCCTCCTGTAAGAGGGCCTTTGCGGATGAGCCCGGCGCCAGGAGGCCGAAAAGAAAAGGCGGGCGGGATGGCTTCCCTCGGAAGCCGGATCCACGCCCGTCCAGCGGGTCTTGGGATGATGGATGATTATTTGTTGGTCACGGCGATGCTGCCGTCGGGCATGAATTGAACCCGGGTGAGCGTTCCGCCGAAGAGAATCTCAACGGCCTTCCGCGCGGGGTCAGCCATGCAGATTTTCTTGTGCTTGCTGTTTCTGATCTCTTGCATTTTTCGTTCTCCTTTCCCATTGCTGGCTCGAGTTTAGCCCAACGATGGAAAAAGCCCTAGGCGCGGGATGTCCGACAAAAAAAGCCCCGATTCATCGAGGCTTTTCTAGCTTTTCGCTTATTCCCAAGGGAAAAGAGGGTTTAAAAATGGCTTTTTTCGGACATGGGATGGCCGAAAATAATTATTCTTCTTCTGACAAAGGGCCTACACCAAGGCGGGTCAGGAGCCGATTCACGCTTTCGATAGGCTCTTCTCTCATTCCTATCAAAACGGCTTCGAAAGCCTCGTCCTCTTTGCTCCCATCGGCAAGAGTGAATCCCCCTTGCTTCAAGACCATTTCAGCGACCTTTGGGTATAAGCGAAGACCGTGGCATAAGGCAACAAGCGTTCGCTTCGTTGGGTGGGTAAAATCGCCTTTTGTGTAGCGCCCGATCTGCCTCTCGCTTATTCCCGAAGCGTCCGACAGCTCTTTTATCTCGATGTTTCTCATCGCGATGAGATCGGAGAGAAGCTGACTAAGCGGCTCGCCAGATAGCTTCATCATTTTCGTTTGCTCTTCGTGAAATGCCTCAAAATCCTCTTTGGCTTGCGGGCTGTCCAAGGGGCCGGCGCCGTCAGACAGTTCAATTCGGAAATCGAATCCGGGCCCGCAGTCCCGGCAAAGATAGCACAGAGAGGCCAGAGGCGTTTCTTCCAGCCGGTTAAAAGCAGAGATTTTGAACTTCAGGCAGCATTCGTCCAGATGTCTTCGCGCGTATTCGGTCAGCCTCAATTCCCCAAAGTTAGGTCTTTCGCAGTATTTTGGGTCGTTCAAACAAACGTGGTTTTCGACAAAGACAAGGCGGCCGGACGCAAACCCCTGGAGCAATTTTGAATTTTCGAATACGCTCTTGTAAATGTCTGCGAAATCCACAGTAAAAGTTTCGCCTGTAGCCAAAGCGCCTTTTTTGAAGAGATAAGATCTCGCGAAAGCATGGTCGTCCTTAATCCAGTTGAGGCACCCGACCGCATCCTCAAACCCAAGATCGATTAGACGTTTCCTTGCAGAATAGGCGGTGACGCCGAAGAAGCCGGCGAGATCTCTGATAATCTTTTCGGTATAAACCAAGGGGTCATAATCCGGGAACCCAGAATAGACTCTCACCAAATCGTTAGCCTTAATCAAGAATGTCCTGCTGGGCATAAGAAGGTACGGAGCGATCCCGTTCGCCTGCCGCTCCATCCAAAGCACGGTGTCATCGTCCTGAGACCCTTTCATTCTCCCGTCTCTGAGACATTCGATTGCGTGGAAGGATTTGTCCATGGCTTTCGCAAAAACAAAAGCTTCTTTATGAAGCGCGGCATGGACACATTCGTGCGCGATCGTGATGTTTTTGCATCCGAAAGAATAAACGGAGTTGACGCTTTCATCCACCACAATCGTGTTTGCTGGGATGCTTTCCTGGATCGCCTTTCCTTCGGCTTTGCTAAAAAAAGAGGCCTCCGAGGGCGAGAAAAAGAACTCCCCGAAAACGGATCCATCCTCGGAAATGTTCCGGTTGATGACGTTCAGACCCATTTTCCGAGCAAGGACAAGCGGATCTATCGGCATCGGGGTTATTAGGGACTCTGGATAATAACGACGCAGTATGTCTTCAGCGGCCTTTCCGTAATCGCATTTCTTGATGAACGGGACGAGGTCTCCCGAGACGGGTCTCTTGAAGACGGCTCTCGAGTATTCGTCGACGTTGGCTATCCGGAAGTCTTTGAATCCGCCTTCTGTTACAGCGGCTTCGCAGGAGACACTCAGCCAAAAACCACTCAGCGGCTCTTCCTCATAATAGTCGCCATCGTACTTCATTTTTGCTGCGAGCTCAGGAGCGACGAGCAAATCGAATTCGATTCGCCCGTTGCCGGCATTTGAAATGAACACGTCGCGATACCGGAGATCCTCCAAGGAAACGAACGAGACCCGTTTCCCCACCACATTGAGCCTTTCCTCGAGAAGGTCGCGATGCACTATGCAATAGTGGCTGACCGCCCCGAAAATTCGCTCGCCGAAATCGTGCTCAACGAATTTGATGAATCGCTCGTTTGCCTTTGACACGTCCCTGCCCCTAGGCGCTCAAAAATCTCCGCCTTTATCGGCTCCGTCCTGCACGTATGTCCCCGTCTTGATGTGGCATTTCTTCTTGTTTTTCTTGCAAAAATCAATGACCTTCTGGGCGGCCTCGTTGTAAAAATCCTGATAAGCGGGCCATTCCCCCACCAATTTGTTGTAATGGAGACGTCCGAAGACGATTTTGTCCACGAAGGACACGGCGTCCAAGACGGCATCGATCCCTGTATCGTCGATGTTCGGCGTCGGGAACGGCTCGACGCTTACCCATGTCTGGAAGCCGTTGTCGTGAAGTTTTTTTAGAGCGGCTATTCTTTCTTTGTAGGCGGTTGCGTATGGCTCGTATTTCTTCTTAAACGATTCATGGAGTGACACGAGGGTGATCCCATATTCATTAATCTTTGAGGTTCTCAGCAATTCGGTCGGAAGCGTCCCTTTCGTGAGGATGACACACTTGATCTTCTCGCGGTTGATACGGTCGATGATCTTGATCGACATCTCCCCCACCTCTGGGTAGGCGTCCATGAACGGGTCAGTCATGAAGCAAAGGTTGACCGACTTGATTTCCCCCTTCAGTTTGGGCAACTCCTTATCAAGCAGTTCAAGGGAGTTACTGACCAGCGCCGGCGTTCTCCATTGCTTGTAGGTCTTCACGTGCCCAAATCTTTTCGCCATGTTGAATGCGTAGCAAGGGAAAAGGCATCCGTGGGCGCACCCCTGGACGTGATTAACCGTGAAATCGCCGTATTCGACTTTCGTCCGGTATAGCAGGCTCTTCCTAGTGATTTCCTTCATACCTCTCCCTTCACTTTCCAAAATACGGTGTTCGACCCCCACGTCCCCTTCGGCCGTTGCCTTGGACTATTATAGGAGGTAAGTATAGTTCCGTTCTCTTCGAAATACGTTAATGCCTCTCTAAGAAATTTGGCCGTGTATCCGGAAATGTACCCAAAACGCTGCGAGAAGGACTCGTCTATCTTGCGAAGAAGTTCTCCACAATTTATCGCCCATTCTTTTTGAGAAGGGATGTATTTAAGCAATGGATTAAACTTGGCTTCTTTCTCATCATCGAAGAGACGCATTTGGTCCCTCGAATAGTCTGTGTAAACGGTGATATTACCGTCTTCAAGATAAAAGTCTCTTTCAATTTTTCCGTTAATATTTGTGTCTTCCTTCGGCACTTCGGTAAATCGTTCCTTTACCGCCACAAGCCCCATATTGCTTTTGGAGACGACCATAATGACTTGACTAATTGCAGTTTCGGACTGACTTTTTCGGAAAAAGACTGGCAAATAAAAGAGCTTTTTCCCATGTTCCAAGTTTAGACGATTAGTAAAATCCTGGAGAATCTCGCGTGTTATCGTGTCTCTCGGAACCTCGCAGCCGCATCGGTCCCGAAAGTGCTGAAGGGTATCAGCACACCCGAAAAATTTCGTCAACGTCGTTTCGCCTTGCTCTGTGTTTATCCACCGAAAGAAGAAATCCATATTGAGATAGAGCACACAATCGGAAAGGTCGTTTGAAATTAAGTAATTTATTGTCCCGGTGTCGCAAAGGAGGCAGCTGAAAGAATCAACGTATGAAATAACAATATCTCTATGGGTGAAAAGCGACGATAGGTTCATTTTCGTGGCATCGCCGTTGTTCACAACAATTTTGTCTGGAAGATTTTGATAGCCGAATTTTTGTTTAATGTTGTCTTCAAGCACGTGCGAACGATAAAGGTCGTTGAAATAAAATTTGATATTGGATATGTCCCTGGCTGACTCCAAGACTTTCAAAGGAACAGAATCATCTCCCGTCCCGTATTTGCCATCGCCAGCAAACAGATCAAGATAAACAATTCTTTTATTTCGTGCAAAGGGTAGCGTTTGCCTTGTATTATTAATAATTTTCAGATAAAGCCCTATGTAATAATAAACAAACCTGCTTTTCGCACGGCTTTCGTCATCCGG
>DAISHV010000107.1:0-5277 GCA_036822315.1 Bacillota bacterium | reverse complement strand
ATCCAAGCGGGCCTATGACCTCTACCATCCGCTCGCCGAATTTAGAAGCACATTTCTTTGGGAACTCCGAGACACCATTTATTTTGGTTATAACGAAAGTGACCATGGCGCAAGCGATTGCGGCCGCATCCGAGTCCACTACCTTAACCAAAAAGAAGGGTTCTACGATTTGGCCCTCTTTGGCAAAGAAGAGCTCTTCGATACGCTGAAACGCGCGATCCGCTTTTACAACGATATCTATGGAGGACGATTACAAAGTGCCGCGGAGACGGTCTACGAATACTCCGATAAACTCGTCTCGAAAGAGGAATTCGTTGAAAAATATTCGGATTATCTTTCTAGCCTGAATTTAGCGCAAACAACCATGCCAACTTGGGAAGGCAAAATCGTTTTCCCCGAAGAAAACGACAAAGACACTCTCGCAGAAGCTGCTCTTCCTGTCCTTTATTCCTATTCTTTGAACCACGGTCCTTTTATGGCGATATCCCAAGGCAAGAAGCGAGTTGAAATGCGTCTCTATGATGAAAAGCGAAGAATGCTAAAAATCGGCGATTATATTTCGTTTTCCGATAAAGAAAGCGGCAAGGGGGCTTGTCTTTGCGAAGTAACTTCTCTTCATATCGCCCGGAATTTCGAAGACCTCTATGCTTTCTTCCCCCGCAAAACCATTTTGGGATATGCACGAAATGAAAAAGCCAATCCTGACGATATGCTGACCTATTACAGCGAGGACCAAATCAGGAAATTCGGCGTCATAGGCATTGGAATAAAGCCAGTAAGGCAGGGGGTGAACGCTCAATGAAAATCTCTTTGACTAATCACAACGAATTCGAGGATTTCCAAGATTTGGCTTATGCAGCGCTTGGACTAATCCGGGACCGCAGAATCGGATTCCTTTTGCGCGTCTTCGACCTTCAAGGAACGGACCGCGTCCTCTCGGAAAGCTGGGTTGAGCAAATCGAAGAAATCGTCGGCCCGATAAAGGCGAACAAAAAGACAAAAGAACTCCTTTATCGGCTCCGGGGGATCATGACCACGACTAATTACTATCTTTCCCTCTACCAAGAGGAAAAGAACATCAGCACCCTTTTAAGACACTGCGTTTTCAAACCCTCAGACATCCAATTCAAAATCGTTTTTTCCTTGAAAGACGAGAAAGTGGAAATCGATTTGCCCGAGGAATACACAGGGGCGTTAGGAGAAGGTTATCGCCTGATCTTGGCCCTGGAAGAAGGAGACTGCCCCTCTTTTATTTCCTTTCTCGATGAGTATGGCGAGACGCCCTATGACAAAGAATATCTAAAGACCTGCTTTCATCATCTTGAGGAATTCCCTCGCCGCGTCGACAAGGAAAAAGAGGATTTTCTTTTGCTCTACGAAAGACTTTTCTCGGAGGAAAAATCATGATTTACATCACCGGCGATACTCATGGCGACATCGATTTCAAAAAACTAAAAGTTTATTTTGCCCATCGTTATGCCTCCCCCAAGGACATTTTGATCATCCTGGGCGATGCCGGAATCATTTGGAGCAAAAGCGAAGAATACACGTCCGAGTACTCACTCTTAGGCCCGACCGTCCTCTTTATCGATGGCAACCACGAGAACTTCGATTTGCTGAACAAATTCCCGGTGGTCGAGATTTATTCTGGCAAGGCTCACTACATCGATGAAAATATCTACCATCTATGCCGAGGGGAGATCTTCAAGATCAACGGCTTATCCTTTTTGGCGATGGGAGGGGCGCGGTCGACCGACCGCCACCTGCGAAGGGAAGGCGAGAGTTGGTGGAAAGACGAAGCCATCACCGAAAAGGATATGGCAAACGCCCAAAAGAACCTTGAGCGTTATCACTGTTCCGTCGATTGCGTCCTCACCCATTGCGCGCCGACGAGGATTGTGACCAACCATCTGCATTACGAGTCCGACCACAACACCGATCTTCTCCAGGATCTCATGGCTCAGATTACCTACCGCCATTGGTATTTCGGCCATTACCATTGCGACGCACGAATCGATTCCAAATTCCGCTGCTTCTACAACGATATCCTCGAAATTCCCGCGCTGTATGTCGGGAGCAAAAAAGCCAAACTGCCCCTCTATACCCTTGAGGACGATGATTGCTTCGTGGCCAATAGGAAAACGGGCCGACGAACATCCATGACTCCGCGAGACTTGCCGGAATGGTATTTTAAAAATTACAGCTACCGTTATTGGTTCTACAGTTTAAAAGACGTCGTCGATGTGGCGTTCCGGATCTCGCCTTTCGACAACCACATCAACAAGGACTCCTCGATCTACCTTTCCTACGGCAAGAAACTTCCCCACAAAAAAGACTACAGCCCCGCTAACGAAGAGGAATGGGACGCCGATACGTGGCGGGTAAGTCTCGTGAGCTTCGTCCTCGGCTTAGAAAAGTATTCGCCTCATTTAAAACTCGACCGCCTAAAAGCAGGCGTCAATCAGGCTTATGACCAATACAACAACAAGGAAAACGACTCCTTTCAGGACGCCAGCGCTCGTCCCTTCCCCCTGGTCAAAACCCCACCTTGGAAAAACGCCCAATTCGTCGTCACGCAAGGAAAAGGTACGCTGGGGAGTTTTGTGGAGCTCGAAACCGCTCAGAAATTCATCGGTTTGTTCATCAAAATTCATTATCCGAAACTCTCCGTTCTGGGGATGAGCAAAGGAAATGCAGATTCAGGCTTTGTGGAAGCCTATGACGTCTCTCACAACCCTGAAGAATGGATTTATCTCAGAAAATTAGACAAACCGGCCCCGAAAGGTTGATCATTTGGCCATCACTAAATCAACAGCCTTTGTTTTCCACAAAGGAGGGGGACCAGATTATTTAGCCCAAACAGGAAATTTTCCAATGCTCTTTTGATCGTTTTTAGGAAATCTTCCACTATTTTTGAAGAAGTTGAGAATAAAGCCGGCTTCCCACCGATGAATTTGATATGCCTTCCCATACGTTCCCGCATCACTGACCAATAGCGAATAGGCCGACGAGGGAGGGCCGATTCTAAAAGAAAACCAAGGTTCTAAAAAGTTCTAAAGGATTTAAAAAGTTCTAAAAAGTTCTAAAAAACAACGATAGAGCAACCCTGTGGCGAATTTTCCCCTTTAACTTCCCAAAATTTTTATAACTCTTTATAACTCTTTATAACTTATTATTTCTTTTATAACTAGGAATGACCGTGGAGAAATGTATCAATTGGACAACCACGATTGAATTAGGGAGGCCTGGTGTTATGAGGCTCCGATCGTGGTTCAGGGCCAAATGGGTCGAAGCGTGCAAAACTCAGACAGCGATGAGATTAATTCAGGAAGTCTTTGTTTTCGATCAAATGAAAGTTTTCCCCGAGTTTTTCTTTTAAACCATCTACGAACCCGTTTTTGGAAAACAAATAGAATTCTTTATCCGTTTGCTTGGCGAATAAGCGGATTGAGACGTCTTCCTGCATATCGAGGCAATCTTGGTACGTGCGTTTCCGGTTCGTGAACTTGCACTCGACGACCAGCAGATGGTTCTGGTAGCGGGAAAGCCCATCAATCTCGATGGAGCGTCCGAGCTCGCTCTTTTCAATCCGGAGGTTCTGAATCGGATAATACGGCACTCCCAAACGCCCGGAGAGGCTCTCTTCTTGAAGATAATCCAGGCACACATCCTCGTAATGATGCTCTAGGAAATTTTTGATTCCGTTCGCTTGTTCTTGATAAACGACCTTGCCAAAGCCGATCGCGATCCGGTTTTCTTCGTCCATGATAAACCGGTACCAGAAATCAAGGAAGCGATCCTTGATGGCGTAATAGGTTTTTCTCGTGGAATTGAACATGACCTTCTTTTCGACGATCGCGTCTTTCAATAGCCGGTCGAGGTATTTCCCGATTTTGGGGGCGGCCTCCTCGAGATACTCGGCAATGGCGTCGATGGTGATGTAGCCTTTCGAAATCGCCGAAAGAATCGAATTGTAGAAGGCGCTCTCGCGAACGGAGGAGGTCAAAACGTCATTGGGGGCGTCGAGAAGCGGCCCCTCCTTTGAGTAAACGAGCTCTTTGAGATTGTCTTCGAAAGAAGCTTTTTTGTCGATGAATGAAAGGTAGTAGGGATGGCGGCCGAAAAGCGAAAGATAACTCGCTTTCCCCTCGAGGCTTATTCCCTTAAGAAAGGCCACTGCGTCCTTAAAGGCGAGGGGCGTGATTTTCATTGCAAAGGTTTTCCGCTTGTAGAGAGGGGACTTCTGATTCTTCATCTCTTTCTCCATAAACGAAATGTTGCTGCCGGAGAGGAGGATCATCAGCTGGCTGTCTTTGGCATGGTTGTCGATGAAATCCTGCAGATAAGAGGAGAAGCCGCTCCCATGCGCGGCGATATAGGGGTATTCGTCGATTACGAGGATGCCGCGTTTTCCTTTAAAAAAGGACAAAATCGCAGCGAAAACTGCCTCCCAGTCCGGATAAACGTAATCCAAGGGCAAAGACATTTTTTCGTTGATGGCCCTAGAAAAGGCGCGGCGATTGTCCTTGACCGCCACTTCTTTCGCTTGGAAATAGATGGCGTCTTTGTCTTTGATGAATTCATTAATCAAGGTGGTTTTCCCGATCCGCCTCGTTCCGTAGATGATGCCGAACTCAAAATGCCCGCTTTGATACTTTTTGTTCAGTAACGCCAATTCTTCTTCCCTTCCGATAAACATAGATTGCCTCCAAGATTATTAACTCATAAGTATTATACTCTAGAGTATATAAAAATTGATACTCGAATTTGAAATAGAAAAACTGCCAAAAAAACGATGGCTTGAAAACCAAGAGATGTTCGTAGCGAAGCGGAAAGTCTACTTCAAAGTCTACTCAAAGTCCCCTCAAAGTCTACCGCCAACTTGAGATGGCGAAAATCATGGGATATGGGAAACATATCTACAGGAAAAACCGAAAAAACAGCCCATTTTCTCTGCAATTAAGTGACATATGGCAAAATGCAGGTCTCATCAATGCATTTCATTATATTCCCCCATACATTACCCCATCCCCCACCCCTAAGCGAAACCGCCCAAAAGGCCAAAAACGGGCAAAATACCCTTTTTCCGTGTTCTAATATTCAAGTTGTTTTATTAGGGTTTATCGAATGATTACTTATCGTCCCGCAGCGTCAGTCGAACCACAGTCTCAACATGTGTAGAGGCTACGAAATGTATGTATGCCCCTGACCTAGAGGCTATTGAGGTGGATATTTCCCCTATAGCATCAGCCGCAGATAATGAAGATATAAAATCTA
>DAISHV010000106.1:0-5284 GCA_036822315.1 Bacillota bacterium | reverse complement strand
AAAAGCGATCATCGACAGTTTGAAACCCTTTTATTCACGCGTCTCTAAAAAATACCTTTTAGCCACAAAAGAAATCCTCCCGGCAAACTATATCCCCCCAATCATGGTTACCCCTTCGCCGGAGCAAAGAGAAATCTATGATGTACTCAACAATTTCTCATCAAAAATAGCTTATGACTGGGAATCCTCTTTTCAACTAGCCTTGATGAGGGCGGTCGTTATCCGAAAAATGCAGGTTTCCGCAAACCCAGGTTTGCTTTCCCAAAGCATTCTCGATTCGATAGATTCTTATGAGGAAGATTACGAAAATGCATTCGGAGATAAAGAAACGGCGGAAAAAGAATTGGTTAAAGCTGATAAAGAAATTCAAGCCGCTATCCAAAAAAGCAATTTGGTTCGCCTAATCTCAGGTTTTGCCTCGAACTCGTTCCCTATTCCCAAAAATGAGAAAGCTTTGTCTCTGGTGAAAGGCCTCGTGCAGAGCGGCAAGAAAGTCGTTGTGTGGGATATTTTTGTTCAGAATATGGCGGTTCTCCAAAAAGCACTGATTGAATCGGGCATTAAAACGGAAATGGTCAATGGCTCGATTACAGGATTTGCAAGGGAAGAATCGCTTAAGAGATTCAGAGAGGGGGATTCAATGGTTCTTGTTGCCAATCCTTCAACTTTGTCAGAGTCAATCTCGCTACACCACGCCTGCCAAAACGCAGTTTACGTCAATAGAAACTACAACGCAGCCCAATTCATGCAATCCAAAGACCGAATTCACAGAATCAATATGCCAGTAGGCACCACAGCCACATACTACTTTCTTCTCAACGAAAACACGATTGATGAAGCCGTTGATGATAAGCTGAAACAAAAAGAAGAAAGAATGCTGAGGATACTTGACTCGGACGAAATTGGGATTGGGGGAGGAGACTTTGACGATTCCGACTTTGCCAATCAAAAAGACTATTTGGATTCATACAAAAAATAATGGAAAAAGAAGAAACCGCCAAAGCAGAAGCTAAATTCAACGATCGATTTTCCCCTTATTTTCACCGATCCGTCGATAATCTTTGCAATACTCTCGGCATTAAAAGCGGCTCAAAAAGTCTAAACAATCTAATAATCCGCGGAATTTTGAAAACTTGCAAAAACGATAAGGACATATCTACTTTTTTAGATAGCCCAAAGTTCCTTTTAAAAACCGTTCAACTGACATTTCTCGACACCATAAAAGAGTCTCTTTCTCTTGCGCCGTTCAAATATTGCGAATTGGCAAGTGAGAAATGGGACAATTCCACTTTAAAAGCTTTCTTCGAAGAAACGACTTTTGTTTTCTTTGTCTTCAAGGAAAATGCTGGAGTCATCTATTTCGAACGCATCGTTTTGTGGAAGGCTCCAAAAGAACTAATCGAATCTTCAATAAAAGAAACGTGGGAGCAGGTCCACGACTGCGTTGTCAACGGAACCATCGTTAAATATATTGACGAAAAAGGGAGGCTTATTACGAATTTCCCAGGAGCTTCCGATGGAATCGCAATACATGTACGCCCGCATGCTCTTAACTCGCAGGATTGCTATCCCCTCCCCGTCGCCGATAAGGTCACCGGAAAATTGGCCTTCACAAAATACAGTTTTTGGTTAAATCGAGGGCTCGTTTACAAAATCGTCGTACTCGGAGGCACGAAATGAAAACATTCTCTTCGGAAGAATTGACTTTGATTCTTGCACTGTACTATTTCAAAAAGAACAGCCTTTCTTCCAATGTGGTTCTCTCGTTCACAAACCGCCTCAATTCTCGTTTTAAAAAAGACTACAGCGCTCAATCCGTATCATATGAACTGTCTCTTTTCCGGCAAGTGGATCCCGATTTTCACACCACCACGAGCAAGGCGGATGCTGAGTGCCAAAAAATCTGGAACCTTTACATCGGAGCGGACAAAATTAGAGAGCTAAAAAACATATTTCATAATTTTAACAACAACTTTTTTTACGCCACTTTGGATGAAACAAAACTAGATGAAAAAGAAGATGAAAATTTGCTGGATACCATTAATGATTCTTATGAGCATTATTCGCCTACACAATTTCGAGACGAACCAAAAAAGCTCTATACAGAAAAGACTGAAGTTTCCGTCTCTCATCGCAATCCTCAGGTGATTGTGAACGCCATCGCCGCGGCGGGCTTTCGCTGCGAAGTAGACGGAAGACATCCCACTTTCTTAAGAAAAGATGGAAAAAGTTGGTACGTTGAGGGGCACCATTTAATCCCTTTGAAATTCCAGCCTTATTTTTCCGTAAATTTAGATGTTGAGGCAAATGTAGTTTCTTTGTGCGTAACCTGTCATAAAAGGCTTCACTATGGTACAAACAATGACGAAATCTTGAAAAAATTGTTCGAAAGTAGAAAAGATCGGCTAGAAAAATGTGGAATCGTCATTAAACTGGATGACCTTCTTCAAATGTATAAATAATCTTCAGCACGATAACGCTTTTATTCTTTTAGGGTCCGATACTAAATTCTCTGGAAACCATCCTATTTTTGATTGGTTCAAGCTAATCACTAAAATTATATAGGAATCTCAGGGAAAACATCATTATTACTGTCGAGAAATGTAGTGGAACGTTTTACTCAAATAAGGCAAAAGATCCCATGGGGTAATCATCCTGAGCACTATTCCCTCCGAATCGCCTGTTGTAGTAACAAAAATCGCACCGAGCTTTTTCTCATCATCGCTGAATCTAGAAAAGTCTGGTTCAATCTGATACAAGAAGGTATCCGGCTTCCGAAACTCAAAAAACTCATTCGGGTTATTCCCGATGCCAAAACAATCCATGAAAGAGGAGACTTTACTCTTGCTGTCGTAGATGAGCCCTTCATTGTCTCCCGATGCCATCGCTCTGAGAATTGAACTCTCTGATACGACACCGACAAGTTTTTCTTTTACATCAAGAATCGGAAGAAAGGAATAATTCTTTGCTGACATGAGACGCACAGCGGAGGCAAAAGAATCTTCTGTTGAAACCGAGCAAATGGTAGAGGCCCCCACTCCACTGCAGGGTGTCCTCAAGAAACCAAGAATGCTTTCAAGTTGTAACAACGCTTTCTTCGAAACCAAAAACGGATAAGCGCCCGGTGTCTTCGAATGAGCGAGGATATTTCGCATATGCCTAATCGCGTCCAGTTCGACGCTGTGCATTCGGTAGAACTCTTCGTATTTTCGGCTCGAACTATACAACATTGGATCGATTTCGCGGTAAAGTTCCATGAACCGTTTTGTTATCTCTGCCGAATATTCTTCCTCCATAGTCGTGCTCCTTATTATCTTTTTCAAATTTTAAACCAATGATTATAATACGGCTATGGGCTATTCAATGTTCGATGGTGATGACGATCTCTCGTTTTTTGTCGTCTCCTGTCACAACACCGGTAACGTCCGCAAACTAATTGCCCATTATTCTTTGCTCGGCTACGATTGCTCATCCATAAAAATAAACGAGAAAGCAGCCCCCAACGTGATTGTAAGGACAAAGGATATGGTCCTTCTTCCTTGCGGAGCTTCTATGTCAGCGGCCTTGGCCAGCCAAGGAATTTCTTTCAAAGAATTCATAGACATCATTGGCGAAGGAACTAGTAGAAAAGCTTAACGTTCACGATCAAACAGTTTTCACAAAAATTGCATATAAACCAGGATATTCTCGAAATCCGCCTTCGAATTCGCTTCCATAATCTCTTGGCTGGCCGGATTCGGGCGACAGCATTGGCATTGGACTTAAATGTGCCACTTCGCTTTGTCACACTCCAGAATCTCGCACTCCGGTTCCAGATAGTTCTCGGTAAACGTCAGAACCCCGTAATGGACGAGCCGCGGACCATCCTCGTAAGCGCCAAGACTGATTGAGCGAAAAGGACACTTCTCTTTTTTGTGCCCTGCCATAAAACGTCCTCCTAGGAAAACTATAAGGGCAATAAAGGGAACAACCAGTCTTGCGCCCGCGCGAGAGCGGGCGTATTTATGCGCGCTTTGATAATGGCGCAGGTATTAAGCATAGAAAAACACGTTAAAAAGACTAATATATCTTTGTAGAAAAAATAATCTGGGCTTTGCATATTTTGTCTGTATCAAAAACTGCACGATCCGAGAAATATAATAATTAAACTTATGAAACAAGGCTTTTTCCGAAAAATCATCCTCTCCAGCATTCTTTGCATGAGCCTTTTTTCCTGCAATAATTCAAAACTTCCTACTGAGTCAACCCATTCTGACTCCAGCTCCTCGGCCACGGTCATCCCGTCTTCGGACATTTACTCGAAGGTGAATCCCTCTACGGTATTCGTCCTTATCAAATGGAACGACAACAACACCTACGCCAGCGGGACCGGATTCTTCATAGACGATTCCGGAGACTTCGTGACAAACTACCACGTCATCAAAAACGGCATTGCCGGATTTATCCAAAAATCCGATGGCACGACTGGCGAAATTGACGAAGTCCTTGGCGCTTCAGCGGATTTAGACATCGCCATATTGCACGCGAAAGTTACTTCGGCCTGCAGCGGGTTAGGAAACAGCGACAACGTGAGAGTCGGGGACACGGTTTACGCCATCGGCTATCCGCAAGCGTTTGTCCTCGGAACGTCCTCAAGCACCTTCACCTCCGGAATGGTGTCGATGAACCGCTCCATCGAAGGAAGAAATTTCATCCAGTCCACCGTTGACATCACCAACGGAAACAGCGGGGGGCCGCTAATCAACGACAAAGGGGAGATCATCGGGATCACCACGGCTGGAATCAACTATTCCAACATCGATTACATGAATCTCTCGATTCCGGCCAACAGGATTTCATCCGTTTCCCGAGACCTCAACTGCTCGCTCGAGGACTTTCTCAAGCGCGGCGAGACGGAAAACGTCACCTTCTACCTAAACGGCGGCGTCTACACGACCCAATCCGTCCAGTATGGAGGGAAGGCCACGAAACCGACTGACCCGATCGTTGACCATTATGTTTTTGGCGGCTGGTATGCCGATTCGTCTTACTCCACATCCTTCGATTTTGGGAAGACCATCAAATCAAGCACGTCGATTTACGGGAAGACAACGCAAAACGAATTCCAGGTCACCGTTACGAGCGGCGGCTCTTACTCAAACTATTCGGGGCACTACACCGGCGCCGGATGGTACAAGGCCGGATCGAACGTGACCGTGACCGCCTCGGACGACGAAGACTACACCTTTGTCTCCTTTCAGCGAGACGGAAAAGACGTCTCAACTGGAAAAACCTATGCATTCAC
>DAISHV010000105.1:0-5379 GCA_036822315.1 Bacillota bacterium | reverse complement strand
ATCTTTTTGGCCGTATGGGACAAGACCCAAACGTAGAACGCCAAGAATACAATGCCCCCAGCACAAAAGACATCAAGGAATGCATCTTCTAAAGGGCGTTCAACAATAATCTTTTCAATAAGATAGCCATTGATAAACTTCCCTAGGGGTCCCCAGCCAAATAGAGTGGATTTTGCATCAAGGGTCTCAAAGAAATTCTTCCAAATCGTCACACGACCAGAATAATCGGGGCTAACAACCACATCTCGCAGTTTTCCAAAAAGTTTATTCGCTTCATAGATTGAAGGAACCGTAAGAATCAACGCGAGGAAAATAAAACCCAAGAAACCAACGGAAAGGAAAGTCCATCCCACAGCAGGATGCTTTCGAATGCCTTGGATGCAACGGAAAATATAAAGACAAACAATCGCCGCAATCTCGGAAACATAGGCCGTGGAACAACGAATGAAAATACATTCTACGAAATAGCAAAAAGCCAAGAACAAAAGAGGAATTCTCCACTTCATCTTGGATTGTTCTCCAAGAGCGATGCAGGAAACAAAACAGCCAAATAAAGCAGCGCCAAAGGGGTTTTTATTTACAAAGAACGAATGGACTTGGTATTCCCATTTGTTGTTGCCCCTCCAGGTGGACAAGTTTTTATAGATATCAAACTGAGTCGCTACCGAATAGCCCACAAAGACAAGACCGATGAAGGCCCAGAAGATCAAAAAAGGCAAGAACTGAATCTTGTGATGGGTCTTTGAAAGAGGGAGCACAAACAAAAGGCAATACGCCATGAAGGCGGAATAAGCCCAGCCCAAATAGAACTTAGCGGTAAACGTCGTGGTGACGGTAATCGGATCTTTGGTGGGGTCGTAGACATAGGTTTTGTCCTGGATAAAGATCAAAAGAACGAGATAGACACAGATGAACGCAAAAAGAATGGAATACCGCCACGGGGGCAGTTTCTTGTTAACAAGGCAAATAAGACCCATATAGAGCGTGAAGATCACGCCTAGGACTACCCGGAAGATCAAAGCGGTCGTCCCCTCGTTAAGAAGGGTATAAAGATGTTCTGAGGGATAACGGAACCACGAGATTAAAGACACGGCGGAATAGACCACGAGGAAATACGGGGTCAGGAGGTTGATGAATTTATCCCGAGGCTTACGGAGATTAGATGGTACCGCCATTGGGAACGCCTCCTTCCTTCTTCTTCTTTTGGATCAATATCAACGGCAAAACCCCGCTCAAAAGAGCAAAAGCCAAGTAAGAGACCACATAATCAAAGCCTTTGCCATCCACGAAAGCCAAGAAATGGAATCGGGGCCAAACGTAAGCGGAGACAAAGACGGCGATCACAAGACCGATAAAGGCGTAGAGCCAATAAAGAGAGCAAAAACAACCATAAGCCTTATCCTGTTCATTTCGACGCAAAAGATAGGCGAGAACGCCCATCAAGACGTAGCTCGAAAAGGCGACCGAAACCGCCGAGAAAATCAAAATCGGATTGCCGCCATTGAAGCGATATTGAACGCTCAAAGAAGCCAAGGTCATCATCGCGATGGACCAGACCATCTCAAGGAGCAAATAGAGACAAGCCCTCAAAGCAAAAAGGAAGGCGTTTTTCTTTTTCATGATTTGCCCTCCTGATGATAGACCCGCCAATAAGCTTCTTCGCTTTTGAGGGCGTAGCGATTGCCTAAGCGAAGGATCCGCTTCTCCCACCGCTCAAGGAACCAAGAATCGGTGATTGAGAATGGCAGGCAGGCCAAAAAGACATAGAGCGTGACCGCGAAGCCCAATAAAGCCAAGCTCAGATAAACGGAGAGGGGATTCGTTTCGATGATAAGATGGCCAAAGAAGAGCAAAGCCAAGCCAGCGCCCGTATAGATCAAAGGGTACTTTGCCATTTGATTCTCGAAGGGCACAATCCCGCTGAAGACCACCACCAAGAACAAAACGAAGCCCATAAGAACGGGGAAGAGCACCCCAAGCCAGCCCGCCCCAATCGAAGGGAGATACAAAGCCAAGGCCAAATCCGCCACGCTCCAGAAGGCTAAGGTCAAGAAGCCATAGAAATGATGCTGACGAAGCAAGAAGACCATCCCCAAGAGGAAGTACGGGAAGAAGAGAGCGACGCTCATGAAGGAATAGTAGAAATCCGAGCTCATCAAAAAGCCATTGTTCGTCACAATCCCGATGCTCAGCAAGGCGAAGGCGATCATCACGAAGAAGGGGCAGACAAGCGATAAGAACTTCGGGATAAACCGCGATGAAGTAAAAGGCTGGCGGGGCAAAGAAAGATCATTGGGATCAAGGATTTCATCGATCCGGGCTTTTTCGATTTCCGGATGGAGCCGGGCGTAGCGTTCCGAGAGCAAGGGCAGCACCAATAAGGCCATGTAAATCATGCCAAAGGAGTCGGGATTGGCTAAATCGCCCGATTCAACGAAGCTCCGAAGGAATAGGCCAACGCCATAAAGGGCGGATACCACCCCGATCTTGCTCTTATGGCGAATCGCATCAACGATGATATAGACCACATAAAGATCAAGCAAAGCGCAGAAGACCACACCGAAGATACCCGCTCTCGCGAGATCGGTGATCCACGACGAATCAACGGGATAGAAACCATTCGGATCCCCTAAAAGATAAGCATAAAAGACGTGGTTCCAATTCCCGTAGCCCACCCCGCAGAATAGCGTCAAAGGGAAGCTGAAGATGCAACGCACCACATCGCTCCAGACATAGATTCGATCCATCAAGGTCGCCGAGATCGAAGCGATCATGTAATCCCAGGTATTCCTCAAGAAACGGTTGAGCCAGAGGGCCTTCGGATTCAAAAAGCCAATCAACAAGAAGATCACTAAGCCCCCGAGAAGCACGCCGAGGATGATCCAGTTGCGAAGTTTGTTCTTCTTGAGGGTCTTCACGAAATGCCAAAGATAGAAGCCCAGCATGAAAAGCGTAGCGGCCGCTAAGCCAGTCTTCGACAGAACGAAAAACTGATTGAGATAAAAGAAGAGAATCAGCCCCCAGCGCCACGCATGGGGGCATTTGGCCTCAAGGATCGCCTCCGCCACCATTCCGTTGAAGAGCACGAAGGCATAGACGTTCTTGTGGTTGGTCCAACTCGTCGGGATCTGGAGGGTATCATCAGGACCGCCGTTTTTGAGAATCGCCTGATAAAGATTCGCTTCGCTGATATACGAGAAGACCACCGAGGTAAAGACGATGACCACCGCGATCAAAAGAATCAAATCGTAGATCTTCGATCCCGCCGTGATCGCGGGGACGATGGCGAAAAGAAGATACAGCAAAGAGAACACGACGAGGGCGTAAGCCGAATAACGGAGCTCCGTCACGACATCGAGCTGATAGATCAACTCGCCCGTATCATAAACGCCAGGAAAGAACCAAATAGCGATCAAATCAACGAGAAAGGCCACGCCAAAGAAGGCGATTGGCCACCAGGTCTTCTCGACCGGGTAATAATGGCGGAGCAGCAAAAAGAAAGCGGTCAGGAGCAAGGCGTATCCCCCAACCGAGATGAACATCTGGACGTTCGTCATATCCGCTTGGCGACTGCCATCGAAATAGGAATGGCCTTCCACGACAAAACAGCCCACTAGGAGCGTCAAAATCAACAAAAAATACAACGCGAGATGATTTTTGGATTTTTGAAGGGTTGTGGCCATAATGAAGAAACGACCAGGATAGACTAGGCATTCTTAGCATTGGCTAAGAATACTCATTAAAGAGCCCGTAGGAGAATTATACAATAATTTCTCGCCTCTTTTAGGAAGAAAAGCGACCATACGACTCATCTGTGTCATTCAATAGAGGAAGAGAACCTCTTTTCGCTCATCTTCGAGAAGCGGTTTCCTAAGAAGGAAACCTATTCTTCGCCCGGATCTTTGTAACGGGGATAGCACATAAATAGATAGGCGACGATGAAGGATAAGTAATTCGAGGAGAAAAGAAGCCGTTCCGAACTGAGGACGGTGTATAGAAAGAAGGCCGCGGTAAAAGAAAGGACGATCGCGAAGAAGGCGGGGTGATGGGATTCCTCTTTCTTGAAGCGCGATAAGGCAACCACGATAACGAGGAGATAGAAGAGAAGCGCAATGATGCCTCCGTCGTTATAGATTTCCATGATCCCGCCGTTGAGGGGCTGATAAAGCGCCCCTTGCCCTGCGAGAAGGGCGGAGCGGTAATAGCCCAAAGCCCCATCCCCAAAGAAAAGCCGCCAAGAGGATAAGGCATTCAGAAAACTGGACCACCGGTCACTCCGATTCGAGAAAACCGCGGTGAATTCTTCTGCGAAGTTCAACCGGAGATACGTCGCGATAGGCGAGGGGATCGCCACCATCAGCAAGAAAACTGTGGCCAAAAGAAGATAGCCCAAAGCCAGGAAACGATAGACTTTGCCCGCGAGGGCCCCTTTCGACGAATTAAGAATGGCGAAGGCGATGATCAAGTTCGCGCCGAATAAAGCCCAGAAGGTCAATCCCAAGGCCAAGAACCAGGCGGACAAAGAGAGCGCGAAACTCACGCCGAATAAGCCGATCCGGAAAGCCCCGCGTTTCTCAATCGCCAAAACGCTGGAGCAAAACGCCCCCGCGAAAAGGATTTTGCCAAAGTCCTCATTGCTCTTATAAAAGCTCGTATAGACCAGATAGGAACTCGAATTATCCGGGCCTTTGATAAAAGCGTAGATCACGGAAACCACCCCAAGGATAAGCGCTAGATAAAGAACGACGTTTTTATCTTTGGGAGCCCGCTTCTGGTAAGGCCATAAAAACAAGAACGAAAAAGCGAAGAAGAGATCATAAAGAACCCCGGCTTCATAATTCAAAAAGGAAGACCAGGATAAATGAAAGATCTGAGTGATCCCTTGATCATCGAGATAGCTCAAGGAACGTTCGTGGATAAAGGCGACAAGAAGCAGATAGACCAAGAGCCACAAAAACATCAATTCGTAGCGGAGGGGCGGATCCCCTTTGTTCTGACGCCAAACAATCAGGGCAACCCCGATGAAGAGCACCCCCACCACCAAACGATAAATCGGGTAAACGTTCGCCTGATGAAGAAGGTCGTAGAGCGTGGAATCCGGATAAGAGAATGACGGCAGGATCTCCAAGATCAAAAAGAAAGACAAAATCCAAGGGATCGCTCGATTGAAGAGGCTTGTCCCTCGCTTCATAAGCGCGAGATCCCCTGCCCCTGGAAAAGGTAATACGTGAAGATGAACTCAAAGAAACCGGCAGCCAAGACGAAAAGGATGCCCAAGGGAGCGAAAGGAAGGGCTCCCGCATTTCGATAAAAGAGTTCATCGACAAGGAAACTGACGAGAGCGGATGCCAAACAAGTCACCGTGACGTTGATGAAAGC
>DAISHV010000104.1:0-5412 GCA_036822315.1 Bacillota bacterium | reverse complement strand
CGATTGTCAATCCGGAGCACGCTGAGGAACTTCTCACGAAGTGCCAGAAGTACGCTGAGGATCGCTGGGCAGCCATCAAGAAGTTCGGCTTATAATCCTTAACGAAAAAAAGACGGTCGGAGGGGCAAGCTTCCGACCGTTTTCTTATGAGACAAAGGTTTTGCGCTTTCAAACGGCTTTTTCTTTTTTGTGCCCGCAAGGAGAAGAGACTATTAATCTTCTTGACTTGGAGTCGGCTTCGAGTGCTTTAATCTTGCTATGGTTTCTTTTCTTAAAGAAGGCGTGAGCCTTGAAGTCAGTTTGGCGGGTCGAAGCCTTGCCAAAAGCGGAACGGGCATTAAACCTTTGCTCGAACTCGTTGAGAGTGGGGTTGATTATTCGGGGGCTTCCTTAAAAGACCGCGTTACGGGAAATGCGGCGGCTCTTTTGGATCTTTATCTGGGGATTATTTCCCTCGAGACAGATGTGATTTCCTCTTCGGCCTTATCCTTATTAAAAGAAAAAGGCGTAAAGGTCTCTTTTGCAAAAGAGATTCCCGTCATTCTTAATCATACCCATAGCGATCTCTGTCCTTTAGAGAAAGCGACCCAAGGCATCAGTTCCCCTGAAGCGGGCTTAAAGATCATTCGGGAAACGCTTGCGAAAATGAAGGGGAAGTAACGGGCTTCCCTCTTTTTTGAAGAAAGTGAAAAAAAGCGGTGGCAAATCGCTTCTTTTTTGCGTTAAGGGGTTTATCATAAAAGCGAGGTAAAACATATGATTGCTGAATTGGTGCAAACCCAAAGAGACTATTTCCTATCCGGAAAAACCTGGAGTTTAGCGGGGCGGAAAGCCGCCTTAGAAAAACTCTATGCCCTCCTCCACAAGTATCGTCAAAGATTCGACGAAGCCTTTATGGCGGACTATAACAAATGCGAATTTGACGTTCTTTCGACCGAGTATTATCTCGTTCTTGAAGAATGCCAATACCACATCAAACATCTCCGCAAAGAAGCCAAGGCTAAACGGGTCAAGACCTCGATCGTCAATTTCCCTTCCCATGGCTATTTATTGCAAGAGCCTTATGGCGTTTGCCTCATCATCGCCCCTTGGAATTATCCTTTCCAATTGGCGATGGAACCGTTAATGGGCTGCATCGCCGCAGGCAATACCGCTCTCATTAAACCCGCTTCTGCGGCAGCGAACGTGAGCAAAGTCATGTTCGATATGATTGAGGAATTCGGTAATCCTGGTCTCGTCAAAGTCATTCTGGGCTCCCACCAAGAAAATGCCGATTTACTCGATCAACGTTATGACTATATTTTCTTCACGGGTGGCGCTTCAACGGGACGCGAAATCCTGGCGAAAGCCGCACCGAATTTAACGCCGTGCTCCCTCGAATTAGGGGGTAAGTCTCCTTGCATCATCGATGAAGATGCCGATATTGATTTAGCGGCTCGACGAACGGTTTGGGGCAAATTCCTTAACGCGGGGCAAACCTGCGTCGCTCCGGATTATTTCTATGTCCACGCGAAAGTCCATGATGCCTATCTTGAGGCCGTCAAGAAATACATCCGTCAGTTCTTCTATGATGAAAAAGGCGTTATTACGCCGAACTTCCCTCATTTGATTTCCGATAAACACGTCGCGAAAGTCACCGCCTTCATCGATCCGAAGAAGGTCATCGCTGGCGGAGGCTTGACGGGTCGACTCCTCGAACCGACGGTAATGGATGGCGTGACTTGGGAAGATAAAGTGATGTCCGATGAAATCTTCGGACCCATCATGCCGATTTTGACGTTTACTAACCTTGAGGATTTGCTGACGCTCATTAACCGCAAAGAGAAGCCTCTAGCTTTCTATTATTTCTCCTCAAACAAAAAGAAAGCGATGCATGTCCTCGCCATTTCGCCCTTTGGCGGTGGCTGCTATAACGAAACGATCATGCATCTCACCAACGATAATTTGCCTTTCGGTGGCGTTGGCAGAAGCGGAATGGGTTCCTATCATGGCCTCGCCTCCTTTAAAACCTTCTCCCATCAAAAGAGCGTTCTCGTGAAAGGGAAAGCCGAGTTGAGGCTCAAATATCCGCCATATAATGATAACAATCTCGCGATGCTGAAACTTTTAGCCAAAATTAAGGATTAATTCATGAACATTCAAGAAGACCGCTACACGAAGATGAGCTATATCCCCGCCGGGGATTCGGGTCTCAAGCTTCCCCGCTTATCGTTAGGCTTATGGCATAACTTTGGTGATACGGGCGATTATAACAACATGAAAGCGATGGTGGAGACCGCGTTTAATGCGGGAATCACCCATTTCGATTTAGCCAATAACTACGGGCCTTCCGAAGGGGCGGCCGAGCGCAACTTTGGCAAGATTTTGCAAGAAGAACTTTCGGGCTACCGCGATGAGCTCGTGATTTCGACCAAGGCGGGCTATACGATGTGGCCCGGACCTTATGGCGATTGGGGGAGCCGGAAGTATCTTTTGGCGTCTCTTGATCAATCCTTGGCTCGTTTAGGCCTTCCTTATGTCGACATCTTCTATCATCACCGGATGGACCCCTCGACCCCATTAGAAGAAACGATGGGGGCGTTAGCGACGGCGGTGGAAAGTGGCAAAGCGCTTTATGTGGGCTTATCCAACTATGATGGTCCCACTCTTAAGAAAGCAACCGCCATCCTTACGGAACGTCATGTGCCCTTCATCATTAATCAGAACCGCTTCTCGATCTTTGACCGCAAAGTGGAACAGAATGGCCTTTTGAAAGCCACGGGCGAACTTCATAAGGGGCTCATTTGCTTCTCTCCCTTGGCTCAAGGCTTATTGACCGATCGCTATCTTCATGGCATTCCCGAAGATTCTCGGATCAAAACGGATGGTCGCTTCCTCAAGGAAGCGTCCTTGACCCCCGAGCGGATCAAGCAAATCCAAGATCTTAATGCCTTGGCTTTAAAACGGGGTCAAACCCTCGCGGAGATGGCTTTGGCTTGGGATTTATCTCATCCCGAAGTGACTTCCGTGTTGATTGGCGCCTCTAAAGCGTCTCAGATCCTCGATAATGTGAAAGCCTTACAAAATACCTCTTTTAGCGCGGAAGAGCTGAAACAAATCGACGATATTGCGTTAAGGTAAGCTCCCAAGATAGAGCATCTAAGTTGCGGAAAACGCCTTTTCTAATAGAGTTAATCTCGAAAGGAGATATTCGTATGAATTCAGCAGAATATCTCATCATCGGCTTCGGCAAAGGCGGCAAAACTTTAGCCGCAACGCTTGGCGTTTCTTCTTCCGTCATCCTCTTTTAGCAGGATCCCAAAATGTATGGCGGGACTTGCATCAACGTCGCCTGCATTCCAACCAAGGCTTTAGTCGAGCAAGCGCTTTTGAGCGCGAAACTCGGCGGGAGTTACGAGGAGCGGAACGCGCGTTACGCTTCCGCGATTGAAAAGAAGGGGGTTTGACGGGGAAATTGCGTGACAAGAATTATCATAAACTCGCTGATAACCCCAAGATCACCGTCATCGATGGCAAAGCTTCTTTTGTCGACGCTCACCACGTGAGCGCGAATGACGTCATCTATGAAGGGAAAACCATCATCATCGACACCGGCGCTCGGCCGTTTGTTCCGCCGCTTCCTGGTGTGAATCTTCCCAACTTTTCTTCATCGTAAAGCGAGGTTTCTTCTATTTTGATTTTGACGCGACTATTTTAACGCATTAACAATCTATTTAAAATAATGGAAAGGCGTGATAAAGCGTGAATTTTCTTATGGTTCAAGATTGAGAGAAAGGTTGGAGCGAAATCTTGGCGACGACATTACAGGTTCACTAAAAGATGGCAACTCGTATTATAATTTAGGAAAGAAATAAGGTGATATCGATGGAAGAAATGTTATCCGATCGAATTAAGCGGACGATGAAAGAACGAGGACTTACTCAAAAAGAGTTTGCAGAGAAATGCCATTTGACCGAAGCGGCGATTTCCAAATATCTTTCGGGTTATCGAACGCCCCATCTCGAAATCCTTGTCGTTTTGGCTCAGAGTCTTAATGTCACCACCGATTATCTCTTGGGCGTTGAGAATAAAAGTAAAGAAGAGAGTTATCGGTTGGTTTATGAAATGATCGCTCGAAATAAAGGCAAAATGAGTGCTGAAGAGAAAATGAAACTCATCGCTCTCCTTACTATGTAAGGAGCACCCCTCTTTTCTTTTGCGAAGGATGTGCTTTAATTATGGTGCTTGGTGAAGCGGGCCTTCTGGCCCTTGACCTTCCCCGAGCGTTTGAGGAGGCAGCACTTCGGCGTGATGGTCCACGCTAGAAGACAGGCCCCCTTTTGTTTTAAAGAAGACTACAATGAGTTCCATGAAGAAAGAAAAAATCTTAGCGCGATTGAATCCTCTCTATTTTGAAGGGATTGCCCATCGGGGGCTCTGGAATGAGAGCTTGACGGAAAATGGTTTGAAGGCTTTTCAAAATGCGATCGATCATCACTGCGCTTTCGAATATGACATCCATTTGACCAAAGATGGCCAACTGGTGGTGTGCCATGACGATAATTTGCTTCGGACCACGGGCAAAGAAGGCATCATTGAAGAGCTGACACTAAAAGAGATCAAAGATAACTACCGTCTTTTAGACGGAGAAGAAGTGCCGACTTTCGCTGAACTTTTAGCTCTTAACCATGAGCAAGTTCCGATGGTCTGCGAACTCAAAGTTCACGAGAAGAACTATTCGGCCTTAGCGAAAAAAGCCATGCGGGCCTTTCGCTCCGTTAAAGATCGGAAGAATCTTTGGGTGATTTCATTTGATCCGCGGGCCCTTTTGCTGATTCATGGCTATGTTCGGGCTCTATTGGTTTGCAAAGAACATCCTTGGACCCTTCGCCTTCGTTACTTCTTCGAATCTCTGGATATGGAAGATTCTCTTTTAACGCTTCCGGAAGTCAAAAATTTCCGTGAAAATCATCCCATTAATTCGTGGACAATCGAATGTGAAGAACAGTTGGGAAAGGCGATTCCACTCGCCGACACCTTAACATTTCAGAAACTTGATCAAGCCAAAGTAAAATCTCTTCTTAATAAGCCGGGCGAGAAGCGGTAAAATAATTCCGTTCTGGGAGAAAAGAGTGGCCGTATGGACGATTTTCTTCTATCGGGGGCTCGGACGATCATAGTCGACAAAGACCATCAGCACGCGACGTTCGTGCTTTTTGAGAATAAGGATGGTCCCGCTCTTATCGAACGCTTTAAGGCGTTCGGTTTTACTTGCCTTGGTCAAGCGGATATTCCGCATAAAAAGGCCGATTATTTTGCTCAAGTCATTCCGACCCCTGACCGCGATGAACATTTGCTTTGTTTGACCGCGATGGAAGGTAACGCTTCGGCTTTCTTAGACGCCAACCAATCGGTTTTGGCCTTCAGCATGTC
>DAISHV010000103.1:0-5521 GCA_036822315.1 Bacillota bacterium | reverse complement strand
CAAGCCGCTAGCGGAAAGTATCAGCAACAATCTGGTGCGAACCCGAATGCGGGAAGCGCGAATGCTGCCGGTAATAGCAACACTTCTTCGGAAGGCCACGAAGGCCCCGATGATGTGGTCGATGCCGATTTCACCGACAAGAAAAAGTAAACGTCATTTCGCTTGAGGGCGGGAGAGATTCCGCCCTCTTTTACAGAAAGGAGGGACATTCATGGCAGAAGAAAAACGCGATTATTACGAAGTGCTCGGCGTGAGCAAAACCGCGACGAAAGACGAAATCAAAAGCGCCTATCGAAAACTGGCGAAACAATATCACCCTGATCTCAATAAATCGTCTGATGCCCCGAAGAAATTTGAGGAGATTCAAGAAGCTTATGATGTCCTTTACGACGACAATAAACGCAAACAATACGACCAGTTTGGCATGGCGGCTTTCCAACAAGGGAACTCGACGGGCGGAGCTGGCAATCCGTTCAATGGCGGTGGTTTCTCCAGCGAAGGCTTTGGTGATGTCGATTTAGGCGACATTTTCCAGAGTTTCTTCGGTGGCGGTTCAACCAGCCGTAGACGGGGTGAAGATGGCTCTCCTCGCAAAGGCGAAGATACCCTCTTCCGGGTCAAGATCGATTTCATGGATGCCGTCAATGGCCGCCACGTGACGATTCCTTTGACCTATGATGAACCTTGCGAAAATTGTCATGGCACCGGTGCTGATAGCCCCGATGATATCGACACCTGCCCGGATTGCGGGGGGACCGGCTATGTCCGGCAACGTCAGCAAACCATCTTTGGCGTGATGGAAGGCACAGGTCCGTGCCCTCGTTGCCATGGAACGGGAAAAATCATCCGCAAACGCTGCCATGTCTGCGGTGGCTCGGGTTATAACCGGGTTCACCGGGATCTTGACGTCAATATTCCCGCCGGCATCGCTTCGGGACAGCAAATTCGTGTCTCGGGCAAAGGCCAACGGGGAAGTAACGGCGGACCCAATGGCGATCTTTATGTCGAAGTCCAAGTTCAACCCCACGATTTCTTTAAACGCGAGGGCAACGATATCCATATCGACGTCCCGTTAAGTTTCGTGGATTGCGCTTTGGGGACGACGATTGATGTTCCGACCGTCTATGGTGATGTGAGCGTCGAAATTCCCGAAGGCACGCAGCCGGAAGGGATCTTAAAGCTTCGCGGCAAAGGCGTAAAGGATCTTCGGAGTGGCAAGCCGGGCGATGAATACCTTCATATCAAGGTAAAAACGCCGACGAATCTCTCCCGCAGCGAAAAAGATCTTCTCGAAGAATTCCGTAAGCAAGAAGACGCCAAAGGCGCCAAGTGGTGGAAGAATCCGTTCAAACAGTAAAGGGACCGGGGCGCAGAACCCCGATCCTTTTCGTCGCTGAAAAAAGAAATCCCCATCAAAACGCCCCTCTTTCGTTCCAATTATGCTAAAGTTATCGGAGGTAAATTTATGGATGACAAATTCATGCTCCTTGCGATTGAAGAGGCGAAAAAAGGCATTGAAAGAGGCGATGGAGGTCCCTTCGGGGCCGTCATTGTAAAAGACGGACAAATCCTCGGTCAAGGTCATAACCAAGTTCTTAAAAATAACGATCCGACTTGCCATGGTGAAATCATGGCGATTCATGCCGCATGCAAAAAGGTTGGTTCGTTCGACCTCTCGGGGGCCGAAATCTACACGACCGGCTATCCCTGCCCGATGTGTCTCGGCGCGATTCTTTGGGCTAACATCGGCGTGGTCTATTATGGCTGTAATGTCGATGATACCGAGAAAATAGGTTTCCGCGATTCGGCGTTCTATGAGCGGAGCAAAGACGAAAACAAAGCCAAGTTCATCCATGAATTAAAGCGGGAGGAGTGCCTAAAGCTTTATGCGGAATATGCGGGGATCAAAGATAAGAAGAATTACTGAAACCGCTTTTCATCCCTAGTCATTTCTTAAAGAAGGTATACACTAAAATACGTTATGCCACAGTGCAAAAATTGTCATCGTGAAATCACGAAATTCGATAACGACGTCTGCCCCTATTGCGGAACCCCTCATCCGATCGATGAGAACTACAAGACCAAGGACATGACTCAATTCGTTGACCCTGTCAGCGGAAATTATCAGCTCTACAAGAGCAAAACAAAGAAAACGACCGCCCTTTTAGCTGTCTTTTTAGGCTGGACCGGTGCCCATTTCTTCTATCTTGGCTATACCAAAAAGGGTCTTTTGGCTCTTTTGGGAAGTTTGATTATCATCGGCGGAGTCGGCTCTTTGCTTTGCTTCACCATACCTTCAATTTCTTATTTGGGCTATCTTATCGCCTTCCTTATTAGCTGGATTATGTATCCGCCGATGGCAGTGAAATACGCGAAAAGCGATACCTATAAAGACGCCAATGGCGAGTTTTTGAGGTAACCGATGCAGCGTTACTTTGCCCCGGTGGTCTCAAAGCACGCCCTTTTAAGCGAAGAGGACCGCCACCATCTTTTAGATGTGATGCGTTCTGAGGTTGGAACTCCTCTTGAGATCGTCCACGAAGGAAACGTTTTCTCCGCAAAAGTCACCTCGATTGCTCCTTTAGAGATTACGGTGGGTGAGCTTGTTTCGCGCGAAAGCGAACTCCCTGCCCATCTTTTTTTAGCTTTTGCCCTTTTGAAACACGGTAACGATGACTTGGTTCTAGAAAAAGGAACCGAGCTGGGAGTCAGCCGTTTTTATCCCTTTATTTCCCAACGGACGATCATCCGCCTCGCGAGTGAAGAGGATCGAGAAAAGAAGCAAAACCGCGCCAATAAAATCGTCAAAGCCGCGGCCGAGCAATCGAAACGAACGACGATTCCCGAAGTTCAGCCCATCCTCTCTTATCGGGAAATTCTTTCCCTTCCGGCTGATCTCAAGCTCTTAGCCTACGAAGACAAAAGCGATGACGTTGCCTCTTTGCCCATGGCTTTGTCTTCTTTGAAGCCCGGTCAAAACTGTCTGATGGTGATCGGTCCCGAAGGGGGCTTTTCCGAAGAGGAAGCCCAAGAAGCCGAACAGCAGGGTTTCCATTTTGTTTCGCTTGGCCGCCGGATTTTGCGGGCCGAAACCGCCTCGCTTTATGCCGCCAGCGTCTTCGGCTATCACGTGGAAGGTCAATAAGACATGACACTTTTCGAGGAATTAGAGACCCATCAGCGAACGACCCCTTTTGCCAATAGTAGTGAGGCCCTCTTTTATAATGAGCATTCCTATATCCTTTCGGGAGCCGAGCAATGGGCGATGTTCCTTAAACCTCTCGATTCCTTTTTGACGATTCGAGCCAACATTTTAATTCGAGCTCTTCTCAACAAAGAGCGGATTGAAAAACTTTATCGCGACAAGATGAAAGAAGCTGAACTCCCGAAAGAGGAGCGGTTGTCTTTAAAAGATTACATGGCTTCCGGAATGAGCACTTTGCCCTATCTTCTTTATAAAGGTGCGAAAATTTATGTGCCTTTTTTCCCCGCTTCTTTAAATGTTCTTTACGCCAAAGATTGGAAGAAACTTTCGACGGTTCCTTATGCCCGACTTGTCCGCGATTATCAAGCAGCGACGGTCGATGCTTTCGACTATTACGGCTTTAATCTCTACGATTCCTATTTCACTCGGCTCGTCGTCATTCGGAAGAGTCCGAAGATCATGGCGGCTTACGATTATGATGCCGAAGCCCTCTATTTCATCAATGACCAGGGGCGCCTCGATGCCAAAATCTGCCTTTTCGACCGCGAGATCAAAACGCCGGTCAAAACGCATATGGTGAAACGGATCGAAGCGGTGGCTGACGCCTATTTAAGCAACTCCCGCGATAAATTGATCCAATCCCTCGTTCAGGGGAATCTCATTTCTTCAAGCCTGATGCACGAAATTCTCGGCAAAGAAATTAAATTTGAAGAAAAACGCGAAAAAGGAGAGAAAGAATGAATTTTTACCTTTTTTCGCTGGGCTGCAAGGTCAATTCCTACGAGCTCGACGCTTTAAGAAATGCCTTTGAAACCCGCGGCGATCACGAAGTGGATGCTCCTGAAAAAGCCGATGTTATTGTCGTCAATACCTGCTCTGTGACCTCGACGGCCGATCAAAAATCCCGTCAGCACATCCGGAAGATGCGTCGGAGCGCTCCGAAGAGCATTTTGGCCGTAATGGGGTGCTATAGCGAACTTCATGCCCAAGAAACACTCTCGATGGGAGCCGACATCGTTTTGGGCACGAGCAAACGCCATGAACTTTTAGCGGATATCGCTTTGTTTCAGCAGCACCACGAGCCGATTATCGATGTTAAAAAAGAAGTGCGCCATGAGCATTATGAAGAAATGGGACAGATGGCTTTAGCCGATAACGCGAGAGCCTATCTCAAAATTCAGGATGGCTGTGATAATTTTTGCTCTTATTGCCTGATCCCGATGCTGAGAGGAAACTCCCGCTCGCGCGAAAAAGAAGACACGCTCCGCGAAGCAAAGCGCTTGGCTGAGAACGGCTATAAGGAGATCGTCATCGCCGGCATTCATATTGGCGGATATGGCAAGGATTTGGGCGATGGCCATTATCGGCTCGGGTCTTTATTGAAAGATATGCTGGACTTATCTCCAGAACTTCCCCGCCTCCGGATTTCGTCCATCGAAGAGAGTGAAATCGATGAGGCGATGCTTCAATTGCTTGCGCATTACCCCCAAGTTGTCGATCATTTGCATATTCCGCTTCAATCGGGTTCCTCAAGCGTTCTGAAACGGATGAAACGGAAATACGATACCGCCGCGTTTTTAAAAACTCTAGCTTCGATTCGCCAAATCCGACCCGACATCGCCATTACGACCGACGTCATCGTCGGTTTTCCTGGAGAAAGCGAAGAAGAATGGAAAGAAACCCTCGACTTCTGTCGGAAGGCGGGTTTTGCCGAAATCCACGTTTTCCCTTTCTCGCCCAGAAGTGGAACTTATGCCGCGACTTTGCCTGACACCCCAGCGCCCATTAAAGAAAAACGGGTTCAAGAACTCTTAGCCCTTTCCAAAGAACTTCGCCAAGAGTATGAGAGTCGTTTTTATGGGAAGAGTCTATCGATTCTTTTCGAAGACTTTAATGCCAAAGAGTCGCTAGCCTATGGTCATAGTGGCAATTATTTGCTCGTCAAGATTCCTTCCTCTCGTTCTCTTCATGGAGAAATCCGAGATGTTGTCTACACGAAAGAGATTGCTGCGGATTGAAAAAAGACCCCATTTTGCTCTTTCATAGAATCGAATAAAAATAGAAATATTTTGACATTGTATAACGATTCGTTGACATGGGGCTTCTCTGCCGTATAATTGACCCCGTTGAAAAGAGGAAAAAACAATGGCTGTCCCGTTTAGAAGAACATCGAAAACCGCGAAGAGACTCCGCCGTACTCACTTCAAGCTCGAAGTGACCGGATTAGTCGCTTGCCCGCATTGTGGCGCTATGGTTCCTGCTCATCACGTTTGCCCGGAATGTGGCTACTATGATGGCAAGGAAATCATCCATCAC
>DAISHV010000102.1:2592-5547 GCA_036822315.1 Bacillota bacterium | reverse complement strand
TGCTTAACAACCAAGAGGTTGTGAGCAACAAAGAGATAGGTGAGCTTCAGTTTCTGCTGGAGCTCTTCGAAAGTATTGAGGACTTGGGCTTGAATGGAAACGTCAAGAGCGGAGACTGGCTCATCGCAAACGATGAGTTCGGGGTTCAAGGCGAGCGCTCGGGCAATGCCGATGCGTTGACGTTGACCCCCGGAGAATTCGTGAGGATAACGGGTGGCTTGTTCAGAAGAAAGACCAACGGTTGTCATCAGCTCCAAGACACGTTTATGACGATAATCCTTGAAGGACAAGCCTTGTTTTTGGCATTCTTCGAGGAAAAGCTTTTTGTGGGCATCAATCGGTTCGGCAATGATGTCTTCGACCGTCATACGAGGATCGAGCGAAGAATAGGGATCTTGGAAAACCATCTGAGCGTGGAGATGAAGATACTCCAAATCCTTCTGATAGTTCCGATGCCGCTCCTTTTCTTGTTCGAGGGCCTTTTCTTTCGCCGAAGTCAACTCGGCGATCGTTTTTGAGAGATCGGCGCTTTGCTCTGGGGTCGGCGTCGGATATTTGCCTTGCTCTTTCTTCACGGCGGCAGCATAGTCGGCTTTGATTTTGGCGATGGTTGCTTTGTGGTTCTTCTTCGAACGAATCTCGCGCCCATTAAAGATGATTTCGCCATCGCTCGGCTCATAAAGATGAAGGATGGTGCGACCCAAAGTCGTTTTGCCACATCCCGATTCACCAACGATGCCGATGGTCTCACCGCGTTTGACTTCGAAGGAAACGTCATCGACGGCCTTCAAATCACGTGTTTTAAAGAAACCGGTTTCGGTCGGGAAATACATCTTGAGATGGCGGACCTGGAGAATAAAATCATCGGCTTTTTCAGTCGGCTTTTTCTTCGCAGCATCAGCCGCCATAACGTCTTTTTCTTCTGCCATAATTACTCTCCTTTCCTCACATTTTTAGGATTGTTGAACGGCGAATTGCCGGGTTTCGTCTTGTTTTCATTCGGCGAAGCGACGACAAAGCCTTTGTTGATGTAGGCAACGAAATCTTCACGCGTCATTGTTGATGCTTTGACGGCTTGAACGGCGCTATAGAAGCAACTCGTGTAATGGGAATCGTCAATCTTCCGTTCGAAAGGATAACGCTCTAAGCAGATTTCCATGCAGCGTTCGCAGCGCGGGGCGAAGGAACAGCCCTTGGGAAGAGCAAAGACATCAACGGGGTTGCCTTCAATCGGATGGAGTTTCATCCCTTTGCGGGCATCTTGGCCAGGAATCGAGGCCATTAAACCTTTGGTGTATTCGTGTTGCGGGTTGTAGAAAATCTCATCAACGGTACCGCGTTCGACGATCCGTCCGGCATACATGACTTCAACCTCATCGCAAATCTGAGCGACGACGCCAAGATCGTGAGTGATGATGATGACGCCCATGCCCAATTTCTTTTGAATGTCTTTGATCAGCTCCAAAATCTGGGCCTGAATCGTGACATCGAGCGCCGTGGTCGGTTCATCAGCAATCAAAAGATCTGGATTGCATAATAATGCCATAGCGATCATGACCCGCTGGAGCATGCCGCCTGAGAATTCAAACGGATACTGTTTAAAGCGTTTCTCCGGATTGGTAATGCCAACAAGCCGCATCATTTCAATGCAACGTTTCTTCGCCGAATAGCGTGTAACCTTAAATTTGGCGTTGTAATTTTGCCGAGTCCGATAATAAGCAAGCCAGGCTTCTTTAATGGTCTCAAAACGTTTTCCAGCCATCCCTTTAAGGCGGGATTTGTGGGCGGTTTTAATCGCGAAACGATTCTGACGATCCAATTCTTTGGCTTCCGAAAGCAAAAGAGCCTCGGCTTGATGGTCTTTCGCCAATATCTCCGCATATTCCGCTTGGATTCTAGCAATTTGCTGCCGAGCTTCCGCTTTCTCGGTCTCAGGAAGATCTTGATGGGAAAGCTGAAGTTTGAACGGAGCTAAAGCATCGGCATAAGCCTTTTCGTGTTGATCAATTTGCTCGCCGACCTTTAAGGCCGCTTTTTCTTTCTCCCGTTTCGGAAGATAACGGAGAGCTTCAGCCTTTTCGTTTTCATAACGGGCGGCTTCGTTCTTTCGCTCACTCACCCCGCCCCGGATGGCATTCTTAAAGGCCGCCCAAAGTTTCTTGGATTCGTAAGCATATTCGTGTTTCGCTAGTTTCTTTTGATAAGCAACCTCGGCGCTAGCACGTTGTTCGGCTAACGCCAAATTCGCTTTATCCTCGGCAATCTTGCTCTTGAGTTCATCAGCCTTCTTTTGTTTTTCTGCGCAAAGGCTCTCTTGAGCCGGATCTTTTTGAATCGCTTTGATTTCTGTGAGAAGGCGAGTTAAAGAAGTCTCGTCATCTCGCAACTCTTTATTCGCCGGAACAATCAAGGTGTTATAGAGACCGTCGTTATGAAGTAGCATCGCTTCTTGCATCTGATGCCCGATGGTGAAAACCGGGTTGAGAGCGGTCATCGGATCTTGGAAAATCATCGCGATCTTATCGCCACGGATTTTCCGAAGTTCTTTTTCTTTCATCCCAATCAGCTCTTCCCCTTCAAAAACAACGGAAGAACCGGGCTTAATCTTGCCAGGGGCGACCAAGATTTGCATCAAGGAAGCCGCCGTAACAGACTTGCCAGAACCGGATTCACCGACGATACCTAAAATCTTGCCTTTGTCCAAGCTGAAAGAAATGCCTGCCACCGAGCGGACTTCACCCGCTGGAACCTTGAACGAAGTTTGTAAATCTTTGACTACCAATAAATGTTCATCCATAAGATTTACCTCTGTAATTTCGGATCGAAAGCATCACGGAGACCATCGCCGACAAGATTGAGGCAAAGCACGATTAAGCAAATCATGATCGCCGGAATAAAGAGCAAATACGGATAGACGTTAATCGCGCCTTCAGCATCGCTCGCCAACGAGCCCAA
>DAISHV010000102.1:0-2492 GCA_036822315.1 Bacillota bacterium | reverse complement strand
CCGCTGATAGCGCCATAGATCGAGCCGATAACAAGAACGATTAAGGCAGCAAAGAAACCGACGAGAAGAGAAACGCGAGTGCCGATGATGACCCGAATGAAATAGTCACGGCCCAAAGAATCTGTCCCGAAGATGTGAGGGAAAACCGATTTGCCCGCAGCCAAAAGCGCCTTTTCAGAATCGCTATAAGCGAAGGGAGCCAAATTGTTATAAGAATCGTCCCAGTTATCAAGCGAGAGTTGCTGATCGTATTTATAGGGGCAAAAGAGCGGAACAAAGATAATCGCCAAGATGATGAAGAGCATGACGAAAGCGCTGACCATCGCAATCGGATTCTTTGAGAAGCGTTTGCACGAATCTTTAAAGAATGAGGTGGAGGGCCGCATATGCTGCTGGGCAGCTTTTTCTTCTTTACTCGCTAAAGCCGTTTCCTTGTCGTAATCACCCAAATGGAAAATATTAGGGCGATCATAATCGACCTGGAGGCTGAGGGGTAATTTATCTCCAACTTTCCATGCTTTCATACGCTACTCCAATTCCACCCGCGGGTTGACGATTTTGTAGCAAATGTCGCTCAAAAGCGTCATCAAGACGATCAAATCCGTCATTACGACTGTCGTTCCCATCACCAGGGAATAGTCACGCCCGGTGATCGAGTTAATAAAGGCTTTGCCGATGCCCGGCACCTGATAAATCTGCTCAATGACCAAACTGCCTGTGATAATACCGGCGAACATCGGTCCGGCATAAGTGATTGTCGGGGCTAAAGAATTCTTCATCACGTGGCCAAAGAGAATCCGCGCTTTTCCCGCGCCTTTTGCCCGGGCGGTGATGATATAGTCGCTTCCGAGAGAATCCAAAGTTGCCGAACGGGAAAGCCGAGCGATATAAGCAGTCGGATAAATAGCAAGGGTCAAGGTCGGAAGAATATAAGCAGCCTCGCCACCGGTCGCGTAATCGGTCGGAACAACATGCAACTTAATCGCGAAGAAATAGAGAAGGAACGTCGCGATAACAAAGCTTGGGAAGGCCACAGAAGCAGTTGAAACGACCATGATAACCCGATCGATCCATTTCCCCCGTTTTACCGCGGCAATCGAACCCAATAAAGTACCAAGAAGCAACGAAATAACCGCGGCAATCAAGCCGTGAACAAAGCTCTGGCTCATGCCGTTGGAGATAATGTCGGCAACCGACATGCCGGTTTGCTTTAAGGAAGGTCCAAAATCCAATAAATGCCAAATATCCGTAACGGGAACGTCTTTATCATGGATGAAACCAAAACAACGGCCGACGTAAATAAGATATTGAACAAATAATGGCTTATCCAAGCCATACTTGGCGTTGATCGCATCTTGAGTAGCCTGATTCGGGGTCTTTTCAGAAGTGAAAGGGCCGCCAGGAATGAGCCGCATGAACCAGAATGTCACTGTTACCACGACAAAAACTGTCACGAGGGCCATCAGCACCCTTTTTAAGATGTACATGAAAGTTTTTCCGTTCATAACAGTGCCTGTTTCTGTTCTCGAAACGGGGCCTAATAACTAGTGCCCGCCTCGATGCAATGAAGTTTATTGGAGGTCGAAAAACTGTCAATGATTATTTTTGTGTACAAGGAAGATTCATAAATTGTAAGCGTTTTCATAACAAAATATTCACTATTTATTTTTAAGGCCCCGCCAACGAAACACGTTGCTTAAGTCCAAAAATGAAGGCAATTTTGAATGAACCGCTGAAACGGACATTTTCATATTTTCAGGTTCTTTCATTTCGTCAGCGGAAAGAAAAAAAGAGACCCCGAAAGGTCTCAAAGGCGTTTCCTTAATCCGTTTATTTTTTTGTCGATCCGCCTGTTGAAACGGCGGTAGATGAAGTCGTTACACTGGGCGAGGAAGTCGTCGCGGCGGAAGAAGTCGTCGCTGCTGTGGATGAAGAGACCGTGGTCGAAGAGGTCGTGGTTTGCGAGGTTGTCGCGGTCGATCCACCAGTGCTGGTTACAACCTTGGTGGAACTTGCGGTTGTGGCTGAGCAGCCTGCCAAGAGAAGACAAGCGAGCGGGAAGAGAATGAGTTTTGTACTTTTTTTCATAGGTGAGCCTCCGAGAAATGTTTTCCCTATGCCCAATTAACGTTAAGTTATTTTTTTTATTGGAAGACGCTCAGAAATTTATAAAAAGACGATCAATCCGTTTATGTTCTCCCTTGAGGGCGAAAAGACCGAGGCGAGGAAATTCAAGAAGAGAATCAAAGTCCCCTTCTTTTTCTTAAAGAATCCCCAACCCTTTTAAAAATCCCTGCAAAACCCCACTTTTCCATCATGATGCCAAGGCGAAAAAAGGACCTCTTGCGAGGTCCGAGTGTTTCCGCTTTGTGGGCTTGCAACGACCCACAATGCGAGGTAACTAACCTAACGGTCTTTACGAATGACTCTCCATCAATCTTAGGACTACCGTCAGCCTATACCTTTCCATACGGCTTGCGCCTCCGGATAGA
>DAISHV010000101.1:0-5615 GCA_036822315.1 Bacillota bacterium | reverse complement strand
CACGAGGCTCGACTCCTATCGCCTTCAATTGCTCATCGATGGCCTCGCCTTCCTAGAGGATCGGCTTTGAGGCGTACCACATCGGGTAGGTGATCGTCGAGATCGGGTGTTCCCGAACCCGGGAATCCCAGGCGGCATCCACCAAAATCTTTTTGCCAGAGGGATGGGTGATCAAAAAGCATTTCACCGGCAGATAAATTCGGCGCTTCTTATTCCGGAAAAGCCCGGTGAACGCCCAAGGATTCTTGCTGAGTTCTCGGTGGGGGACCGTAGGGTCGACCCCGACTTCTCCGCAGCGAAAGATTTGAACGGAAAGATCATTCATAAGCTAAAGCCTCGGACGAGATTTCTCTTTAATGGATTTTTCAAGGCAAGGATGAGTTCAAGAATATTCCCGCTCTTTTCCTTTGGCGTCAGTATAGCATCGCTTTTTCGGAAAACACGAAAGGGAAAGCGAATCGTTGCCATAGGCTCTATTCGGAAAGAGAAAAACGTCTAAGGGTTTGGGCTTAGACGTTATGGATTTTCAGGCGTTAACGCGAAGGAATGTCAGCGCCAAAGATGGGATGCAATCCTTGGTAATGGGTTCACATCCGATAGACGATGACTTCATCCTTCTCTTCTCGAACTTCATAGACCAACCGGTGTTCCTGATTGATGCGTCGGGAATAAATTTTCGCAGGAGCGAATCCCTGGAGTTTTTCGTAAGGAGGCGGGTTTTGGTAAGGATTTTTTGCTAGGAGGTCGATTAAATTGTTGACCTTGTCTTTCAGACTTGGGTGCCTTTGGATTTCCAGATAGTCTTTCTGAGCTTTTTTAGTAAGCAAGACTTTCATTTCTTCACCTTTTCCCAAGCGGTCATTTCGCTTTCAGGGGTTTTGATGCCTTCTTGAACGTCCTCATAAACGCCAGGAATTCCAGCCAAATAGAGCGATTCAATTAAACTGTTGTAGTCATCCTCTGACATCAAAATGGCGTTACCATCTTTAGTGGTGATTGTCGTCCGATTGTTGTATTTAAGGCAATTCTCCACGATTTTGTAGAGTTCGCTTCGCGCGTTGGTGATGGTAGTTGAATCCATAAAAATAGCCTCCTACGTACATAGTAACGTACGTACGCAAAAACGTCAAGAACAAGCAAGAATCATTCGATTCCCCTCATTAGGCAAAAGGTGGTTTAATAATCCCATGGCTTACTCTCCTTTAAAGGAAGGCGTTACTCTGGAGATCAAGGGACCTTCTTTTAGCTATACGAGCGCCCTTCATGGCGTTCGGCCTCTTCTCGAACTGCTCGAAAAAGGGATCAATGTCAAAGGAATGGCCTTAAAAGACCGGGTAACCGGCAAAGCGGCCGCGCTCCTTTATGTCAAACTTGGGGTCGGAAGCATCGAAACCGATCTCATTTCCGAGCAGGCCCTTCTTCTTCTCCAAAAAGAAAAGATCCCCGTGACTTACCAGCGGAAGATCCCTTATATCCTTAATCACGCCCGGACGGATCTCTGCCCCTTAGAGAAAGCGACTCTTCCCATCGATTCGGTCGATGATGGAGTGGTGGCAATCAAAAAGGCAATACGGGCGATGCAAGCGAAATCGTAAATCAAACGGTTTCGCTTTTTTCTTCGGTCCGAGGTGTTTTTCGCTTCTTTTTCCTCGGCCTGGGTTTATCATAAAGGCGAGGTAAAACATATGATTGCTGAATTGGTGAAAGCCCAAAGAGACTATTTCGCATCCGGGAAAACCTGGAGCTACGCTTCCCGAAGGGACGCCCTCGAGAAAATCTATCGGCTGCTCCTTCAGTATCGGAAGCGGTTCGACGACGCTTTCAAAGCCGACTTCAACAAAGGCGAATTCGACGTGCTCTCCACCGAGTACTATCTCGTTTTGGAAGAATGCCAGTACCATATCAAACACCTAAAGAAAGAGATGAAACCCAAACGGGTTTCCACCTCGATCGTCAATTTCCCCTCCCATGGCTATCTGCTCCAAGAACCCTATGGCGTTTGCCTGATCATCGCCCCGTGGAATTATCCTTTCCAGCTCGCGATGGAACCCTTAATGGGCTGCATTGCCGCCGGCAATACGGCACTCATCAAACCCGCCTCGGCAGCCGCTAACGTTTCGAAAGTGATGTTCGATATGTTTGAGGAATTCGGGAACCCTGGTTTGATCAAGGTCATTTTGGGTTCTCACCAAGAAAATGCCGATCTTCTCGACCAGCGCTATGACTACATCTTCTTCACCGGAGGAGCCTCGACCGGACGTGAAATCCTTGCAAAAGCCGCTCCGAATTTGACGCCTTGCTCTTTGGAACTCGGCGGCAAATCGCCTTGCATCGTCGATGAGGATGCGGATATTGACCTGGCTGCCAGGCGAACCGTTTGGGGCAAATTCCTCAATGCGGGGCAAACCTGCGTGGCCCCAGATTATTTCTATGTTCATAAGAACGTTCATGATGCCTATCTCTCCGCGGTGAAAAAATACATCCGGGAGTTCTTCTATGACAAAGAGGGAAAAATCACAGAGAACTTCCCTCATCTCATCAGCGACAAAAATGTCGCTAAAGTGACCGCGTTCCTCGATCCGAAGAAGGTCGTCGCGGGCGGAAAACTCGAAGGCCGGCTTTTGGAACCGACCGTCATGGATGGCGTCACGTGGGAAGACAAGGTCATGTCCGATGAAATCTTCGGCCCGATCATGCCGATCCTGACGTTCGATAACCTCGAGGATCTTCTCAAGCTCGTGAATGGAAAAGAGAAACCCTTGGCTTTCTATTACTTCTCGAAAAACAAGAAGAAAGCCAAGCACGTCCTTGCGATCTCGCCCTTTGGCGGCGGCTGCTGGAATGACACGATCATGCACCTCACGAATGACAACCTGCCTTTTGGCGGGGTGGGTCGGAGCGGCATGGGCGCCTACCATGGCTTAGCCTCCTTCAGGACGTTCTCTCATCAAAAGAGCGTTTTGGCGAAAGGGAAAGCCGAGATCAAGATGAAGTATCCGCCGTATAATGAAAAGAATCTTAAGCTCCTTAAGATCTTAGCCAAAATAAAGGATTAATCATGTACACGCCCATAGACAGTCGCTACGATACGATGCTTTACGCGTCCTCAGGAGACTCGGGGCTGAAGCTTCCGCGTCTTTCTTTGGGCCTTTGGCATAATTTCGGGGACACAAGCGACTATGGTAATATGAAAGCGATGGTCGAATGCGCGTTCGATCATGGCATCACCCATTTCGATCTGGCCAATAACTACGGACCCGCCGAAGGGGCGGCCGAGCGGAACTTCGGGAAGATCCTCCATGAGGAGCTTTTGGCTTACCGTGACGAGATGATCATCTCGACCAAAGCCGGCTACACGATGTGGAAGGGGCCCTATGGCGATTGGGGAAGCCGGAAATATCTCTTGGCCTCCCTCGATCAGTCCTTGGAACGGCTGGGCCTTCCTTATGTCGATATTTTCTATCACCACCGGATGGATCCCAACACGCCCTTAGAGGAAACGATGGGGGCGCTAGAGAGCGCTGTGACGAGTGGGAAAGCGCTCTATGTTGGCTTATCCAACTACGATGGCGCAACCCTCAAGAAAGCCACGGCGATCCTCCAAGAACGTCACGTTCCTTTCATCATCAATCAGAACCGCTATTCGATCTTCGACCGGAAAGTGGAGCAAAATGGTCTATTGAAGACGACCGGCGAGCTTCATAAGGGCCTCATTTGTTTTTCGCCTTTGGCCCAAGGCTTGTTGACGGATAAGTATCTTCATGGCATCCCCGAGGATTCGCGCATCAAAACAGACGGTCGCTTCCTCAAGGAAAGCGCCCTGACGAGCGAACGGCTGAAGCAGATTGCCCAGTTGAATGAATTAGCGCGTAAGCGCGGTCAGACTTTGGCGGAGATGGCTTTGGCCTGGGATCTTTCCCATCCGGAAGTCACCTCGGTTTTGATTGGGGCGAGCAAGCCCGCCCAGATCCTCGATAACATCAAAGCCTTACAAAACACCACATTCACCGCGGAAGAGCTGAAAGAAATCGACGATATCTCGATCCGCTGACGTTTCTCTTCGGTGCATCTTCCTTGCCGAAATTACCCTTTTGTATCACCTTAATGACGGAAGGAGAACTCTTGTATGAATCAAGCAGAATATCTCATCATCGGTTTCGGAAAAGGCGGAAAAACCTTAGCCGCGACCTTAGCCGCGAAAGGCCATTCGGTCATTCTTTTTGAAGAAAGCCCCAAAATGTATGGCGGAACGTGCATCAACGTGGCTTGCATCCCCACCAAAGCCCTGGTGGAGCAAGCCGCTTTAAGCGCGAAATTGGGCGGAAGCTATGACGAACGGAACGCCCGTTATCAATCCGCGATTGAAAAGAAGGGGGTTTTGACGGGGAAATTGCGTGATAAGAATTATCACAAGCTTGCCGATAACCCTTTGATCAAGGTGATTGACGGCAAGGCTTCTTTCGCCGATGCTCACCACGTTGTTGCCAATGGGGTGACTTATGAGGGCGAGACGATCATCATCAATACCGGCGCTCGGCCGTTTATTCCGCCGATTCCGGGCATTCATTCGAAGAATATCGATGTGAGTGAGACCCTTTTGGAGCGAAAGAATCTTCCGCATCACCTCCTTATTGTCGGAGGTGGCTACATCGGATTGGAATTCGCCTCGATGTTCCTCAATTTCGGAAGCGAAGTCACCATGCTCCAGGTCGAGCCGACTTTCTTAGCCCGGGAGGACGAGGAATTGGCGGCGGCCATCGAAGCCGATTTCACCAAACGGGGCCTCAAGCTTTATAAGTCCGTCACCACGAAATCCTTTGAGGAAAAAGACGGAATCGTCACGACCCATGCCGTGATCGATGGGAAAGAAGTCAGCTTTGAGAGCGATGAGGTTCTCGTCGCGACCGGCCGTCGGCCGAACGTCGAAGGCTTGGCTCTTGAAAATGCCGGGGTCAAACTGACGGAGCGGGGCGCGGTGGCGGTCAATGAGCATAACCAAACCACCGTTCCGAATATCTACGCGGTCGGCGATGTGGTGGGCGGGCTTCAGTTCACCTATATTTCTCTTGATGATTCGCGGGTTGTTCTCGCTAGCCTCTTAGGGGGCAAAAGGACGAACCTCAATCGAGGCGCCGTACCTTATAGCGTCTTTATCGATCCGGCTTTCTCTCGGATTGGCTTAGCGGAGAAAGACGCCCGGGCCAAAGGCGAAATCCTGGTGGGCAAATTGCCCGCGATGGCGATTCCGAAGGCGGGGATTCTCTCCCAGACGAACGGCTTGCTCAAAGTCATCGTCGATAAATCGACTCACGAAATCTTGGGGGCTCATCTCTATTGCGCGGAGTCCTACGAAATGATCAACTTGATCAAACTCGCGATGGATCATCATATTCCTTATGAGGATCTCCGCGACATGATCTACACCCATCCGACGATGAGCGAGGCCTTCAACGATCTCTTCGGATCGGTGAAGTAATTCCTCCAGAAGCTTAGGCGCCCTTCCGAGGGCGCCTTTTTCTTTCCCAAAAGGACAAGTCAGCCTTATAATTTCGGAAAGAAACGAGGAGACAGGCATGGAAGAAATGCTCTCAGATCGGTTGAAAAAGACAATGAAG
>DAISHV010000100.1:0-5630 GCA_036822315.1 Bacillota bacterium | reverse complement strand
ATGCCTATGAAGGCACGATGCCGCAGACCCGCTTCGTTTTGAAAAACGCCCTCGAAAATCACATTAAACCGATTGTTGTTATCAACAAGGTTGACCGCCCGAACGCCGATCCGAAGAAAGCCGTGGACGAAGTCCTCGACCTCTTCATCGAATTAGGCGCCCCCGATGATTTACTCGATTTCCCGATCGTTTACGTTTCCGCGCTCAACGGCACTTCTTCTCTTTCGCCGGACCCGGCGACGCAAAAGCCGGGCATGGCACCCCTTTTCGATATGATCTTAGCTAAGATTCCCGCACCGAAATGCGATCCCAATGGCCCGTTCCAATGGCAATCGGCCCTACTGGACTATAACGATTTCGTCGGTCGTATTGGCATTGGCACCGTCCGTCGGGGCATCATTCATGTCGGCGACTCTTTAAGCGATGTCCGCAAGGATGGTTCGGTCAGCAACTTCAAAGTCATGAAGCTCTATACCTTCTATGGCATGAACCGCAGTGAAGTCGACCACGTTGAAGCGGGCGATATTTGCGGAATTGCCGGATTGACGGATATCGGCGTCTCCGATACGGTTTGCGATCCGAAAAAGCTCGATCCTCTTCCCGCCCTCCGGGTTGATGAGCCGACTTTGCAGATGGAATTTGGCACCAACTCCTCGCCGATGCGGGGACAAGATGGCAAACTCGTGACCGCTCGGGTCATTGAAGAACGTCTTTTCGAAGAAACTCAGCGCGATGTTTCGCTCAAATACCGCCGGATCCCCAACACCGAAACTTGGGTGGTCTCGGGACGGGGCGAACTCCATCTTGGCGTCCTCATCGAAACCATGCGCCGCGAAGGCTACGAGCTCGAAGTCAGCAAACCGCAAGTCATCATCAAAGAAATCAATGGTGAGAAGTGCGAACCTTACGAAGATCTTCAACTCGATGTCCCCAATGAATTCGTCGGCGATATGATGACGACCCTCGGCAACCGCGGATCGCAGCTCGTCTCGATGGATGATAATGGGATGACCACCCGTTTAATCTACGTGATTCCTTCGCGCGGATTACTCGGATTCGTCTCGAACTTCCTCACGATGACGAAAGGCTATGGCATCATCAACCACACCTTTAAAGAATACCGTCCGCTCTTCAAACACGAAGTGGGTGAACGCAATATCGGCGTCTTGGTCTCAACCGACAAAGGCGAAGCGACCTCTTATGCCCTTCAGAAAGTCGAAGAACATGGCACGATGTTCATCGTTCCGGGCGATCTCTGCTATGAAGGCATGATCGTCGGCGAACATCGCTATCCGGTCGACCTCGCGGTCAACTGCACGATGACGAAGCCGATGACCAACGTCCGTTCCTCCACGCGAGAAATGATGATTGTCCTCAAGGCTCCTCGCAAGATGTCGCTCGAAGCTTGCCTCGACTACATCAACCTCGACGAACTGGTCGAAATCACTCCGCACGCCATCCGCATGAGAAAACGGATCTTGGACACTTCCGAACGCAAGAAGTTCGATGCCCACAAGAAAGCTGATGCGGAATCCGCTTTGGAAGAAGAAACGAAAATCATCTGATCCGATCTTCAAACGCCCGGGAGAAAATCCCGGACGTTTTCTTTTCTTCTTATCATAAAGCCAAAGGCTGACCCCCATTATGGGCGGAAGCGATAAAGTATTTAAGATAATCATCGAGAAACTTCAAAAGAAGCGAAAGAACGATACTCGCTAATAAAGAATAGATGATCCCCAAAGCAAAAGAACTTGCCTGAAGCAAAGGATTGAAGAATCCCGTCATGACGCTTTCGTGAACGAGATAAATCCAGAAGACGAGGTTGCCCGCACTCTTGAGAAGGCGAGGTTCATTGTTCTTATTGAGGAAACGCGTCGACCTCAAGAAAGCGATGCCAAAAAGGATGCCAAAGACAGATTTCAGGGGACCATTCGTATAATAAACGACCCAATGCCATGTGCCACTCAATAGGGGCGAAGAAAAATTCCAGGCCACTAGGAGGGCTAAAGCGAGCCAGGGCCAAAGGAAAAAGAAGACATTTTTCTTTTTTGCGGGTTCAAACTCCCCCTCAAAGTCCTTGCCCCCTAGGAGGTAACCCCATAAATAAGGGATTCCGATTCCGGGGAAGCCGAAGAAAACCATCAAGGTAGCTTCCACCGCATTCTCAATGAGCGTCAGGATCAATAAAAGTTTTTGGCTCTTCGTCGCAATCTTGGCCAATAGCGGGGTAAGAAGATAGCAAACGAAGAGAGCGGGCAAGAACCAAAGATTGCCGAACTGAATGTTATAAACCCCGTTCGGAGAAAAATTGCCCATCGTCATTTTGACGTTCAGGAAATTCAAGGCTTCCCCTTCTCGCGACATTTCGCCAAGATCAACCAGAATCAAGACGACGAAATAAACGAGGCATGGTCCGAATAGCTTCTGGCCTTCCCGATAATAAAACCCTGAATCAAAATGGCGTCGTTTCGAATAAAGAAGACCCGACAAAAAGAAAAACGTTTGAACCGCCCCAGAAAAAAGATAGACCCAGGGATACTGATCGACCTCCGTGCCGAAATAAAAGATATGGAAAGTGAACACCAGGGCAATCGCCACCAAACGGAGAAGGGAGACGCTGGCGTAAGATTTTTTCGTTACAGAAACGTTCGGAGTTGCCGTATCCACGATAGAAAACCCCTCCCCGAGCCCTTACCTTATTATCATAGCATTTCTAGGCCTCGCGGCATACGTTAAGAGGAAGAAAAAAGGAGTTCCTTAAGGGGAAAAGGAACTCCCGTCGACACTGAAGAAGAATTAGTGCTCTTTGCGGCGGCTCATCCAAAGACCACCAGCCGCAAGGGCGGCAACACTGAGCGAGATCACCATCACAAGAACCGGGGTGGTGTTATTGTCGAGAACAACGCCGGCAGCCGGAGAAGTCAAAGCCGTGGAAATCTTATCAAGCTGAGCGTAGATCGCTGCAAAACTCACATCCAATTTTTCGGTGTCGACCCTGTTAATGTCTTTCCAGGTGTAAAGAGTGGCACCATTAATTGCGGTTTGAGCATCCGTGGAATAGCCCTTGTAAAGAGCAACATCGGCCGTGGCATCTTCTTTTGAAATTGAGCAAACGCTGGCGTTGGTCGCGGAAGCAACCGCCCTTGCGATTGTCTTAACCCAGTTCGCAGCGTTATAAAGATCAGCGCTACCAGCATAGTCTTTAGCAGAATCCGAAGCGTAATAGACGCTATCAGTTAAGACAAGATCGGCTGTTTGAGCAATTTTTGTCGTTCCCGAATAGTTGCTGAAGATAATGTTCGTATCGCCACCAGTTCCGAAAGGAACATCATAAGAATAAAGACCTTTGCTTTGGAAATTCACATTCGTAACCGCCGCAGTCGCGGCCATTTTGGTTCCCGGGAAGGCCCCGCAAGTTTCACTGGTTCCAAAGGTGTAAACATAAACATCTGTCCAACCACTGGCTCCAAAATAAACTTTCTTGGTCGAAGCGGCAGTCGTATATTTCGCGTAAAGAGTGGTATCACCGGTTAATGTCGTCGCGGTATAGGCCGCCGTGCAAGCGGGATCCGTATACCATCCACCAAAAACGAAATTTGTTCGATGGAGAGATGCTGGGGTAAAAGTGGCGGAGGGATCGGCGTTTTCTGTTCGAGCAACTGTGGCTTCTGCCGTTCCATCAACTACCGCATACTCCGAAACCGTATAGGAAGCAATGGCTTCAATCGAAGAAATCCAACGAGTTGAAGAATTGGAGTAAGTGTATGACACCTTATAAAGACCGGCGGTATTACAAATAACATTGTAATCACCACTCGTTTGAACACTAAACAAAGTCGCAGAGATGGAAGCATCAAGAGAATTGACCCAAGCATCATGGTCTTTGTCGTGAACCTTAAACGTGTCACCTGAAGCCATTGACCTTGTAAGGTAATATTGATAGGTAGTTCCGGTTTTAATGTACATCAAATCCGTGTCGTTCCAAGAAGTAAAACTTCCTGTTAAATAAACGCCAGTTGATTTGGCATCTTCTGCTTTAGCGAGTTGTGCGCTCTTTGCTTCAACGAGTCCAGCTGCTGTCGCACCAAAAGCTAAGGCTCCTATTGTCAAAAGCAAACTAATTTTGTGTTTCATAATAAAAGGCTCCTTTCCCTTTTTATGATCTTTATCGTCTTTTATTATAGGAAAGCGCTTCCAAAAATGCAATTCGTAATCGTTAAAACATTAGAAGATCCGTTGTATTTTTATCAAATTGTCAAAATAGCATCGAAGAAAAATAAGTCAAAGAAAAAGCAGTCGCTTGTTTGTGGCGGCTGCTTCTCAATCTTCTTAACGGCTCAAATCAGATGCTCATCGCGGAGGAGTTTCTCCACATCGGTCCCCTTGACTTTCTTCAGGACTTTGCGGAGCGCAATCTTTTCGACGGGGGTCAAATGAAGTTCCTTTAAACTCTTCTTGTCGACCGCGTAATAAGCGGCTTTCATGAGTTCGCGGACATCATAGACGCTGCCCCAAACTTCCGGCACGCCCCGGTCCACATTCATTAAGGTATAGACGGCTTCCATGCCCGTGCGAATCGAATACTCGGTCGTGAAGATCGTATCGCGCGGAGTTTCAGCGAATTGACCAATGAAGGCGAAGTTCACTGCGCCCTTCGGTACGACCAAGGGCCGATCTTCAACGTGACGGGGCATGAAGAAGGCGTTGATATACGGCATATAGCACGTTGTCGTATTCATGTGCTTCTCAGCATATTCGGCGATCTTCTCGGTGGGCACGCCGATGTGGTAAAGCCACTCTTCGGCGATCTCGATGCCCGTGCACTCCTTCATCGGCTTCTTGATGTAATTGCCGGCTTTATCGGTGTAAAGACCATAGACCCAAACCAAGACATCGTTCTTCGGCTGCGAATGGAATTGCGGCTGACGGTTGATCGTCCAGGATAAGAACCAGCCATCTTGGCTATCGCGAACCGTGACGATTCCACCGGTCGTAACTTTGCCAGAATGAGGATCGCGTTTGCAAATCGCTTTGATATAGGACATGACGATGTCGTCTTTGAGGTCGATCGTGGCGGACATCCAGTTCGACTCAGGCTCATGGGTGCAGAAGACATCCGGATGGCCAAACGCTTCGTCTTGTTCAGCGATCCGATGCCACATATCCCAGCTTTCGCCTTGTCCGTTCTTCAACTTCGATAAATCGGGGGCTTCGTTCTGCGAGCCATAGCACGAGGTATCGGTCGGGCAGCCGTTCGTAATGAAGACCAAATCATCTTCCACTAAGTCGATGCTCGCTTCCGCTCCATCCTTCTTATAAAGGATCTGCTTAGCCACTTTCTTATCGCCCTCTTTAGCGAAGACGACATTCTCGACTTCGATGCCAAATTGGAAATCCACCCCATGCTTTTGGAGGTATTCCTGCAAGGGCAAAATCATGCTTTCGTATTGGTTGTACTTGGTGAAGCGAAGAGCGGAGAAATCGGGCAAGCCGTCAATGTGATGGCAATATCTCTGCAAATACCGCTTCATTTCCAAAGCGCTGCTCCAGCGCTGGAAGGCAAACATCGTTTGCCAATAGAGCCAGAAGTTGCTGTTCCAGAAATGATCATCGAAGAAATCGCTGATCTT
>DAISHV010000099.1:0-5817 GCA_036822315.1 Bacillota bacterium | reverse complement strand
TTTATTGGTGGGTCCCATTAGGCTTGTCTATCATCCTTTTGATTCTGGCTTCATTTTGGAATATTAAAAAAACACAAAGAAACTTGAATTAGCCAAATCCAAGCAAATAAACGATTCCTCAGTCTCGACGATGCCAGATAACAACGCGACTCATTAATCGTTCACTAAAGACTTAAAGAACTTAAGCGCCATATCGGAGCTCATGTAATTGCCTTTGTTGGCAACATTATTGAGATTCTTCACTAAAGCCGCTTCGGGATGAAATTGAAGCCCAATCTTATAGGTTTTATCAAGGCGTTCAATGCTTTCGATCATCTCCACTCCGTCGGTCAATGTCGTTCCCGTCACTTTTAATTGGGTATTCGCCACGCTTTGAAGCGCTTGGTGATGCCAAGAAGGCACTTTCTCAAGATTCTTCGTTCCGGCGATCTTGTAAAGCCTGCTGTCCTCTTTAACACTCACATCGTGCGGGGCGTAATCCCGATAATTATCTCCGACCTTTTCATTGCGATGCTCATAGTTGTACGTTAAGCCTAAGCTTGTGAAATAGGTCGGAATATCCTGAATAACCGTAGCGCCGGAGAAGACGCCCGACATCTGCATCCCACGGCAAAAGCCCATGACCTTCAAATGATTCTCAACGCAATACGACATCGTGACGTAGTCTGAAACGTCGCGGGTGGCGTTATAGTCTTTTTCTTTTTCGATTCCATGCCAAGCAACTGGGGTGGCTAATAAGCTCGGTGAGATATCCTCTCCACCCGTAAACACGACCGCTTTGAAACTGCCAATCAAGTCTTTGGCGTTGGAATGCGACGAGCCAAAGGCCCGAATTGCTTGAGCATAGTTGACTTGCAAAATGCCATTTTCGTCCACGCAACTATCGGCTACCTTTTGATCGGCGGTGTATTTCAAATCTGTTGAAATCCCTTGGGACAAAAGATAAGGCGTTCCGCCCGCTTCTTTAATGGCGGTCACAATGTTGGTATAGAATTCCGAGTCCAAATCACTTCGCCAAGCGATTCCAATCTTTTTTTCATTCGTTGTGCCGCACGAACTCATCACACCAAGCGAAAGGGCGCAGGCGAACAAGACCAAGGCACATGACATTTTCTTCGGCTGAAACATTTTTCTAATGAAACTCATAAGTTCCTCCTCCATTAAGAAGCTTCCTTCTTAATGACTCCAAAGAAAAATGATAGCCTTTTTCAGGCTTTGCAATCTCCAATTCCTTTGCACTTTTTAGGACGATACTCGAATTTAAAAAGAAAGATTAATCAATTAAAATCAAAGCCAATATTCGTACAAAGACCAATGAGATCAATCGCAATCGCCAAGAGCAAGGAAGGCAGTTCGTCTTCGGGGTTTGGACAAGAAAGATGAATAATCGACCCAATTGATATCATTTGAGGTTCGACCTGGGCAACTAAACGATCTTTCTGATAGATATCAAAATGCCAGCCAAGGATTTTGCCATCGATGCGGTAGGACATAAAATCCACAAGATATCGCGGATGAAAGATGGAGGTTTTTGCTATGATCGCCCCTTTCTTTTCACCATGAATGATCAATTCGTATTTCGGGTGAAAAAAAGAAAGTACCTTATGAACAAAAGCAACTTCATTCCCTAAGGGATCAAAAATATGAATTTGATTCCCGACGACAATGAACTGCCCTTTGGCCCGACCTTCGGTTGTATAGCGAAGTTGACCACTTTCATCGGTGATGGTGTATTTTTTGACGCTTGAGAAGACCTGTTCTTTGATGCACAAAGCCATGGTGATACCTTTATCTTTCTTTTATTCTAATCAAAGAAAACAAAAAGAGCCATTTCCGAATGGAATAGCGCAAAAGATTATTGGTCCTTCCCCTCGCGGTGGAAGAGAAGCAAAAGAGAGTTCAAAACAACCGTCAAAGATCCAGCGTTATGAAAAATTGCGCCACTCACGGGATCGAGAACTCCAGCAATCGAAAGAGAAACGGCCACCGCATTAATCACCATGGAAAGAATGATGTTAATCTTGATTTTTCTTAAGGTTCGTTTGGCCATATCCAAAAGATAGGGCACTTCGTCAATCTCGTCTTTTACCAATACCACATCGCTGTTCTCAATAGCAATTTCTTTACCCTTTAAGCCCATCGAAAAGGAAGCGTGAGCTTCTTTTAAAGCCAGAGCATCATTGATTCCATCACCACCCATTAAGCAATGGTGACCCGAGGCTTCGATTTTCGCGACTGCCTCTTTTTTGCCTTCGGGCAAAAGAGAATAACGAACTTCTTCAATCCCTAAAGAAGAGGCAACTTTCTTAGCGCTTCCTTCGCGGTCCCCGGTGAGCAAAACTGGAGTGATGCCCATTCCCTTTAACCGTTTGATGGCGATTGGCGCTTCGCTTTTAAGGGTATCGCTAAGAGCGAAAAATGCGACAAACTGGCCGTCTTCATAAAGTTCGACGATCGAATCTCCCTCAGCGCAATAGGAGCTCTCTTCGCTGGGGAAATCGCCTTCTTTTCGGCCAAGAAAATAGTGGTGTAAATGATAGGTTCCTTGGACACCTCTTCCTGGGAGGGTCTCTAGGTTGTCGAAGGATAGAACTGAAATGTTTGGTGCGAAGGCGATGATGGCTTCCGCTAAAGGATGCGAAGAGCTTTTTTCCATGCTGACCGCTAAAGCAAGATACTCCTCACGCCGAGCGCTTTCTCCCGTCACAACAAACGCCACAACACGAGCCTTGCCTTCCGTTAAAGTGCCGGTCTTGTCTAAGGCGATATAATCACATTCCGCCACCCGTTCTAACGCCTCACCACTCCGTACCAAAATGCGGTGCTTCGTCAGGTTTCCAATTCCAGCCATCACTGCCGTCGGCGTTGCTAAAACGAAAGCGCAAGGACAGAAAACCACCAAGACCGTAACCCCACGACGAAAGCCTAAATTAAAATCTTTCGTTACCGCATAATAAATTAAGCAGGTCGCTAAGGCGGTCAAGAAACTCACCAAAACCATCCAAGCCGCCCATTTGTCCGCTTTTTTAATGATCTTCGCTTTCTTGCTATCCTGTTCTTTTGCCAACGCCACGATTCGTTGAAAGGAAGAATCCCGAGCTAACGAAGTCGCTTCATAAATCAAGGAAGAGGATAAGTTCAATGTGCCACTGTAGAGTTTCGCCCCCGGCGTCTTTTCCAGCGGTAGAGCCTCGCCAGTCAAGGCGCTTTCATCAACCGAGGAAACCCCTTTTTTCAAGATTCCGTCAATCGGAATCTCTTCCCCCGGCAGAACTTTAATCCTTTCTCCAAGACTGACGGTTTCAACAGGAACGCTTTCTTCAATGCCATTTTTGATTCTTCGGGCTTCTTTAGGGGACATTTTGATCAGGCTTTCAATTCCTTTTCGAGTCTTCCCCGCGGTGAAATCCTCCAAAATCGTGCCCAATTCCATAATAAAGGCAACCTCGCCGGCGGCTCCATATTCTTGTAAACATAGGCAACCGACAAGGGCTAAAGAAACCAAGACATCGGCAGTGACATCGTGATCGCGGATTAAGCCGATCAAGGCGCCAATGACGATGGGCAAACCACAAAGAATAATCGCAAACCAAGCTAGATCGAAGGGCAAAAGATCGGTGTGTCCACACCAAGAAAAAATCAACGAGGTCAATAATCCAGCCCCGCCTAAGCTTGTCCGGATAACCCGGAGAAGAGATTGATGTTTTTGATGCCAATTGAGTAGTCGTTTCATCGAACGTTTCATCCGTTATTGAACATTTTGTTCGATAAGAGTTTAATGGGTGAGTAACAGAGTTAACATACGCAAAAGCAACGTTTGCTCCACTAATGAACAAAAGGATGCTTTTGTCCAGAAAGGAAGATATGGATCGACGACAAAAAAGAACCCGTGAAGCGCTCTATTCCGCCTTTGCTTCCTTGCTTTTAAAGGAAAGTTATTCGGCAATAACCGTCAAAGAAATCATCGACTTAGCCAATGTGGGCCGCTCAACTTTTTATTCGCATTTCGAAACGAAAGATGACCTGTTAAATAGCATCTCCGACGATCTCTTCGACCACGTCTTCATTACCCAAGGAAAAGGAGAAAACCACGAACACAGCGAATCCTTTACCCTCAAAGAACAATTGGCTCATTTCGCCTATCATGTCAAAACGACCCCCTTGTACTCCGAACTTCTCTCATCCTCTTCTTCTGCCTTATTCTTTGAGCACTTAAAGAAACGGTTAATCGACTATTTTGGAGATAAGCTTCATTTCAAAAACCCTGCAATTCCCACTTCGTTTCTCGCCGAAAGCGTCGTTTCGGGATTTTTAAACATCCTGTCCTATTGGATTCATGACGGCATGAAAGAAACGCCAGAAGAACTTGAAATCTATTTTGAGGCAACACTTGGACCCATTTTGGCTTAGCGCCAAGGACTTTCTTTTCATTCCCCCAAGTTTCACATCTGTATCTTTGCTTTTTTCTGCTCCTAAGACCGCGTCTATAATCAAGATGATGGAATGAGGAATTCCCTGTCCATCTTGAAAGGACTCTTATGAAAAGAATTTTGCCTTCTTCATGGTTCTTGCTCTCACCTCGCTCGCCTCTTACGCCGGTCAAAGTCCGAGTTCAAGCTCGAGCTCTTCAGCCAGTTCGAGTGCGAGCGCCGTCTCTTCATCTTTGAGCAATGTCGCTTCCTCTTCAAGTTCTTCGTCCTATTCTTCAGCCCAATCCGTGTCTTCAACTTCAGCCCTAAAAAGCAAAGAAGTCACGCTTTATGTTGACGTCGAAAACGGCACAGAAACCCAGCAGGAGATGCTTTATTTCCTCAATGGTTATGGCGATGTCCCCTTTGTTTGTCTCAATAACGCCAAGAGTCTCATGGACCGGATCATAACCGATGCAACCGTCAGCGCGAATGGTCAGCAAATCACTTTCGGTCGTACCGGGAACACGGGAAAAATTGTCTTTGATTTTGCGAATCACTGCGTGAAGTACACCACTTACGATCTTTTCTTCGCCGACCACGATACGCAAAGCGACTTGAACTTGATCAGCACCTTTGGAACGACTGGTGAGGGGGCTCCCAAGTACCTTCGCTCTTGCATCAAAGACGGCCTTGACTACAACCGCAACGGCACCGACATGACCCTCGATCTCAAGAAAGATAAGATTCCGATGTATTATGAAGACGGCAAAGGGTACGTCCCGCTCCAAACCTTATCAGACACCGTTTTTGCGGGCCGCAATGTTATTTGTATCTCTAATGGCATCGCCCTCTTTATGACCGGGGCCAATCTTCAAGAGAACAGCACGATGGTCGCCTCTTTCTACGAAGCACAAAAAGGCAATCGTTCGGAAGAAATGGCACAGTTCTCCCGCGATGAGTTTGCCATGCTCATGGATATCCAATACGGCTTAAAAGAAGACCACCGCATCAGTGATTTCGATACCTTTCTCACGCAAGCCGGTCGCAATGAAGGCCTCCTTTCGAGCGACCCCGTGGTGGCCGATACGACAATGCAAAAGATCATCACAGCCGACCTTGCCGATTTCCATTCCTCGCTCAAGATGGCATCCGCTTATGCGGGATCTGACGCCTTAGCGGCGATCAAGGCGGACAAGACGATCCCTTCACCAACTACGATGAATATCTCTTGATTCGTTATGCCTTCCCCACAGCCCGCAAAGCCGTTTATCAAGCGCTCTATAAAAAAGACCAACCTGATAGTTACGAAGAATATGGGGATACCGCTTACGTGACCTTCGATAGCTTCCGAAATCCAAGCGTCGATTATTATACGACGACCCCGACTTCCGCCGCGACGGATACC
>DAISHV010000098.1:0-5827 GCA_036822315.1 Bacillota bacterium | reverse complement strand
TCGATCGCCTGCATCCCCGAGACCCGGGCAGATGTAGGCGTTTTTGTTTAAGCAACGGTCTAAAGCGCCAAAGTAGAGAGGGATATCCGGATTTTCTTCGCAGAAGGCTTTGACGCCCTCCGGAGCAGCAATAATGCAAACGAAGGTGATGTGTTTCGCGCCGTGTTTCTTGAGGATTTTCACGGCATCAATACCACTTCCGCCAGTCGCGAGCATCGGATCAAGAAGATAGATGTTCATGTCGGCTAAGCCCGCCGGAAGCTTGCAATAGTATTCAACCGGTTGATGGGTCACTTCGTTGCGATATAAGCCAATGTGCCCGCAATGAGCAGTCGGCAAGAGCGATAAGAAGCCATCGACCATACCCATACCAGCCCGGAGAATCGGTACGAAGCAGATTTTCTTGCCGCTGACGGTCGGCTGGGTGGTTTTTTCAATCGGAGTTTCGATCTCGATGTCTTCGGTCGGAAGATCTTTCAAGACTTCGTAACCCTCGAGCATCGCGATTTCTTTCACCAAGGGGCGGAAGACGCTCGTCGGCGTATTTTTCTCGCGCAAAAGCGTGATTTTGTGCTTGAGTAAAGGATGGTTCAGCAAAGTGGCATTCGGATATTGAGATAAATCCATGACTATCTCCTCTTTTCTAGTTTTTTATTTTAACGTATTGTGCCGGCAAGGTTCATTCTTTTTTGATGAAAGTGCTTTTCATCGCTCCTCTCGGAAATAATTGATGCCCAAGGAGGCAGGGGGTTGGTTCTCTTTTTTCCGTTTGGCGCTATTGATAACCAAGATAATAATCGTGACGATGTAAGGGAGCATTTTGAGCAGTTCGGATAATCCCGTGAACGAAGCGAAATTCACCAAGGACGGCAAATAGTTGTAGGCCCAGAAAAGGATGCCGAAGAGGATCGACCCCCAAATGAGGCGAATCGGGTGCCAACTCGTGAAGATGACAAGGGCGACGGCGAGCCAGCCAATCGCTTCGATATTGTTATTGGTACTCCAAACACCATTTCCAAACTGCAAAACATAAATCATGCCCGCTAAGCCGCAAATTCCGCACCCGATCATGGTCGAATAGTATTTGTATTGGTTGACGTTGATACCAGCGGCATCCGCTGTGGCGGGGGATTCGCCGACGGAGCGAAGCGATAAACCGCTTCGGCTCTTTTTAAGATAAAGGTCCATCCCGATGGCGATTAGGATGGTTAGGTAAACCATGAAACCATAGCCAAAGAAAACCGGGCCGATAAAAGGGATGGAAGAAATGCCAGGGATCACCGTGTTGAAGACCGAGCCGCTGAAGGAGGCTTTTGAAGAGGTTTCAATGCCGACTGCAAACGAAAGGAATTTGGAAAAACCCACGCAAGAGGTCGTGAGCAATAAACCCATGACGTTTTGGTTGCATTTAAACGTCACGCACATGAGCGAATAGACACCACCAAAGAACGCCCCGACGGTAAATGCGACGCTGATAGAAATGAGAATAACGATAAAAGGATTGGGATTTGCGGAGGTATTTTCGTAAGAGAAGGTCGCATAGTAGGATAAGAAGGCACTGATGTACATGATGCCTGGCACCCCGAGATTAAGATGACCGCCTTTTTCGGTAAGCGTTTCGCCCAAGGCTCCCATCATGATGATGGTGCCATAAATTACGGAGGTTACCATCCAAGCAATAAAACTACTCATGGCGTTCTCCTCCTTTTACTTCATCTTGATTGATGATTTTCACTTCGTCATTAATCGTGGCTGTCTTTTTGATGGGCGTTCGCCACAATAAGCGGTAGCGGATGAAGAATTCGGAAAGCATGATGCAAATGATGAAGACGAAGACGAGAATCTCGCAAGAATAATCATTCAAAGCGGGAGCATAGCCGACGTTATTGAGGTTGACGGCACCCCGATCCAAGAAGACGATGAGCGAAGAGAATGCAATCATCATCAAGGGGTTAAAGTTTGCTAACCAGGCCACGATGATGGCGGTGAAACCATAGCCGCCAGAGGTGTCCGTCGAGATTTTATGGTCGATTCCGGCGACATAGATGAAGCCGATCAAACCGCACAAGGCACCAGAAATGATCATCGTCCGCATAATGCTCCAAGAAACCTTGATGCCAGTATAGCGAGCGGTATTGAGACTTTCGCCGATGACTTGGAGCTCATAACCTTGTTTGGTATAACGGAGATAAATTGTCATCGCCACCGTCAAAATAAGCACGATGATTAAAGGCAAAATCACCGCGTTGCCCCCGATGGTGGGTAGCCAACCCACTTTGGTGGAACCATTGATAATCGACATCGAAGAGTTCGCACCTTTCCAGTTTAAGGTCGCAAAAGAAACGATTTGAATGGCGATGTAATTCATCATTAAAGTGAAGAGGGTTTCATTAGTGTTCCATTTCGCCTTGAAATAGGCAGGGATGAGACCCCAAATGCCCCCGAAAAGCATCGCGGTAAGTAAGCTTAGAATGATGACGAGCCAACTGGGAAGGTAAGAACCATAAATCATCACGAGGCTGCACCCCATCGCACCCATGAGGATTTGCCCTTGGGCCCCGACGTTCCAAAATCGCATTTGATAAGCGGGTGCCAAAGCCACGGAAACGCCGAGCAAAAGTACCATTTCTTCCAAACTTTGGCGGAACTTGTATTTGTTTTGAAACGAGCCTTTGAAAAGGTAATCGACAGCAGGGAAGGGGTTCTTTTGACCGATGATGGCCAAAAGAATGATGCAGAGCACGATGGCGGTAGAAACGCAGATGGCGCGAACGAATAGCTTTTGCCAACCATTGAGGTCGTTCCGCTTAACGGTACGAATTAAGGGTTCGCCATTTCCTTTATTAAAGAGCATGGGCAGCCTCCGAAGACGTTCCACTCATCAGAGCGCCGATTTCTTTTTTACTGGTCTTGCGGGCTTCGAGAATTCCGGTGACCTTGCCCCCGCAAAGGACGAGGATACGGTCGGCGAGTTCGAGGAGCACGTCGATATCCTCACCGACGTAAATCACCGACAAACCTGCCCTCTTTTGTTCATCGAGGAGGTTGTAAATAGTGTAAGAGGTATTGATATCGAGTCCCCGAACCGCGTAAGCGGTCATTAAGACGCGAGGCGAGGAAGCAATCTCCCGTCCGACCAAGACTTTTTGGACGTTGCCACCCGACAATTTTCGGACCGGGGTCTTAATCGAAGGCGTGTTGACTTGAAGTTTTTCCCGCACTTCTTTGGCGAGATCGCTGGGTTCCCGATAAGAAAGGAATGGTGTTTTGCTATGTTCATAGGAGCGAAGCATCATGTTATTGACCATATCCATGTCGCCAACCAGCCCCATGCCTAAGCGGTCTTCGGGGACAAAGGCGAGGGAAATGCCCAATTCTTTGATTTCTTTGACGCTCAGACCGACGAGTTCTGCCTCATCTGGAAGCGGGGTCGGTTTTTTGCCGCGGACAGGTCGTTCCACTTCGGGATGGTCTTTGCTGTAGTGATAAATAATCGAGGACCCCTTTTCGGTTTTCTGGAGACCAGCGATGGCTTCGAGAAGAGCTTTTTGTCCGCTTCCTGAAACACCAGCGATGCCTAAAATCTCACCGCTTCGAGCGGTAAAGGAAACATCATCCAATGTTTTCACGCCATACTCATCTAGAGTGGTGAGGTGGTCGATTTCGAGGACATCTTGGGGATGGATGGGGTTAGCCCGAGCAATGTGGAGTTCGATATGCTCGCCAACCATCGCATCGGTTAAAGAGGCCTCCGTCGCATCTTTCGTTTCGATGATCGTGGCTAGTTTTCCTTTGCGGAGCACGGCAACTTCATCCGAAAGTGAAAGGACTTCAGAGAGTTTGTGCGTGATAATAATGATACTTTTGCCGGCTTCTTTCATTTTGCGGAGCACGGCAAAAAGAATGTCGCATTCTTGCGGGGTCAATACGGCGGTGGGCTCATCGAGAATTAGGGTATCCATTCCCCGATAAAGCAGTTTCACGATCTCGACTTTTTGTTTTTCGGAAACGGACATGTCATAGACTTTTTTGTTGAGATCCAGTTCAAAACCATATTGTTGGCAGAGGGCAGCGATTTGCTGGTTGACCTCTTTCATTTTTAACGGGCCTTTACCGGGCATTCCGAGCACGATGTTCTCGCTGGCGGTAAAAACATCGATCAGCTTAAAATGCTGATGGATCATGCCAATTCCATAGGCATAAGCGACTTTCGGCGATGTGATTTTGACTTCTTTGCCATCGATCTCAATTGAGCCACTGTCGGGATAATAAATGCCAGAAAGCATGTTCATTAAGGTCGTCTTCCCCGAACCGTTTTCACCTAAAAGAGCCAGGATTTCTCCTGGCTTAATTTCAAAGGAAATATCATCATTGGCTGCATTGTTCCCAAAGAATTTACTGAGATGTTTGAAGGCAATGATTTTTCCCATGAGTCTCCTTTTAATAGCGAAAGAAGGAAGGGGTTTTGACCCCTTCCTTTGTTGACGAATCGATTAGTTCAGCCAAGTAATGCCATCAACCTTCAAATCGAAATATGGGGCAGCCCGATAGGTCGACTCGGAGAAATAAGTGATGCCGTTGTCCGTCTTGATGGTTTCAACGCTGTCGCCTTTATAGATGGTTGATCCCGTCGAGTAATCAATCTTCGAAAGGTTGAAGGTGTGAGTCGTGACTTTTGCGTTGCTGACCTTGAAGTTGTCAGTATTGAAAACTTGGATCGTACCAGCTTTGATACCCGCGATCGCTTTATCGACGGCCGCTTGGGTGCCATCGGCGACGCACTTGCTATTGAGCGGAGAAATCGCAACCGCATCCGCATCGTAGCCTTTGCACCAATCATCCGCGATGGTTTGGTTATTGAGGTATTGGCCAAAGAGGTATTCGTAATAGACTTCCCAGTTGTTGATGGCCGAAGTGAGCGCGGCATTCGGAGCCACGGTGGTCATATCGATGTTGAAGCCAACCGAATAGCAAACATATTTTTTATCGCCAGAACGCGTGGTGCCAAGTAAGCTTTCGACTTTACCCGGAGCGCCGGTGGAATCGGCATGCTGGCCAATGATGACGCAGCCTTTTTTGACGAGAGCGTCGGCGGCACTGGCTTCTTTATCGATGTCAAACCAGGAATTGGTGAAACTCACATCCATCACGACGTTGCTGATGACCGATTTGATGCCAAGATAGAACGAGGTGAATCCGGAAATGACTTCGGCGTATTGGAAGGCGCCGACATAACCGACTTTCCAGTTGCCATTGCCATCTTGATTGAACGTGGTGTCCAAACTGTTCGAATCGGCTAAAGCCTTAAGTTTCATTCCGGCGACGATGCCCGAGACATAACGGGCCTGATAAATCGAGACGAAAGCGTTTTTGAAGTTGGTTTTGCCGGAGATTTTCGCATAATCGCCAGTCATCGCAACGAACTTCGCCTCGGGGTAAGTCTCGGCAGCTTGGTTCATGTAATCCTGATGGCCATAGCTATTGGAAACGACTAAGCCGCAATCGCTGGCGACCAAATCGTCAATCGCGGTTTTGCAGCCCGAATCTTCGAGGACTTTCTTTTTATAAATGAGACGGTCAGTGACGCCGAGCTTTGCTGCTGCGGCCGCCATGCCATCCATGTGAGCTTTGGTGTAACCTTCGGTTTCGTCTCCGATGAGAATGAGACCGATTTTACCGTTATTGGCATAAGATGTTGCTTTCGAAGTCGAAGTGCTCGTCTTGCTGGTATCGGAAGAAGTCGGAGTGCTGGTGCAACCCGCAAGCAAAGAAGCTCCGGTCGCAGCGATGAGGGAGAACAAGACGACATTCAAATGGTTTTTCATGC
>DAISHV010000097.1:0-5871 GCA_036822315.1 Bacillota bacterium | reverse complement strand
AAATCTTTCCGTGATTGGGGCCGTGATTGCGTTTGCCCCTCTGGCAAGGACAATACTTGCGGCCATCGTTTTGATGGTGACTATGGCACTTTGCCACATGGCTATGATCACAAATACGTTTATTCCACATTCGGATACAACCTTGAGGCCAGCGAGATGCAGGCGGCAGTGGGCTGCGCGCAGATTGATAAACTTCCTCAGTTTGTCGAAATTCGACGCCATAACCACGATCGTTTGCTTAAGGATCTCCAGCCAATCAAGGACAAAGTCATTCTTCCAGAACCTCTTCCAGGATCGAAGCCGAGTTGGTTTGGGTTTACGATTTTTGTCAAAGAACCTTATGACCGCAATGCCGTTTCGGGATATCTTGAGTCCAAAGGCATTCAGACTCGCAATCTTTTCTCTGGCAATTTGTTAAGGCATCCCTGTTTCGATGCTGTCAGGGGCGATCCTAAAGCCTATCGGGCCGTTGGTGATTTGAAGAATACGGACGAAATCATGAATCGTTTATTCTGGGTCGGCGTTTATCCAGGAATGAACGATGAAGTGATTGACTATATGGCAAGAAATATTGTTGATGCTTTGAAGTAGTGAGTGTAAGAGTTTTGTTCTTTGTCTGATTTTAGGAATCGGGGTACATTTTATGAAAATTTCTGTTGCGGGTACTGGATACGTTGGATTGTCTTTAGCGACCCTTCTTTCACAGCATAACAAAGTAACTGCTGTCGATGTCTTGCAAGACAAGGTTGATAAAATTAACAAAAGAATTTCGCCAATTAAAGACAAAGAAATTGAAGAATATTTATCGACCAAAAAGCTTGACTTGACAGCAACGTTAGATCAGGCTGCGGCGTACAAAGATGCCGAAATTGTTATTATCGCCACGCCAACAAATTATGATCCTGTTAAACAATTTTTTGACACGTCTTCTGTCGAAGCGGTGATTGAAGCGGTTTTTAAAGTGAACCGGAACGCCACTATTGTTGTTAAATCTACAGTTCCTGTCGGTTATACGAAATCTTTGCAAGAGAAATATTCTTACAAGAAAATTCTCTTTGCTCCAGAATTTTTAAGGGAATCGAAAGCACTTTACGATAATCTCTATCCTTCAAGAATAATCGTTGGAGTTGATGATGAGGATCCCGAAGCTCTTGAAATGGCTCACACTTTTGCCAGATTGCTTCAAGAAGGTGCGATTAAAGAAAACATCCCGACTTTGTTTATGAAACCCACTGAAGCAGAAGCGGTAAAGCTTTTCGCAAATACCTATCTTGCTTTGCGAGTTGCCTATTTTAATGAGCTCGATACTTACGCTGTTTCAAAGGGGCTTGATTCTAAGTCTATTATTGACGGCGTCTGCTTGGATCCTCGCATTGAGACTTTTTATAACAACCCTTCTTTTGGATATGGTGGTTATTGCTTGCCAAAAGATACAAAACAGTTGTTGGCAAATTATCGTGATGTCCCAGAAAATTTGATTGAAGCCATTGTCGAGAGCAATAGAACGAGGAAAGATTTCATTGCCGAGGAGATCCTTCGGAAAATCGGATACGATCCCAAAAAGACCTGCAATAAAGTGGTGGGGGTCTATCGTCTAACGATGAAATCCAACAGTGACAATTTTAGGGCCTCTTCCATTCAAGGAATCATGAAACGTCTTAAAGCGAAAGGGATTCAGATTATTGTCTATGAACCTACCTTGGCAGATGATACATTCTTTGGAAGTCGAGTCTATCGAAATTTATCGGATTTTAAAGATCAAAGCAATTTAGTCATTGCGAATCGCTATTCGCCGGATTTAGATGATGTAAAAGCCAAAGTCTTTACGAGAGATCTTTTTGGCCGGGACTAAATTAACATTAACGTTTGTAATCACCGAAAATGTTTTTACATTATTTTTTTGACTTTGGAATAGCGTTCTTTCGCTAAACGCCTCTTAGCATGGCGAAAAGGTTGAAGGCTTCCTTGATCGTGTCATCCATATCGAAATATTTGTAGTTGGCGAGCCGGCCCAGGAAATAAACGTTCTCATGGGTTTTGGCCAGATTCTTATACGCTTCGGCCAAAGCGAGGTTCTTCTCGTCTCCGATCGGGTAATAGGGGATCAGGCCCTCCTTATAGGCGGCCGGGTATTCGAAAGTGATGATGGTCGTGGCCTTATTGGGGCAATCTTTGACGAAGTGCTTATGCTCGTTGACCCGGGTGTAGGAAACCTCGTGCGAGGTGTAATTGACGACCGGGTTATGCTGGAAGTCCTCAATCGGGAGCTTCTTGGTCTCAAAGCGGAGCGAGCGGTACTCGAGCCGCCCGAGCTTGAAGGCGAAGAACTCGTCGATCCGGCCGGTGAAGATGATGGCCTTGGCCAAGGAATCCCAGTGGGAGCGGTCCTTGAAGTAATCGCAGGAGAGCTTGACCTCGACCCCGGAAAGGAGGTGTTCGATCAAAACGCTGTAGCCGCCATCGGGGATCCCCTGATAGAGGTCATTGAAGTAGTTGTTGTCGTAGGTGAAGCGGAGGGGCAGTCGCTTGATGATCGAGGCGGGCAGCTCCTTGCAATCCCGGCCCCATTGCTTTTCCGTGTATTCCTTGATCAACTTGGTGTAGATCGTCCGCCCGACGAGGGAAAGGGCCTGCTCCTCGAGGTTCTTCGGCTCGCCGATGTGCTCTTTGGCGACCTCCTCCGCGATCTTCGTCTTCGCTTCTTCGGGGGTGGTGACGCCCCAAAGCTCGTGGAAGGTGTTCATGTTGAACGGTAGATGGTAGAACTCGCCACGGTAGTTGGCCAAGGGGGAGTTAATGAAAGGCAGCATCGTGCAATAACGCTGGACGAAGGCCCAGACGTCCTCGTATGAGGTATGGAAAATATGGGGGCCGTAGTCGTGGAGGACGATGTCGTCCTCGACGTGGGTCGCGATGTTCCCGCCGACGTGGTCGCGCGCTTCAAGGACGAGGACTTTTTTGCCCTGGTCGGTCAATAAACGAGCAATGCTCGCGCCGGAAAGACCGCTTCCGACAATAAGGTAATCATATTTCATAAGCTAATTATCTATCAATTTAAGGGAAGAGTCATAAACAAACGGATTAATTCCTTATCTTGTCGTTGTCGCAATAGAAATTGGACGATTTACCTCGGAGTGAGAAGACAAGTGCTTTGCTCTTGTGCACGGAACAAATAATCGTTGCTTTGGAGATGGTACCGGACGTTTACCGAAAAGATAAACGCGAGGAAGGGCTTAGTTTCTGATCCTGAAGTGGAGAGTTATTTCGTTTCAGAAGAAGGAATGGGATTGTCTTCTTTCTTGGAAGATTCACGATGAGAGAAAATGATATGTCCTACAAGAAGGGGGCATAAGAGCAAGAGCGATGTCATAAGCACCGCCATCGCCAAGGATGAGCCCTGAAACAAACCCTTAGAAAGAAGAGTCATCTTCTCTGAGAGAAGCCAACTCGCGCCTAATGCAAGTGGGGCACCAAAGGCATTAAACGCCACCGACCAAAACTCACAAGAAGTCAAAGCGTTCCGTGTGGTCTTGGCTTGGATTCTCTTTTTATCAAAGAGCACCAAAAGAACAATATTGCCAGCAATAAGAAGCCAGCCCAAGACAATAAGCAACGTTCCAACGGAAGAGCCTTTGATTTGCTGGGAGCGGCCATAGAACATCACAAAGAGCGACAAGAAGGCCACTAAGGCCATCGGGATGCGATAAGAAGGGGCAAGGATGGATTTCCAATCCTTTTTCTTTGCTGGGGCCGTTTCGAAGGCTTTTAGTAGGATAAAGACACATCCGGGGTAATTCGCAAAGGCATCAACCCACAAAGAACGATTCTCTGCGGTCAGGGGATCGTTGAGATTCAAAAGAAGATAAGAGACGTCATTGAGTGAGAGGACGGTCATGAGCAGGGCAATCTTGTCTTTCTTATCCTCTGCGGTTTCCGTCTTTGATTTTAAAGTCTTCAATTCGGTGGCGAGTTTCTGGAAATGATAATTCGCTTGAGGGTCATCCTGTTTATAAAAAGAAACCAAAGTGATTGAACCGAGGTGATTCGCATCGAGCTTAATCACCTTTGCCGATCCTCCGACGAACCCGCTGGGCTGGATGGACACCCCATCGACAGCAAAAGAGCCTTCGGTTAACGACGAGAAGGAAAAGGAAAGGACGTCATAGATGTCCTTCTTCTGGTAGTTCAGGTAATTGATGCCCGAACTAAAAGAGAAATCCTCGCAGGCGGTGGTTTTCCCTTCTTCGATTTGATACGTTATGCCCTGAGCGGTAATCATTGGCTAATATAATAACATCTTAGGTGTTTCCTTGGGATAGACAAACGACACTACGCCCTTGTTTGGGGCGTTGTCTTCGGGGAATGAGATTAATCGTTTTCTTCCTCGAAAAAACGCTTTCGGCCTCGTGGGTGGGAAGAAGAATTTTCTAAGCCAACCCCCATCGAGATTCATTAATCCTTTTAAAACTTGGACCAGGGATAAAACAATTCTAAGCGTGACCTAAGCTTACTCGAGAGAGAAACATTAGTTGAGAAAGCTCCTTGCTTGTCGCGAAATCTATCGGTTGGACATCCTTGAGAAAGGGCTTTATGATGTTTCCAGGTTTATCTTCGGAATTTTGCGGGTAGCATTTACCTCAACAAACCCGATGCTGAAAAGGAATTAGGACGAAAAGGTATGGAACAGACCAAAGAGCCGATTATTGCCTTCTTGGGTGATGACATCACCGCGGGAAGTGGCGCGAGCGACAAGAAACATGACTTTTGTTCTCGACTCGAAGAGATGGCGGGATTCACGATAGAAAACTACGGGGTTGACGGGGCGAGGATTACTCCGCAATCATCTGGGAACGGTCAAGATTTCTTGAAACAGTCAGCGATTCTTGATCCGAAAGCGGACGTTGTCTTCGTTTTCGGAGGCACCAACGATTTTGGATCTGGCGATGTCGCATTAGGGAAACTTGGTGACAAGGATCCCCACACTTTTTATGGGGCCTTGGCCCTTTTGTGCGAAAGCCTCTTGAAACGCTATCGGAAAGAGCAATTGGCTTTCGTTCTTCCGATGCCGCGTTTCAACGGGGATCAGTCGAAGACTTCCGCGCCGCTAAGCGCATATTGCTCCGCCATCGAAGAGGCTGCGGACACCTATGGCATTTTCGCCTTGGATTTGACCGGGATATTCCCGGTCCCTCAAGATAATCGGGGGGATGAATACACCGCTGACGGTGTCCATCCCAATGATCGGGGCCACGATCTCCTCGCCCAGATCTTCACGTGCTATCTTTGGGACCATTATCATTACGAACCGCGCTGCTTCCCCAAAGAAGACCCTTTGAAATAATTAATCTGACCATTTTCTTTCTTTGCCCAGAGTTCTGATTTTTTCTTTTCTATTTTCCCTTTCGAAAATGTAAAAGGACCGTGGCTCGCGGGCTGGGGGTGCGAAGGAATTAACCGGGGGTAGAAGGGCCCCGCTCGCCGAAAGGGAAAGGGCGATGGGGCGTCCGGGATGGACGAAAGCCGTCTTCCCCGAAGAATTAGCCACCCTAAGTTAGACTGGCTGATATTGTTCCATCGCAATCGGAGAAATCGGTTAACGGGATCAAGAAAGGAGGGCATGGCTTTTCCCCTATAGAGGTTCTATGCCCGTTTGATCATGGGACACAGCGCGGCCGAAGGAGTTGAAGATCTTGGCGGCCGTAGACGGAACTTAGGCTAGCAAGATAAAAGATGCAGGAAACCTCTCCTCGCCTGCGGGCAGAACGAGGACGAGGCTTCCCTTTTCTGATCGGTTCCCTCAAATGCTGAACCCTACCGCTTTTTAACTAACACGTTTAAGAAAGATATAAAATGGTTAAGTTGGTTTATGCC